>NZ_JBITGE010000013.1:0-179734 GCF_044456785.1 Micromonospora sp. NPDC050795 | reverse complement strand
CGGCGAACGCGAGACCAGCAACAGACAGCATGCTCTTACGGAAGATCGTGTTCATGGGGGTAGCTCCTTCGGGGGTAGAACACCCGCACCACCAAAGGGGGGCGGTGGTGAGGGTGTGAGCACCTCGTCCGGCGCTGCACTTCACAAAGGGGGGAAAGTCTTGGGGTGACGCCCTGGTTCGGCGTCGGGGTCGGCGGCCTGCCGAGCGGGGGGCTCGTGGCGCCGGGTCTGTGTGTAACGACCGGGGGGCCGGGGTCATTCCGGGGTTGGCCCATCCATCGCGCACCCTCGTCGTGGCGGTGCCAGCGGTCGTGGGGGTTGTAACGACCAGGCGCGGGCCGGCATTCCAACCTGCGGGACCTGCGTCCCAACCCCGTGCGGGTCGGGCGGCGGGTCGGTGGTACTGCGATCGTCAGGGTGTGTAACGACCCCGGCCCGGCCATGATTCCGGCCCACGAGTGCCCCCGACCACACCCCAGATCGCCCAGAAGCCGACAAAACCTCCATGGGGCGTGTGGCTCACGGCAGCAAACCTCCGACACCGGGCGTGATCCACTCGCGTTCATGAAAGTCGCGCAGTCCCGGACGCCCGGACACCGCGACATCACAGAACCAGAGTCGATCTAGACCTCTGAGGCTGTCCCCGACCGCCCACAAGTTCTCAAATCGGTCAAACGCTCACGGAGAGGCCCTGTTCTGGTCGCTGGCGGAAGCGACGGAAGCCCAGCTCAGAGGCGGGTAAATCGGTTGAGATGACGGGGTGCTGCCGGCAGGCTGAGGTCTCCGCCACCCACGTCCCGGAGGACTTTCCATGCGCCTGCTCCGTGATCTGTGGGGTACGTCGACCCGTCGTGTGACGATCGTGGCCGTCCTGATCGTGCTGGGTGCCGCGGGGCAGGCGGGCGCGTCGGCGCTGGCCGGCGCGGTGCTGGTGCACCGTTCGGCTGGTTTCTTCGCCGTGCTGGCCGTGGCCCTGGTCGCTGTGGTCCTCAGCGACCTCGCGGTGAGTCTGCTGATGGCCGGTCTGACCGCCGACTGGTCCGCCGACGTGCGTCGCCGGCTGTGTCGCGTCGCTCTCGGGCAGGACCTGCCCACCCTGGAGACCACTCCGGTCGGCGAGTTGCTGGACCGCATCGACGGGGACGTCTACCAGGTGGCGTCGGCAATTCGTAACCAGGGCACCCGTCTCGCCCAGGGCCTCTGCGTCGGTCTGTTGTCGATGGTCGTGGCGCTGTTCGTGTGGTGGCCGGCGGGGATCGCGATGCTGCTGCTCACCGTGGTGCTCGCGGTCGGCCTGCGCCGGCCCACGGCGCGGATCGGCCCGGCCCGGATGGCCGAGGAGGAGGCGTGGTCCGACCTGGCGGCCGTGATGGAGGAGGCGGTGCACGGCCAGGACGACGTACGCACCAGTCTGGCGCGGCCGTACGTGCTGCGGTTGTACGCCCGGCGGGCCTCCGCCGTGCTCTCCCGTGGCCTGGTGGTCTGGGTGCTGTCCGCCCGGGTGGCGACGGTGGCGACCGCGACGATCCGGGCGGGCATCGGCGCGGTGGTGCTCGGCGGTGCCTGGGCGTTGGCCAGCGGCCGGATCGACGCGGCCCGGCTCACCGCCATCTGGCTGCTGGCCCTGGCTTTCGGGGCGACAGCGGAACACGTCAGCCGGATGGTGCCGGAGATCCAGGAGGCGCTCGGCGCGTGGGCGCGGGTGCAGTTGCTCTCCAGGGCTCGGCAGGAACCGGTCGGCGGGGCCAGCCCGAGCGAGGGTGACCTGCGCATCCGCGACCTGACTTTCGGGTACGGGGAGAGTGCCCGGGGTGCCGCGCTGCGCGGGCTCAGCCTCACCTTCGCGCGCGGTCGCTCGTACGCGCTGATCGGGCGGACCGGCTCGGGCAAGTCGACGCTGGCGAAGGTGCTCACCCGGGCGGTCGACGTGCCGCCGGGCACTGTCTTCCTCGGCGGCACCGACCTGTGCGACCTCGACGTCGAGCAACTGCGCCGCTGGGTGGCGTTGGTGCCGCAGCGCACCGAGATCCTGGCCGGCACTCTCGCCGAGAACGTGGCGCTCTTCGACAGGGAGTTGCTCGACGCGGCGGCTCGGGCGCTGGACGAGCTGGGCCTGGCGAGCTGGATCGCCGAGCTTCCGGACGGGTTGGCGACCCGGCTGGGGGAGGGCGGGCACGTGCTCTCCGCCGGTCAGGAACAGTTGGTGGCGTTCGCCCGGATCCTGGTCCGGGAGCCGCACGTGGTGATCCTCGACGAGGCCACCGCGCGGCTGGACCCGGTCACCGAGGCGCGGGTGCAGCGGGCCACCGAACGACTGCTGCGCGACCGGATCGGCATCGTCATCGCGCACCGGCTCTCCTCGGTGCGCCGCTGTGACGAGGTGGTCGTCCTGGCCGACGGCGCGGTGGTCGAGGCCGGTCCGTTGGAGACGTCGACGCGCTTCGCGGAACTGTTGGCGACCAGCCACGCGGCCGCGTACGCGACGGTGGCGCCGGCCGGTCGTACCGGCGTCGGCACCGACCTGCTGGTCGGCCCCGGCCCGGACGCGTGGCCGAGCGAGCCGGCGCCGGCCCGGGGCGAACCGGTCGCGGCGAACGAGCAGGGCGTCGCCTGGCCGACCGAGCCGGCGTCGAGCCGGGCCGAGCCGGATGAGCAGGCCACACGGGAGACAACCCCGGACAGCACGCGGGACGCGGCCGGGCCGACGCGGGCCGATCCTCCGCCGCTGCCGCCGGTGCCGCCGGCCCGGACGCTGCGGGAGATCTTCCGACTGTGCACGAACGATCCCCGGTACGGGGCGGCGGCGGTCGTGCTGTTCCTCGGGCTCAGCCTGCTCGGGCTGGACGGCCCGGTGCTGCCCTGGCTCTGGGCGGACCTGGTCGACGGGACCGGTAACCCGTACCTGCCGGCGGTGGGGATCGTCGCCGGGTTGCTGGTCACCCTGCCGCTGCCGTTCTACACCCATGTCTGGTTCCCGCAGTGGTGGGTGCGGCAGATGCTGCGGATCGGCCTTCGGCTGGTGCACGGCCAGACCGGGCCGCGCCGGGTCAGCTCACACACCCCCGCCGAGGTGGTGGCGCAGGGTGGGGACACCGAACGGGTGGTCCAACTCGCCGACAACGTGTTGGACCAGACCGTCGCGCTGGTGCTCGTGGTCGCGATGACGGCGGTCACCGGCAGCGTCGTACCCGGGCTGTTCTTCCTCGGCACGATGGTCGTCTCCGGGCTGGCCGCGACGTTGTTCGGGCCGAAGCTGGAGCGTGCGGCCCGGGCGACGGTGGCGGCGCGGGCCTCCTTCGCCACGGCGCTGGTCTCCGCGCTCTCCGCGGCGCGGACGGTGAAGCTCGCCGGCGCGACCACTGCGGTGCTGCGTCACCTGGCCGGCCTGGACGTGCTGCGCAGCGACCGGCAGCGGCGGGAGATCTCGGTGCAGGTGTGGGCACGCTCCACACCGTCGATGGCCAGTGGGTTGTTGCCGATCGGAGCCTGGGCGCTCTACCTGGACGGGGCGCTCTCCGCCGGGGCCGTGCTGGTGGCCGTCTCCACCCTGGGCGCGGCCCGCTGGTTCGCCTGGACGACGGCGTCGTTGATCTCGCAGCTGCCCTCGGCGCGGGTCTGGACCCGACGCACCGTGGCGATGACCGGGGTGAGCACGTACTCCGCGGGGGTGCCGGAGGTCGACCTGACGGCAGGGACGGCGCCCGCGCCGACCATGCCACCCCGGCATCCGCTGCGCCGGCTGGAGCTGCGGGGCTTCGGGGTGGTGCACTCCGACGGCACGGTGGCCGTCCGGGACGTGGACCTGACCGTGCAGCGGGGGCAGTTGGTGCTGGTCGTAGGGCCGGTCGGGTCGGGTAAGTCCTCGTTGCTGCGCGGTCTGGCCGGGATCGTGCACCACACCGGTGAGCTGGCCTGGAACGGTGACCCGGTCACCGAGCCGGAGCTGTTCCTGCGCCCCAACCAGGTCGGCTACGTCGGTCAGTTGCCCCGGGTGCTGTCCGGCACGGTGGCCGACAACATCGCCCTCGGGCACCAGGTGGACGCGGCGGGGGCGGTCAGCACCGCCCAGCTCGACCATGACCTGGCCGCCGCCGGTGGTGGGTTGGGCCTGCTCATCGGGCACAAGGGCACCCGGCTGTCCGGCGGGCAGTTGCAGCGGTTGGCGCTGGCCCGTGCGCTGGCCCCGCGTACCGAACTGCTTGTCGCCGACGACGTGTCGTCGGCGCTGGACGTCACCACCGAGCTGGCGTTGTGGCAGGCGTTGCGCGGCCACGGGGTGACGGTCGTCGGCTCGACGGCGAAGCGCGCCGCGTTGGTCCGGGCCGACCACGTGGTGGTGTTGCTCGGCGGCACGGTGGCCGCCCAGGGCACCTGGCAGGACCTGGAGGGCGACTGGTCACACCTGGCGGGTTGAGTGCCGACGGTCGGGCGGATGCTGGGTGAGCAGCCGCCCGACCGGAAGGATCAGGCGCGGGCGTACTGGGCGGGGCCGGAGTACGCGACGCCGAGCTTCGCGGCGGCCCGGCGCGGCCAGTACGGGTCGCGCAGCAACTCCCGACCCAGCAGCACCAGGTCGGCCTCGCCGCTGGCGACGATCTGCTCGGCATGCTCGGGCTCCACGATCAGGCCCACCGCGCCGGTCGGCACGCCGGCCTCGCGGCGGATCTGGGCGGCCAGCGGCACCTGGTAACCCGGGCCGAGCGGGATGCGCTGGTCCGTGCTCACCCCACCGGAGGACGCGTCGACCAGGTCGACGCCGACGCCGGCCAGCTCACCGGCGAGCACCACGCTGTCCTCGATCGTCCAGCCGCCCTCGACCCAGTCGGTGGCGGAGATCCGGGTCAGCACCGGCACGTCCTCGCCGACCGCGGCGCGCACCGCGCGGGCCACCTCCAGGGTGAGCCGCATCCGGGCCGCGCGGTCGCCGCCGTACGCGTCGGTGCGGCGGTTGGTCAGCGGCGAGAGGAACTCGTTGAGCAGGTAGCCGTGGGCGGCGTGGATCTCCACGGCGGCGAAGCCGGCGTCCAGGGCGCGTACGGCTCCGGCCGCGAACGCGTCGACCACGCCGGCGATGCCGGCCTCGTCGAGGCTGGTCGGCGTCCGGTAGTCGGCGGTGAACGGCTCCGAGCCGGGGGCGACGGGCGTCCAGCCGCCCTCGGCGTCCGGCACGCCACCGCGCTCGGGCGCCCAGGGCCGGTAGGTGGATGCCTTGAAGCCGGCGTGCGCGAGCTGCACGGCCGGCACCGCGCCGTGGGCGGCGACGAACGCGGTCACCGGTCGCCAGGCGTCGACGTGCGCATCGGACCAGAGGCCGGTGTCCTGTGGGCTGATCCGGCCCTCGGGGAGTACGGCGGTCGCCTCGGTCAGCACCAGGCCGGCCCCGCCGACCGCGCGGCTGCCGAGGTGGATCAGGTGCCAGTCGGTGGGCAGGCCGTCGGGGCCGGCGGAGTACTGGCACATCGGTGCCATGGCGATCCGGTTGGGCACTGTGACCCCGCGCAGGGCCAGGGGAGTGAACAGGGAACTCATGGGGTCATCCTCTCCGACACGGTGACGGGCCCCCGGGGAGAGGGGCCCGTCGCCGTACTGGTGAATCGGTCAGGCAGGAACGGGGGTGAGCTCGGGCCGGGTGTCGGCGACCGGCTCCGGGTCGGTCAGGTCACGCCGGCCGGCGGACTCGTACGCGGCGCGGTCGAGAGTGCCCTCGCGGGCGGCGACCACTGTCGGCACCAGCGCCTGCCCCGCGACGTTGGTGGCGGTGCGGATCATGTCCAGGATCGGGTCGATGGCCAGCAGCAGACCGGCGCCGGCCAGCGGCAGGCCCAGCGTGCTGAGGGTCAGGGTGAGCATCACGATCGCGCCGGTCAGGCCGGCGGTGGCCGCCGAGCCGACCACCGAGACGAAGGCGATCAGCAGGTAGTCGCCGATGCCGAGGTGCACGCCGAACACCTGCGCCACGAAGATCGCGGCGAGGGCCGGGTAAATGGCGGCGCAACCGTCCATCTTCGTGGTCGCGCCGAAGGGCACCGCGAACGAGGCGTACTCGCGGGGGACGCCGAGGCGCTCGACGGAGCGCTGGGTCACCGGCATGGTGCCGACCGAGGAGCGGGACACGAAGGCCAGCTCGATCGCCGGCCAGGCGCCGGCGAAGAAGCGCAGCGGGTTGAGGCGGCCGGCGAGGATCAGCACCAGCGGGTAGACCACGAACAGCACGATGGCGCAGCCGACGTAGACGGCCGTGGTGAACTTCGCCAGGGGAGCCAGCAGGTCCCAGCCGTACGAGGCGACGGCGTTGCCGATCAGGCCGAGGGTGCCGATCGGGGCGAGTCGGATGACCCACCAGAGCGCCTTCTGGACGATCTCCAGCAGGGAGCGGTTCAGCGCCACGAACGGCTCGGCGGCCTCGCCGACCAGCAGCGCCGCGGCACCGATGACGACGGCGAGGAAGACGATCTGGAGGACGTTGCCTTCGACGAACGCGCCGACCGGGTTGGTCGGCACGATGCCGGTGAGGAAGTCGGTCCACGAGCCGGTCTTCTTCGGCGCGGCCGCGCCACCCAGGTCGAGGGTCACGCCCCTGCCCGGGTTGGTGAGCAGGCCGAGGCCGATGCCGATGCTCACCGCGATCAGCGCGGTGATGCCGAACCATATGAGGGTCTTCAGGGCGAGCCGGGCGGCGTTGGCGACGCCGCGCAGGCTGACCACGCTGACCACGATGGCGGTGAAGACCAGCGGCGGCACGGCCAGCTTGAGCAGTTGGACGAAGAGGCTGCCGACGGTGTGCAGGGTGCTGGTCAGCCAGCTCAGGTCGTTGGTGCGGGCCAGGAAGCCCAGCGCGACGCCGAGTACGAGGCCGAGCAGGATCTGCACGGAGAAGGGAATTTTGCGCAGGCTGAAGGGCATGAAGATGTATCCAATTGTCCGGTCCGATCGGGGTGGGCGTAGAAAACGCGGCTAGCCCGGACAGATGCCACTGGCCTGCAGTCGGAGATCGACATACAGGCGGACAGTGAGGCCCCAGACGTTGGTCATCGCTGGCCGACGATACGCCGATTCCCGCTCATTGGAAGGACCGGACGGCGTGAGGCTCCTTACAGAGGGCCAGCGCGGTGGCCGTGCCCAGGCCCCACAGCACCGCCAGGGCGAGGATCAGCCGTTCCAGCACCCCCACCACCGGGCCTCGACCGATCACGAGCATCGCCAGCCCCACCGTGGCACAGAGCGGCAGGGCCAGCACGGCGGCGACGCCGGCCAGCCGACGCACCGTCCGGCCCGCCGGCACGGAGACGGCCAGCGCGATCATGGCGAAGACCACCGCGGCGGTCGCCGCGATGCTCGCGCCGCCGTGCACCAGGTCCGCCGCCGTCGCGCGCTCGAACGGCGGCAACGGGCAACCGCCGGAGCAGGTCACCGCCCCCGACACGGCGGTGAACACGGCCCCGGTGGCGAGCAGGGCCGGGGCCGCCGCCCACACCCCGGGAGGCAGCGCCGCACCGATCAGCAGCAACGCGCCGGCAAGGGCCAGGATCCCGATCCGGTACGTTCCGGCGTGGGCGCTGCCGGCAATGCCCGCCTCGCTGACGTACCCGGTGAGCCCTGGACCGGGACCGGCGACCACGGCGAGCGTCACCGCCACCGCACCGGCCAGGGTGCAGCCGGCCGCCGCCGACCCGGCGACCCGGCGGGCGACCTCGCCGCGGGCGCTCGGCAGGGTCGGGGCGGCCGGCCGAGCCGGCTCAGCCACGCCCGTGCGGCGTGCTCCAGCCGGACTCGTCCGGCCCGAGTGGCACGATGCCGCTGGGATTGATCTCCCGATGCGTGCCGTAGTAGTGCCGCTTGATGTGGTCGAAGTCCACCGTCTCGCCGAAACCCGGCGTCTGGAACAGGTCCCGGGCGTACGCCCAGAGCACCGGCATCTCGGTCAGCTTGTCGCGGTTGCACTTGAAGTGCCCGTGGTACGCGGCGTCGAAGCGCACCAGCGTGGTGAACAGCCGGACGTCCGCCTCGGTGATCGCGTCGCCCATCAGGTAGCGCTGCCCGGCCAGCCGCTCGGAGAGCACGTCCAGCCGGGCGAAGAGCGCCCGGAACGCCTCGTCGTACGCCTGCTGGGAGGTGGCGAACCCGCA
Source organism: Micromonospora sp. NPDC050795 (assembly GCF_044456785.1). Lineage (NCBI taxonomy): Bacteria > Bacillati > Actinomycetota > Actinomycetes > Micromonosporales > Micromonosporaceae > Micromonospora > Micromonospora sp. NPDC050795. Next base: position 171,608 of record NZ_JBITGE010000013.1, on the reverse strand, counting down.
CCGGTAGACGCCGTTGTTCACGTCGGTGTGGATCTCGGCCATCAGCGCGTCCAGCTCGGGGCGCAGTGCCTCCGGGTAGAGGTCCGGCGCCCCCGCACGGTGCAGCGACCGCCACTCGGTGGAGAAGTCGAGGGTGAGCCGCGGATAGTCGTTGGTGACCACCCGACCGGTAAGGGTGTCGACGAGCGCCGGCACTGTCACCCGGCCGGTGTAGTCCGGGTCGGTGGCCAGGTACGCCTCGGAGAGGAAGCTCACGCCGAGCACCGGGTCGAAGCCGTCCGGGTCGAGGGCGAACGCCCAGCCCCGCTCGTCCCGGATCGGGTCGACGGTGCCCAGCGAGATCGCGTCGTCCAGCCCGAGCAGGCCACGCACGATCCTCGCCCGGTGCGCCCACGGGCAGGCCCGGCACCAGATCAGCCGGTAACGGCCGGCCTCCAGCGGCCAGCGGTCCTGCTCGTCCGGGCCGCCGCCGGGTGGCGAGGTGGAGTCGGCGGTGACCCGACCGGTGAACCGGTTCGGCTGGCGGACGAACGCGCCGCCGCCGCTGGTCTCTGCGCTGAACTGGGCCCGGGCCATGCCGTCAACCTATCCGCTGCCGGCGTGGATATCCTGGCGGCCGGCAGCCCTCGTGACCCGGCGGGCGCGCCCCACCCCCGCCGTCTGCACCCCCTAAGGACTCGCGATGACCGTGGCATACCTGGTGGCCGGTGTCCGCACCCCGATCGGCCGGTACGCGGGCGCGCTGGCCGGCGTCCGCCCCGACGACCTGGCCGCGCACGTGATCCGGGAACTGGTCGCCCGCCACCCGTCGGTGGACTGGGCGCGGGTCGATGACGTCGTGCTCGGCTGCGCCAACCAGGCCGGCGAGGACAACCGCAACGTGGCCCGGATGGCGGCGCTGCTGGCCGGCCTGCCCGAGGAGGTGCCGGGCAGCACCGTCAACCGGCTCTGCGGTTCGGGCCTGGACGCGCTCGCCACCGCCGCCCGGTCCATCGTCGCCGGGGACGCCGAGCTGGTGATCGCCGGTGGGGTGGAGAGCATGAGCCGGGCGCCGTTCGTCATGCCGAAGGCGACGTCGGCGTACTCCCGGTCGGCCGAGGTGTACGACACCACCCTCGGCTGGCGGTTGGTGAACCCGCTGATGCGTGACGGGTGGGGGGTCGACTCGATGCCGGAGACGGCGGAGAACGTGGCCGCCGAGTACGGCGTCAGCCGGGCCGAGCAGGACGCCTTCGCATACCGCTCGCAGCAGCGGGCGGCCAGGGCGCAGGCGGACGGCCGGTTCGCCGAGGAGATCGTGTCGGTGTCGGTGCCGGCGGGTCGTCGGGAGACCCGGCTGGTCGAGGCCGACGAGCACCCCCGGGAGACCTCGCTGGACAAGCTGGCCGCGCTGCCCACCCCGTTCCGCGACGGCGGCACGGTGACCGCCGGCAACTCCTCGGGCGTCAACGACGGCGCCGTCGCCCTGCTGGTGGCCAGCGAGGCGGCGGTCGCCCGGTACGGCCTGACCCCGCTGGCCCGGATCGTCGGCGCGGCGGCGGCTGGTGTGCCGCCCCGGATCATGGGAATCGGCCCGGTGCCGGCCACCCGCAAGCTGCTCGAACGCGTCGGCGTCGAGGTGGGCGCGGTGGACGTGGTGGAGTTGAACGAGGCGTTCGCCGCGCAGTCCGTGGCGGTGCTGCGTGAGCTGGGGCTGCCCGTGGACGCCGAGCACGTCAACCCGAACGGTGGTGCCATCGCGCTGGGGCACCCGCTCGGTGCCAGCGGCGCGCGGCTGGCGCTGACCGCCGCCCTGGAGCTGCGCCGTCGCGGCGGACGCCGGGCTCTGGCCACCATGTGCATCGGCGTTGGTCAAGGCATCTCGCTGTTGCTGGAGTCAGCCGCCTAGAGTGGTCCACACCACACGACCCGCGGGTCGACCGGTGCCCACGCGTGCCCGCTGCGCGCCCCGACGCCGGTGCCGTCCCGCGCCGCGGCGATGAACTGGGGAGCACGCTGATGCCGGACGGACTGCCGACCGAGATCGATCTGACCAGGCCGAGCGCGGCCCGGGTGTACGACTACTTTCTGGGTGGAGCGCACAACTTCGAGATCGACAGGCAGTTGGCGGAGCAGATCGCCAGCATGACCCCGAATCTCGCCGCCACCATGCGCTCCGGTCGGGAGTTCCTGCGCCGGGCCGTCCGGGTGCTGCTCGACGCCGGCATCGACCAGTTCCTCGACATCGGCTCCGGAATTCCCACCGTGGGCAACGTGCACGAGGTGGCGCAGGGGGTGAACCCCGAGGCCCGCGTGGTGTACGTCGACATCGACCCGGTGGCCGTCGCGCACAGCCGGGAGTTGCTGGCTGGCAACGAGCTGACCGCTGTCATCCACGCCGACCTGCGTGAGCCGGAGCGGATCCTCGCCGAGACCCGACAGCTCGGGCTGATCGACTTCAGTCGCCCGGTGGGCATCCTGCTGGCCGGGGTGGTGCACTTCATCCCGGACGCCGACCGGCCCGAGGCGATCCTCGCCACCCTGCGGGCCGCCGCCGCGCCGGGCAGTTTCCTGGTCGTCTCCCACTCCACCTTCGAGGACCAGCCGCAGGAGATGCTGGACGCCCAGCGCCTCTCCGCCCGCACCGCCACCGAGATCACCCTGCGCTCCCGTGCCCAGGTCACCGGCTTCTTCGGCGACTGGACCGTCCTGGAACCGGGTGTGGTGCACATGCCGCTCTGGCGCCCGGACTCACCGTCCGACGTGGACGAGCACCCGGAGCGGTTCGGCGCCTTCGGGGGCGTCGCCCGGTACGACCAGCCCGCCGGCTGATCTCGTGGCTGCCGTCCCGGACCCCGCCGGGGTCGACTCCGGCCGGGACCCCGCCGGGGTCGTCGCCGGTCGGGCGGACGCCCAGGGGTACGCCGCCGACTGGGCCCGCGCGGTGCGTCGACTCGGTTTCGTGCCGCTCAGCGTGGCCGAGACCGAGCGGCTGCTGCTGGCGCACACGATCCGGCTGGCCCAGGCGGTACGGGCGGAGCCGTTCAGCGCCGAAGCGGCCGAGGAGGTCGGGCGGGCCCTGGTGGAGGCGCACCTCACCGAGCCGCAGGCCCTGGAGTGGACGGTGCACGCGCTCGGTGCGACCTTCGGGCCTCGGGTGCTCTGCGACGGTGACCGGCCGGCCGACCTCGCCGAACGGATCGCGGCGGTGCAGGGCGGGCTGGCCGCAGGGTTCGCCCGTGCGCTGCGCGACCGCACCTTCAGCCAGCAGGAGCGGATCGCCAGATCGGCCTGGCAGGCGCGCGACGAGGTCGAGCAGGCGCTACGCGAGAGCGAGGCACGGTTCCGGGCGGTGTTCACCGGCGCCGCGATCGGGATCGGGATCGCCGGCGTGGACGGTCGGATCATCGACGTCAACCAGGCGTTCGCCGACATGCTCGGCTACTCGATCGAGGAGCTACGCGAGATCAACGTGTCGGCGCTGTTCCACGCCGACGACGCCGCCGGAATGTGGGAGCTCTACCAGGAGCTGATCGAGGGAAAGCACGACGCCGCCCGGGTGGAGAAGCGCTACCACCGCAAGGACGGCACCGTCGTCTGGACGGACCTCGCCGTCTCGCTGATCCGACACGATGGTCGGCCGCGATTCACCGTCGCGATGATCGAGGACATCACCGAGCGGTACGAACTCCAGCAGCGGCTGCGCTTCCAGGCGCTGCACGACCCGCTGACCGGGCTGCCCAACCGGACGCTGTTCTTCGAGACGTTGGGGCGGGTGCTGGACACCGCGGAGGCTGGGCAGCGCGTCGGGGTGTGCTTCCTCGACCTGGACGGCTTCAAGGCGATCAACGACAGTCTCGGCCACGACCTCGGTGACCGGCTGCTCGTGATGATCGGCCGGCGGCTGGCCGCGTGCGTGGCCGACCACGGCCACCTGGTCGCCCGGATGGGGGGCGACGAGTTCGTGATCCTCGTCGACGGAGGGGACGACACCGACGACCCGGTCTCCGTGGCGGAATCGGCGCTGGCCGCCGTCGCGGCCCCGGTCCACGTCGGTGAGCACCAGTTGGCCGTCTCGGCCAGTGTGGGCATCGTCCAGTGCCCGGCCTCGGAGACCAGCGCGTCCGAGCTGATGAAGGCCGCGGACACCACGCTCTACTGGGCCAAGGCGGCGGGCCGGGGCCGGTGGGCGGTCTACGACCCCGAGCGCGGTGCCCGGGACATCGCCCGTTCGGCGTTGGTCGCCGGGCTGCCCGCCGCACTGGAGCGGGGCGAGTTCGTGCTGCACTACCAGCCGATCGTGTCGCTGCTGGAGGGCACCATGCTCGCGGTGGAGGCACTGGTCCGTTGGGAGCATCCGGAGTTGGGCCTGATCGGGCCGGACCGGTTCATCGGCCTGGCCGAGGAGACCGGCCTGATCGTCCGGCTCGGCGAGTGGGTGTTGCGGCGGGCCTGCGAGGACGCCGAACGGTGGTGGCGGGAGTTCCCCGACGCCAGGCTGGTGGTCAGCGTCAACCTGGCCGCCCGGCAGGCCGACGAACCGGCCATCGTGGACACCGTCGCCGACGCCCTGCAGACCAGCGGGCTTCCCGCGGAGCTGCTCCAACTGGAGCTGACCGAGAGCGCCGTGATGGGCAGTGCCGGTGAACCCCTGCGCAGCCTGCACCGGCTCGCCGCTCTCGGCGTCCGGCTGGCCGTGGACGACTTCGGCACCGGGTACTCCAACCTCGCGTACCTGCGCCGGTTGCCGATCCACTGCCTCAAGCTCGCCGGTCCGTTCGTGGAGGGCATCCGCGCGGACGGGACCGACGTGGCGGCCGACCACCGCGACGAACGGATCGTCGACGCGTTGGTCCGGTTGGCGCACGCCCTGGAGCTGTGGGTCACGGCCGAGGCGGTGGAGACCGGTGTGCAGGCGGAACGGCTGCGGGCGCTGCGCTGCGACACCGGGCAGGGCCGATTCTTCGGTGCGCCAGCCCCGGCCGACGTGATCACCGCCCGGCTGCGCGGCGGAGCGTCGACGTGAGCGAGCGCAGCGAGCGAACCAGCAGGCACAGCAGCGTGGCGCGAAGCGACGGCACGCAGCGAAGCGGAGCGCTGTCGTGAGCGAGCGAACCAGCAGGCACAGCAGCGTGGCGCGAAGCGACGGCACGCAGCGAAGCGGAGCGCTGTCGTGAGCGAGCGAACCAGCAGGTACAGCAGTGCGGCGCGGGGCGACGGCACGCGGCGCAGCGGGGGACCGTTCCGGTCCGGAGGGTGGCGACGGAGGATGGCGGCGTGGACCTGACGGACTCGCAGACGGCGGTGACGGTGGTGGCCGGGTTGGCCATCCTGGCCGGGTTGGCCGGCGTGGTGGTGCCGGGCCTGCCGGCGCTGCCGCTGTGCTGGGGCGGCGTGCTGCTCTGGGCGATCTTCGGCGGCGCGGGCCTGGTTGGCTGGGCGGTGTTCGCCGCCGCCACGCTGGTCGCCGGGGGTGGCGCGGTGATCAAGTACGCGTGGCCGGGCCGGAACCTGAAGCGCACCGGTGTGCCGACGTCCACGCTGCTCGCCGGTGGGGTGCTCGGCATCATCGGGTTCTTCGTGGTGCCGGTCGTCGGCCTGGTGCTCGGTTTCGTCGCCGGGGTGTGGGCGGCCGAACGGCTCCGGCTGGGCAGTAATCAGCTCGCCTGGCCCTCCACGGTGCAGGCCCTGAAGGCCGCCGGCCTGTCGATGCTGGTGGAGTTCCTGGCCGGCCTCCTGGTCGCGGCCCTCTGGGTAGCCGGCCTCCTCCTGACCTGACCCAGCCTGACCCAGCCTGACCCCCGCGATCTTGCACTTACTGCGCTGACATCCGGCGCATTCCGCCGATATCGACAACTGAAACTGCAAGATCGGCGCGGTGGAGGGGGCGTGGCGCGCGGGGAGAGGGCGTGGCGCGCGGGGAGGGGGTGTGGGGCGCGGGGAGAGGGTGTGGGGCGCGGCGAGGGGGAGTGGGGCGCGGGGCACTTTTCGGGTACGGCGGGAGGGCCGTACGTGAGAGAGAGGCGTGCCCCGCGCCACCGGGTCGGGCGGTCCGAGCGCCCGGGGTAGGCCCCTGTCGGGCCTGGTCACTGGTCCAGGATGCCGGCCGCGGTGGCCGGTCGGCAACGCAATTAGCCCGACGGCGGTGAGATTCCCACCGACTACGTATTGACCGCCTTGATCGGCCGGGACGACACTTTGCCCACTCGCACGCGGAACCACCTCAGGGAGGTGTGCAGTGGCCACGACACCCGTGCCGACCGCCGAGCAACCGATGGACGACGACGCCCGACGGCTCGCTGAACTCGGCTACAAACAGGAGTTGCGCCGAAAGTGGAGCGGCTTCTCCAACTTCGCCATCTCCTTCTCGATCATCTCGATCCTGGCCGGCTGTTTCACCACCTTCGGCCAGGCGTGGAACAACGGCGGGCCGGTCGCCATCTCCTGGGGTTGGCCGCTGATCTCGCTGTTCATCCTGATCATCGGCTTCTGCATGGCGGAGCTGGTGTCGGCGTACCCGACAGCGGGTGGGATCTACTGGTGGGCGGCCACCATGGGCCGCCCGGTGCACGGCTGGTTCACCGGCTGGCTGAACCTGATCGGCCTGGTGGCTGTCACCGCCTCGGTGGACTACGGCTGTGCGACGTTCCTCAACCTCACCCTGTCGGCGCTCTTCGACGGTTGGGCCGGGACGCTGCGTCAGGCGTTCGTCCTTTTCGTGATCATCCTGGTGCTGCACGGGATGATCAACATCTTCGGGCACCGGATCATCGACGTACTCCAGAACGTCTCGGTCTGGTGGCACGTGGCCGGCGCGGCCGTCGTGGTGGCCATCCTGGTCTTCGTGCCCGACAACCACCAGAGCTTCCAGTTCGTGTTCACCGAGCGGTTCAACAACTCCGGTTTCGGTGACGGAGACATCGGCGGGCTGACGTTCTGGTTCTACGTGCTGCCGCTGGGCTTCCTGCTGACCCAGTACACGATCACCGGCTTCGACGCCTGCGCGCACGTCTCCGAGGAGACCCGGGGCGCTTCACAGGCCGCGGCCCGTGGGCTCTGGCAGTCGATCTTCTACTCGGCGGTCGGCGGCTGGATTTTGCTGTTGGCGTTCCTCTTCGCGGCCACCGACGTCGAGGCGGTCAATGCCGCGGGCGGCTTCTCCGGCGCCATCTTCGAGTCGGCGCTGACCCCGGTCTTCTTCAAGATCGTCATCATCATCTCGACCATCGGGCAGTTCTTCTGCGGCATGAGCTGCGTGACCTCGATGAGCCGGATGGCGTACGCGTTCAGCCGCGACCGTGCCGTACCCGGATGGCGGCTGTGGTCGACCGTCGACCGCAACGGCACCCCGGTCAAAGCGATCATCGGCGCCACCCTGGCCGGCCTGGTGCTGACCCTGCCGGCGCTGTACGAGAGCTCCGCCGGTATCCCGATCGCCTTCTACGCCGTCGTCTCCGTCGCGGTGCTCGGGCTCTACCTGTCGTTCCTCATCCCGATCGCGCTCCGCCTGCGGATGGGCGACCGGTTCGTCCCCGGGCCGTGGACGCTGGGCCGCAAGTACAAGCTGTTCGGCTGGATCGCGGTGATCGAGATCGCGATCATCGCCGTCTACTTCGTGCTGCCGATCGTGCCCGCCGGGGTGCCCGGCAACGACGGGTTCACCTGGTCGGCGGTGAACTACGCGCCGCTCGCCGTCGGCGGGGTGCTGCTCGTGGTGGCCGTGTGGTGGTACGCCTCGGCCCGCAAGTGGTTCACCGGCCCGGTTCGTACTGTCGAGCAATCCGCGCGTGCGGCCGACCCGGCACCGGCCGACGGCCCGGTCTGATCGGCGCCCGGCGGGACGGACGGTGCTGCCGTCCCGCCGGGTTTGCGGCCCTTGCCACCCGGGGCATTGACGGTGATCCGGTTTGCCAGTAGACCTTGGTGATGGAGGCCCGCGAATGAGGAAAGCACCGCTCACGCTGGAACAACTGCGGGTCGCCGTCGCCGAGGGCGAGATCGACACCGTGGTGCTGGCCCTCGTCGACATGCAGGGCCGGTTGCAGGGCAAGCGGTTCCACGCGCCCTTCTTCCTCGACCAGGTGGTGGAGGGCGGCAGCGAGGGCTGCAACTACCTGCTCGCCGTGGACGTCGACATGAACACCGTCGACGGGTACGCCATGTCGAGCTGGGAACGCGGCTACGGCGACTTCGCGATGGTTCCGGACTTCGCCACGTTGCGCCGGGTGCCCTGGCAGCCCGGCTCCGCACTGCTGCTGGCCGACCTGACCTGGCTCGACGGCTCGGGTGACGTGGTCGCCTCGCCCCGGCAGATCCTGCGCCGGCAGCTGGACCGGCTGGCCGAGCACGGGCTGACCGCGTACGCCGGCACCGAGTTGGAGTTCGTGCTGTTCCGCGACTCGTACGAGGACGCCTGGCAGCGCGCCTACCGCGACCTCACCCCGGCCAACCAGTACAACGTCGACTACTCGCTGCTCGGCACCGCCCGGGTGGAGCCGCTGCTGCGCCGCATCCGGGTCGAGATGGCCGGCGCGGGGCTCACCCCGGAGAGCGCCAAGGGCGAGTGCAACCTCGGGCAACACGAGATCGCCTTCCGGTACGACGAGGCGGTGGCCTGCGCCGACCACCACGTCATCTACAAGAACGGCGCCAAGGAGATCGCCGCCCAGGAGGGGATGGCGATCACCTTCATGGCCAAGCCGAACGAGCGGGAGGGCAACTCCTGCCACATCCACTTCTCGCTCCGGGACTCCTCCGGCTCGTCGGCGATGCTCGGCGACGGACCGGCGCACCTGTCGCAGACCGGGCAGCGGGTGCTCGCGGGGCTGCTGGCCACCATGCGCGAGTTCAGCCTGCTCTTCGCCCCGAACATCAACTCGTACAAGCGCTACCAGCCGGGCTCGTTCGCCCCGACCGCGCTGCGCTGGGGTGTCGACAACCGCACCTGCGCGCTGCGGGTGGTCGGGCACGGGCAGGGCATGCGCGTGGAGAACCGGGTGCCCGGCGCTGACGTCAACCCGTACCTGGCGATCGCCGGGCTGGTCGCCGGGGCGCTGCACGGCATCGGGCAAGGGCTGGAGCTGGGTGCGGAGTGCACCGGCAACGCGTACGACGACCCGGAGGCCGAGCGCGTCCCCGGCACGTTGCGCGACGCTCTCGCCCTGTGGGAGGAGTCGACGGTGGCCCGCGAGGCGTTCGGCCCCGAGGTGGTGGCCCACTACGCCAACCAGGCGCGAGTCGAGCTGGCCGCCTTCGACGCCGCTGTGACGGACTGGGAGCTCAAGCGTGGCTTCGAACGCCTCTGACCCCGCGCCAACCCGCCCCACCTCCCGCGATCTTGCACTATGTGCTGGTGGTTCGTGGAGGTTCGCGGCTCTTGTCGGTGCAGCAACTGCAAGATCGCGCAGAGGCAGAGGCAGAGGCAGAGGCAGAGGCAGGGGGTAGCGGCGTGACGGTTTTGGTGGATCCGGCTTCCGGGGTCGGGTTTCGGGAGGTTGTGGCGGCCTCTGTGGAGGACGTGGACCTGGCTATCGCGCGGGCGAGCGCCGCATTTGCTGGCTGGCGGCAGGTGGGGGCGGGGGACCGGGCGCGGTTGCTGCGGCGGTTCGCCGCCGTGGTCGACGCGCATCTGGACGAGTTGGCCCTGCTGGAGGTGCGCAACTCCGGGCACACCGTCGGCAACGCCCGGTGGGAGGCGGGCAACGTCCGCGACGTCCTGGACTACTACGCCGGTGCGCCCGAGCGGTTGAGCGGGCGGCAGATCCCGGTGCCCGGCGGGTTGGACGTCACCTTCCACGAGCCACTCGGTGTGGTTGGCGTGATCGTGCCCTGGAACTTCCCGATGCCGATCGCCGCCTGGGGGTTCGCCCCGGCGCTCGCCGCCGGCAACACGGTGGTGCTCAAGCCCGCCGAGTTGACCCCGCTCACCGCGCTGCGCCTGGCCGAGTTGGCCCGCGAGGCCGGCCTGCCCGACGGCGTCTTCACCGTCGTCCCGGGCGAGGGCTCGGTGGTGGGGGAGCGGTTCGTCACCCACCCGGCGGTCCGCAAGATCTGCTTCACCGGCTCCACCGAGGTCGGCACCCGGATCATGGCCGGCTGCGCCGCCCAGGTGAAGCGACTCACCCTGGAGTTGGGCGGCAAGAGCGCGAACATCGTGTTCGCCGACGCCGACCTGGAGCGCGCCGCCGCGACCGCGCCGGGCGCGGTCTTCGACAACGCCGGCCAGGACTGCTGCGCACGGTCGCGGATCCTGGTCCAGCGTTCGGTGTACGACAGGTTCCTGGAACTGCTCGAACCGGCGGTACGCGCGGTCCGCGTCGAGGATCCGTCCCGCGACACCGCCGAGATGGGCCCGCTGATCTCCGCCGCCCAACGGGACCGGGTCGCCGGCTACCTCGACGGGGCGAAGATCGCCTTCACGGGCTCCTGCCCGGACGGCCCCGGTTTCTGGCACGCGCCAACCGTGCTGCTGGCCGACTCACCGGCCGACCGGCACTGGCGGGAGGAGATCTTCGGCCCGGTGGTCTCGGTGCTGCCCTTCGACGACGAGGCGGACGCGATCCGGCTCGCCAACGACACCGAGTACGGGCTCTCCGGCTCGGTCTGGACCCGGGACGTGGGTCGGGCCCTGCGCCTGGCCCGCGCCGTCGACGCGGGCAACCTCAGCGTCAACTCGCACTCCTCGGTGCGCTACTGGACCCCGTTCGGCGGGATGAAGCGCTCCGGGCTCGGCCGTGAGCTGGGCCCGGACGCGCTGCTTTCCTTCACGGACGTCAAGAACGTGTTCATCGCGACGGAGGAGTGACGCCAGTGCAGGGTCGGTTGCAGGACCGGGTGGCCGTGGTCACCGGAGCGGGCAGCGGCATCGGGTTGGCCACCGTGCGGCGGTTCGCCGCCGAGGGGGCCCGGGTGGTCTGCGTGGACATCGACGTGGCCGCCGGTACGAAGGCCGCCGAGGAGTGCGGCGGCGAGTTCGTGGCCACCGACGTGGCCGACGAGTCGGCGGTGCGCGACCTGTTCGACGGGGTGGCCGACCGGCACGGCCGGGTGGACATCGCCTTCAACAACGCCGGCATCTCGCCGCCCGACGACGACTCCATCCTGGACACCGGCCTGGACGCGTGGGAGCGGGTGCTGCGGATCAACACCACGAGCGTCTACCTGTGCTGCAAGTACGCCATCCCGCACATGCGTCGGCAGGGCAAGGGCTCGATCATCAACACGGCCTCGTTCGTGGCGTTGATGGGTGCGGCCACGTCGCAGATCGCGTACACCGCGAGCAAGGGCGGGGTGCTGGCGATGACCCGGGAGTTGGGTGTGCAGTTCGCCCGTGAAGGCATCCGGGTCAACGCTCTCTGTCCCGGCCCGGTGGCCACCCCGTTGCTGCTGGAACTCTTCGCCGCCGATCCGGAGCGGGCGGCCCGCCGGCTGGTGCACGTGCCGATGGGACGCTTCGGGCAACCGGAGGAGATCGCCGCCGCGGTGGCGTTCCTGGCCAGCGACGACGCCTCGTTCATGACCGCCGCGCAGTTCGTGGTGGACGGCGGCATCACGGGCGCGTACGTCACTCCCCTGTGAGGAGTCAGCCGGTGCGGCCAGCCCCGGAGGCGCGATCAGGGCGGGCCGCGCGAAGGCCGCTGATCGGGGTCAGCGCGTACGTCGAACCCGCCGACTGGGCCGTCTGGCGGGGTGTGCGGGCGGTGCTGGTGCCGGAGGCGTACACGCGGGCGGTGGCGGCCGCGGGTGGCCGGGCGGTGGTGCTGCCGCCGGACGACGTGGACGCCGACGTGGTGGCTGTTCTCGACGGGCTGCTGTTGGCTGGTGGTGCGGACGTCGGCCCGGGGCGGTACGGCCAGCCGCCCGACCCCCGTACCGAGGACCGGCCGGACCGGGACGCCGGCGAGTTGGCCCTGTTGGCCGCCGCGCTCGCCGCCGAGGTGCCGGTGCTGGGCGTGTGTCGGGGGATGCAGTTGCTGGCGGTGGCGTACGGCGGCACCCTGCACCAGCACCTGCCCGACGTGGTGGGTCACGAGGCGCACCGCCCGGCACCCGGGGTGTACGGCGCGCACGCGGTGCGGTTCGCGCCGGGGAGCCTGGCCGCATCGGTGCTGGCCGGGGTCGACCAGGTCAACTCGTACCACCACCAGGCGGTAGCCGATCCGGGCCGGCTCACGGTGACCGGTTGGGCGGAGGACGGTGTGGTCGAGGCGGTGGAGGACCCGGCCCTGCCGTTCGTGCTCGGGGTGCAGTGGCATCCGGAGAACGAGTCGGATCCCGCCCCGATCCCGGCGTTGGTGCGGGCCGCCGGCCGGCGGGTGTGACTGAGATCGCCCCCGCCCGTCGGTGGCGCCGGTGGGAGGATCGACGCATGGGCAAGGTCTATCCGGAGATCGACTCTCGACTGCGTGACTTCATCGTGGCCCAACCGCTCTTCTTCGTGGCGACCGCCCCGTCCGGGGTCGAGGGGCACGTCAACGTGTCACCGAAGGGCATGCGGGGCACGTTCGTGATCCTCGGCCCGCACCGGGTGGCCTACCTCGACTATCACGGCAGTGGGGCGGAGACCATCGCCCACCTGCGGGACAACGGCCGGATCACGCTGATGTTCTGTGCCTTCGACGGCCCGCCGAAGATCGTCCGTTTGCATGGTCGGGGCAGCAGCGTCGCTGTCACCGAAGACGCCTTCGCCGATCGGCTCGCCGAGTTTCCCGCACCGCCGGATGTGCACGCCGTCCGGGCGGTCATCACCGTCGAGGTGGAGCGGGTCAGTGACTCCTGCGGATACGCGGTGCCTCTCATGGACTTCCGGGCCGAACGCGATCTGTTACTCACCTCACACTCCCGCCGCAGCGCCGATGATCTGGTCGTCTACCGGGCCACGAAGAACGCGGCAAGCATCGACGGACTGCCGGTCTTCTGACTCGTCAGAGCGTTTCGGCCGCGGCTGTTCGACACCGCCGACCACCCGCACTGTCCGGTGCCCGACGGCGCAGGCGTAGGTAAACAGCGTCCATCGCCCGTGATGCGTTACGTTGCTGGTCCGCTGGGGTACAAGTCGAGGCACAGCGGGTGAAGATCAACGGTCGAGGGGTACGGCCGGGGCGGGGAGGCTGCATGAGCTCGGCCCAGGGGGGCGCGGACATCGGGCATCCGGCCCTGTCCGGTCGTGAGACCCCGCCGATGCTGGCGGCCGCGTTCGCGGCTGGCGGCGAGATGGGCGAGCGGTTGGCCTCCTTCGACTGGTCCTCCGGCCCCCTCGGCGGGCCCGGTCAGTGGCCCCCGGCGCTCTCCAACGCGGTCGGGATGATGCTCGCCTCCAGCGCGCCGATCGCCATGTTCTGGGGCGACGAGCAGTTGGCCTTCTACAACGACGCCTACCGGCCGACCATCGGCGGCAAACACCCGGACGTGATCGGCCGACCGGCCCGCGCGAGCTGGGCGGAGACCTGGGCGGTGCTCGGCCCCCTGCTCGACAACGTCCGGAGCACCGGCCGCTCCTACCGGGGCGAGGACCACCCTTTTCTGCTGGACCGGTACGGCTTCGTCGAGCAGACCTACTTCAACGTCTCGTACGACCCGATCCGCGGTGACGACGGCTCGGTCAGTGGCGTCTACTGCATCGTCAGCGAGACCACCGGGCGGGTGCTCGGCGAGCGTCGACTGCGCACGCTGGCCGAACTGGGTGCCGAGCTGAGCGACATCGGCAACGCCCCGGAGCTGGGCCGGACCGCCGCCGAGGTGCTCGGCCGGCACCGGGCCGACGTGCCGTTCGCCCTGATCTATCTGGCCGACGGCAGCGACCAGCTCACCCTGGCCGGTTGCACCGGCACCACCCCGCCCGCCGCCGATGTCACGGCGCACGTGTTGGCCCGGCTCAGCGCCGATGACGCGCCCGCCACGATCGAGGTGGCCGATCTGCTCGACGCGCTGCCGGTCGACGCCGCAGACCAGGCCCTCGTTCTGCCGCTCACGGCGACCAACCAGACGGTCGGCGCGCTGGTCGTCGGCGTGGCCCGCCAGTTGCCGCTCGGCGACGACTACCGCGACTTCCTCGGCCTGGTCGCCGCCCAGATCTCCCGGGCGGTCGGTACCCAGCGGGCGTACGAGCAGGAACGGGCCCGCAACGCCGAACTGGCAGCGCTGGACCGGGCGAAGACCAACTTCTTCGCCAACGTCAGCCACGAGTTCCGCACCCCGCTGACGCTGGTGCTCGGCCCGCTGGAGGACATGCTGGCCGATTCGGCGCTGCCCCCCACCGACACCGACCGGCTCACCATGATGCACCGCAACGCGCTGCGCCTGCTCAAGCTGGTCAACACGGTGCTGGACTTCTCCCGGCTGGAGTCCGGTCGGCTCGCCGCCCGCTACCAGCCCACCGACCTCGCCGATTACACCGCCCGGCTGGCCAGCACCTTCCGTTCGGCCACCGACCGGGCCGGGTTGCGACTGGTGGTGGACTGTCCGCCGCTGCCGATGCCGGTCCACGTGGATCGGGACATGTGGGAAAAGATCGTCCTCAACCTGGTGTCGAACGCTGTCAAGTTCACCTTCGACGGCGAGATCCGGGTGCGGGTCCGGGCCGTGGAGGGCGCTGCCCGGCTGGAGGTGACGGACACCGGCATCGGGATCGTGACGGACGAGCTGCCGCACGTCTTCGGACGGTTCCACCGGGTTCCCGGGGCGCGGGCACGTACCCACGAAGGCACCGGCATCGGCCTCGCGCTGGTCCGGGAACTGGTCGAGATGCACGGCGGCGAGGTCGGGTTGACGAGCCAGTTCGACGTGGGCAGCACCTTCACGGTGACCGTTCCGTTCGGCTCGGCGCACCTGCCGGCGGACCAGGTGGCGGCGTTCGACCCGCTGCCGGTGGGTGAGCCCCAGCAGGCCCGACTCTTCGTCGCGGAGACCGCGCTGTGGGCCGGCGTCGCGTCGACACCGGAGCTCGACCATCGGCCGTCGGAGGGCGTCTCGGCCGGCCGGATCCTGGTCGTCGACGACAACGCCGACCTGCAGGAGCACGTCGGCCGGCTGCTCTCCCCGACCTGGGACGTGGTCACCGCGAACGACGGGCTCGAAGCCCTGCCCCTGGCCCGCGAGGGCGGGTTCGACCTGGTGCTCACCGACGTGATGATGCCCCGGCTGGACGGGTTCGGGCTGGTGAGCGCGCTGCGCGCGGACCCGCGTACCCGGCATGTGCCGATCGTGCTGCTCTCCGCCCGCGCCGGCTCCGCGGAGGAGGTCGCCGGTCTCGCCGTCGGCGCCGACGACTACCTCACCAAGCCGTTCTCCGCGCAGGAACTGGTCGCCCGGGTCCGGGCCAACGTCGAGCTGGGCCAGCTGCGCGGGCAGATCATCCGCCGGCTCCGCGCGCTGGCCGACGCGGCGGTGGCGGTGAACTCCGCCCGATCCACAGCCGCCGTGCTCCAGGTCGCCGCCCGGCACGCGTTGAGCCTCGCCGAGGCGGCTCGGGTGGTCGTCTCCGCGGCCGAGGCGCGCTTCGAGGCGGACGGCGGCGGCACCACCGCCGCCGACCCGTCGTTCGTGGCCGAGCTGACCGGCACCGCCGGTAAGCAGCTCGGTGAGCTGCGGGTCTGGCGGGCAGCCGGCGACGAGGCGCAGGCCGACGACGCGGCGTTGACCGAGCTGGCCCGGCTCGTCGGGGTGCGACTCGAGAACGCCCAGCTCTACGAAGCCGAACACCGCATCGCCACCACGCTGCAGCACAGCCTGCTGCCCCGGTCGCTGCCCCAACTGCCGGGCGCGGTGATCGCCAGCCGCTACCTGCCCGGCAGCGCCGACGTCGAGGTCGGTGGCGACTGGTACGACGCGATCGCGCTCAACGGCGACGAGCTGGTGCTGGTCATCGGCGATGTGGTCGGTAAGGGCGTCCGGGCCGCGGCGGCGATGGGGCAGCTGCGCAACGCGCTGCGGGCGTACGTGCTGGAGGGCTTCGACCCGGGTGAGTCGCTGACCCGGCTCAACCGGCTGGTCGGCTCCACCGAGGGCCGCTCCTTCGCGACGGTGGTCTGCCTGCTGTTCAACCCCGGCACCGGGCGGCTGCGTTACGCGAGCGCCGGACACCCGTCCCCACTTTTGATCACCGGAGGCGACGTGGCGTTCCTGCACGACCGGGCGCTCGGCCCACCTGTCGGCGCGCTCCCCGACGCGACGTACGAGTCGGTGGAGGGCGAGTTGCCGGCCGGCACTCGACTGCTGCTCTACACCGACGGGCTGGTCGAGGACCGTCAGCTCGGCATCGATGCCGCGCTGGCCCAGTTGCGCATCGACGCGGCCACCCCGCGCGAGCACGTGGTGGACCTGATCGACGCGGTGGTCGAGCGGGTCACCGGGCGGCCGCGCCGCGACGACGTGGCGGTTCTCGCCCTGGAGGCGGCGGAGCTGAACCGCTTCGCGCTGCGGCTACCGGCGGACCCGACCCGGCTCAGCGTGCTCCGCAAGCGGCTGGAGGATTTCCTCGTCGCGCACTCCGTCGGCGAGACCGACAGGTTCGACCTGACGGTTGCCGTCTCCGAGGCCGCCGCCAACGCCATCGAGCACCCGGTCCACCCCGCCGAGGCCATGATCAGTGTGGAGGTGGCCATCGACGGTCGGACGGTGACGGCCACTGTGCGCGACAGCGGGCAGTGGCGGGAGTCGACCGACTCCGGCTTCCGGGGCCGCGGCCTGGACCTGATCAGAGCGCTGGCTGAACTGTCGGTACGGCGTACCGCCGAGGGCACCGAGGTGACGCTGCGCCGGCAGTTGCAGGACTGACCGCGCGACCGGCCGCCTAGGCCGGGTCGAGCCAGCCCTGTTCGCCCAGGCCGGAGATCTCCAGCACCCGACGAACCTGCCGGGACGGGCGGACGCTGAGCCGCCCCGGAAACTCCCGGGCGAGCCGGACCAGGGCGTGGATGGCGGCCGAGTCGAAGAAGGTCACCGCGCTCAGGTCGAGAGTGATCTTCCCGGCGGCGGGCTCGCGCAGCGCGGTCTGGAGCATCGTGTCCGCGGTAGCCATGTCGACCTCGCCGGCCACCACGACGTGGAGGTGGTCACCGTCGATCTCTGCGCTGGCGGAGAAGACGGGTGGTGCTCCCCCTTGATCCACGCTGACACCATGGCACAGCCACCCTGGCAGGGCAACAACCTCCACCGGGCGGCCGTGGCGCGGGTCACCAGCGGCCCCGGCGATAGGCTTGCGGCATGACCGTCCGCCCGCCGCTGACACCAGGCACGCTCTCCCCGATGCGACCGGTGCCGTCCCAGATCGCCCGACCGGAGTACGTGGGCAAGACGCGTCCGCGGGAGTGGCGTGGCTCGCACGTGCAGACGCCGGAGACCATCGAGAAGATGCGGATCGCCAGCCGGCTCGCCGCCCAGGCGACCCAGCTCGCCGGCGAGCACTGCAAACCCGGCGTGACCACCGACGAGATCGACAAGGTGGTGCACGAGTTCCTCTGCGACCATGGCGCGTACCCTTCGACGCTGGGCTACAAGGGCTTCCCGAAGTCCTGCTGCACCAGCCTCAACGAGGTCATCTGCCATGGCATCCCGGACACCACGGTCCTGCACGACGGCGACATCATCAACGTCGACGTGACCGCGTACATCGGTGGGGTGCACGGTGACACCGACGCCACCTTCTGTGTCGGCGAGGTCGGCGAAGAGGCCCGGCTGCTGGTCGAGCGGACCCACGAGGCGATGATGCGCGGCATCCGCGCCGTCGCCCCGGGACGCCAGATCAACGTGGTGGGACGCGTCATCGAGTCGTACGCCAAGCGGTTCGGTTACGGCGTGGTGCGCGACTTCACCGGCCACGGCATCGGCGAGGCCTTCCACAGCGGCCTCTACGTGCCGCACTACGACAGCCCGCGCCCCACCGACATCATGGAGCCCGGCATGACGTTCACCATCGAGCCGATGATCACCCTCGGCACCTACCAGTACGACATGTGGGACGACGGGTGGACGGTCGTCACCAAGGACCGCAAGTGGACGGCACAGTTCGAGCACACCATCGTGGTGACCGACGACGGCCACGAGATCCTGACCCTGCCGTGACCGACACCCCAGCGGCGCTGCGCGAGGCGCACCACGCGGACGTCTCCGGCGGCTGGCTGCGCCCGGCCGTGTTCGGCGCGATGGACGGCCTGGTCACCAACATCGCCCTGATCGCCGGCGTCGGCGGCGGTGGAGTGTCGCCTCGCAGCATCGTGCTCACCGGCAGCGCCGGCCTCGTCGCCGGTGCGATCTCGATGGGCCTCGGCGAGTACACCAGCGTGCGCTCCGCCAACGAGCAGGTCGCCGCCGAGGTGGCCAAGGAACGACGGGAACTGGAACGGCACCCCGAGGCGGAGGCCCGGGAGCTGGCCGACGCGTGGGTGGCCCGGGGTCTGCCCCGGGACCTCGCCACCCAGGTCGCCGAGGCGGTGCGGCGCGACCCGGAGGAGGCGCTGCGGGTGCACGTCCGCGAGGAGCTGGGCGTCGACCCCGACGACCAGCCCAGCCCGTGGGCAGCGGCGATCTCGTCGTTCCTGTTCTTCTCGATCGGCGCGCTGGTGCCGCTGCTGCCGTACCTGCTCGGCGCCACCGAACTGTGGCTGGCGCTCGCCGTCGGCGGGCTCGGGCTGTTCGCCGCCGGTGCCGTGGTGGCCCGCTTCACCCACCGTCCCTGGTGGACCAGCGGGCTGCGCCAGCTGCTGCTCGGCGCGGCGGCAGCCGGCGCCACCTACCTGATCGGCTCGCTGATCGGCGTACCGGGCGGGCTGTGACGCGCCTCAGGTGCTGAGCAGCTCGTCTATCGTGCCGTCGACCGCACGACCACGGGCGGCCAGCTCCTCGGCCTGCCGGGCCAGCACCGCACCCACCTCGGTCATGTCCGCCCCGGCCAACCCGGTGCGCCGCACCGCGTCCCCCGGGTCCCGGAAGTAGGTGCGACTCAGCAGACCGGTCACCGTGGCCGCCGCCAGCCGGGCCTCGGCGAGCATCAGCAGAGCCTGATCGGTCTCGTACCACTCGGCCAGCCGGGCCGCCCGGGAGTGCGCCGCGCTGCCCCTGTACCACGCCTGGCGGGCCGCGGTGCTGAACTCCGCCGGCCGGGCCCGGGCCAGCCGGCCGAGGTGCTCGTCGCGCAGCGTCCGCAACCAGCCCGTCGGATCGTGCAACGCCTGCGTGGTGACGTACCGGTCGGCGGTCAGCGGCCAGAGCGGTGAAAGCACCCGCGCCTGGGCCAGGTAGTCCTCGGCGGCGGCCACGGTCAGGTCGACGAGCACCCCGTCGACCCGCCGGGTGGCCGGCGGCGGGCCGGTCCCGGGCCGGTAGGTGACCACCAGCAATCCGGCCTCGCGGTCCCCGCCGCCGTCGTCGTCCCCGTGCGCCAGAGGCCCGTGTACTGCGATCGCGAGCGCGTCGGCCGGGAACCGCCGCCGGATCGCCTCGGCGACCCGCTCCGCGACCGTCCACCGTCGATCGTCGAGGCCCCGGTCGACACCGGCCCGCTCACTCACCGGGCCGGCTCTGTTCGCGGCTGCGGGGCTCGCAACGCCGGCTCACTCCTCGCGCTCACGGGACCGGCTCTGTTCGCGGCTGCGGGGCTCGCAACGCCGGCTCACTCCTCGCGCTCACGGGACCACCTCGCCTCAACTACCGAGCGTCAGCCTAGCCAGCCGACGGCGGCGCTCCGGGCGCGCCGCGCCCGGTCGGGGCCAGCCGGAAGATGTGGATCTCCCGGCCACCGGCCCGCTGCACGTACGTGTGGTACGCGGGCCACGCGCTGACCAGCAGCTGCCACAACCGGTCCCGTTCGGCGCCGGAGGCCCGCTGGGCCCGCACCGCGACCCGCCGGCCCTTCACGTCCACCTCGGCGACCGGATCGGCGAGCAGGTTCATCGCCCAGCCGGGGTGGTGGGTCTGCCCCCAGTTGGAGCCGATCACCACGTACGCGTCGCCATCGGGCACGTAGAGCAGCGGATTGCTGCGGGGCTTGCCGGAGCGGCGACCCGTTGTGGTGATGAGCAGGGAGGGGAGCAGACCGAGCGCGACCACCCGACCCCGGGTGAGTCGACCAACCATACGGTCGGCCGGAACCAGCAGGTGCGCGGTGGCGCCAAACCAGCGATGATGACCGACTCGACGGACGACATTCCTGAGCACTGACACGCCGGCCAGTCTGCCGGCTGCCCGGCCCCGGCGGCACCCCCACGCGGTCCACTTTCGGTTGCCCGGCGGACCGGTCAGTCCAGCCGCCGTTCGATGGGCAGTCGGGCCCGGGTGAACAGGCCCGCCCCGAGCATCGCCACCACCGGCACCAGCACCAGTACCCCGAGCGCGGGCCACGGCACCAGAAAGGGGTACGGATCGGATATCGGCCAGTCACTGGCGTACTGCCGGTTCACCGAGACCAGCACGATCGCGGCGGTGCCGAGCCCGGCCACGATGCCGAGCACCGAACCGATACCGGCGATGACCCCGGCCTGGCAGATCGCCAGCAGCCGGCGTACCGCTGGGGCCGCGCCGACGGCCGCGAGGGTGGTCAGTTCGGCGCGTCCCTCGGCGGCGGCGAGCGCGGTGGCGATCCCGGCCGCTCCCACGGTGATCAGCCCGGCCGCCGCCGCGAGCAGCAGGAGCAACGGTGAGACGTCGCGTGGGGCGCCGCCGTACTCGACGCTCAGCGAGAACGTCCCGAAGGAACGCAGCGCGGCGGAGAACCGCGCCTGTTGCTCCTCGTCCGGCGGGGTCGTGGTGCCGACCACCCAGCCGGCCGGGGACCAGCTCATGTCGAGTTGTCGGGCCGCGTGGGTGGACAACAGCAGGCGGGACGAGCCCGCGGCCTGGGGCAGCGCGTACCCCGGCAGGTCGCGGACGGTGGCCGGAGCGTCCGTTCTCCCGTCCGTGCTGAAGACGCGGACGGTCACCAGGCCGTCGTGCAGGTAGCGCGGGTCGGTCACCACGACGCCACCGGCATGCAGTACCGCAGTGGCGGCGGCGGTCGTCGCAGGGTCCGCGCCGGTGAGAAGTGGCAGCGCGAAGCCGTCGTCCACCCCGGGCTGGACGTAGCCGCCGTAGGAGTCGGCCTCGCGGATCTGGCAGCGTGGATCGGCCCGCGCCTGCTGGCGGTGTGCTGCGGAAAGACTGTCGCCGGGCTGAAACGGACAGGCTCGGCTCGGCGGGAGGACGGGCGCCACGTCGCAGTAACGGGCACCCGTCGGGTCGCAGTTGGGCTCGTACACGGTGGCTACCTTGTCGACCCCCAACTGGTCCCGGGCCGCGTCGGCGACCTGCGCCAGGGTGGGCTGGCCGTCCGGCCGGTTGGCGTACATGAGCATGTGACCGGTCGGCAGCGCCGGTCGGTAGGTACGCGCGTCGCGGGCGCCGTCGCTGGCCAGGTATCCGCCGAGGGCGACGCTGCTGGCGACGGCGGCCATCACGGCGCAGATGGCCGGTGCCGCGGCGGCCCGGTTGCGGCTGGCATCGCGCAGCGCGATCCGTGGCGCCAGCGGCAGCACCCGGCCGAGGCGGGCGAGCGCCCCGAGCAGCGTGGGCGTGCAGCAGACCAGGCCCAACTCGCCGAGGATCAGCCCGGTGAGAACCACCGCCGGGGAGGTCTGGGTGGCTCCGAACGCCGCCAGCCCCGCCCCGCCGACCACCAGTGCCAGTCCGAGAGCCAACCACCGGCCCGGGGATTTCGCCGGGGTGCGTCGTCCGGCGAGCCCGGCGCTGACGTCCTGCCGGGCGGCGGTCCAGGCCGGTGCCAGCGCGGCGAGCACCCCGGCCAGCACCGCGACGCCACCGAGCAGGGCCAGCGCGCTCGGCCAGCAGCGGTAGCCGCCGAAACGGGCGCTGAAGACGTACTGCTCCATCAGCGGGCGACCGGCGAACGCCGCGCTGACGCCGACCAGCAGGCCGGCGGCGGCCCCCAGCACGCCCAACACCACACCGTCGGCCAGCACGACCCGGCGAAGCTGGGCGGCGTCCCCGCCCGCCACCGCGACCAGCGCCAGATCCCGCCGTCGGCGACGGACGCCGACGGCGAAGGCCGGCCCGACCAGCAGGACGACCTCCAGCAGCCCGAGGCCCGCGATGAGGACGCCGGTGCTCAGGTCGTTGGCGCCGCTCTGCCTGATCGCCCCGAACCACGTCCGGTCCGCCGTGGTCCCTGAGCCGACCGGGCTTCGGGCGGTGACCACCACCCCCCGCTCGTTGAGCCGCGACACCAGCGCGGCGTCCACTGCTCCGGGCAGGTCCGCCAGCCAGACGCTGTCCGGCTCCGGGCCGGTCGCCTGCACCGCCCCCGGGTGCAGCGCCACGACCGGCCCGAGGTCGTCGGGGAATTCGACCACCCCCACGACCGTGTACGCCCTGCTTCCGTCGGCGGTGGCCACGGCGTGGCCGAGGCGCAGGCCCAGGCGGCGCAGCGCCACCGGACTGACGGCTACCTCACCGGCCTGCTGCGGTGCCCGGCCGGCCCGGAACCGCACCAGCCCTCGGGCCAACGGGTCGGTGAGGTCCAGCGCCCGCCCGTTCACGACCTCGTCGCGGCGCGGGCCGCGCAGTGTCAGCGGGACGCGGGGACGAAGCTCGGTGACCCGGCTGCCCGGCCCCAGCAGAGTGGTCATCTGGGCGGCGGAGACCCGCGCGGGGGGCTCACCGTCCTGCGTGGACCATTCCTCACCCCAGTCGTCCTGCCGCACCGGGCTGCCGGCGATCCACTGCAACTCCGCGTCGGCCACGCCGAGCCGGCGGTCGACGCGTTCCTGTGGGGTCAGCTCGGCCATGTCGTAGCTCGCCGCCAGGAAGGCCAGCGCCGCCACCGGCAGGGCGATCATCGCGAGCACCAGGGCGGTCCGCCGCCGGGACCGGCGTGACTCCCGCCGGGCGATTCGCAGCGCGGCCCGCCACGAGCCGGTCAGCTCGGCGAACCGCCGCCGGCCGACCGGGGCGGGTGGCGTGACCGGCCGCGGCGTCGCGGTGCCGGCCCGACCGGGGGCCCGCATCGGATGGCGAACGGTCACCGGTCGCTGCCGGACAGCAGCTGCTCGACACTGCCCAGCGGTGCCGTCGTGTCGACCAGCACGCCGTCGCGGAGGAACACCACCCGGTCCGCCCAGCCGGCGTGCCGCGCCTCGTGGGTGACCAGCACCCCGGCGGCGCCCGCGTCGATCCGGCGGCGCAGCAGGTGCAGCACCGCCTCACCGGTCTGGGAGTCCAACGCCCCGGTGGGCTCGTCGGCGAGGACCAGCCGACGGTCGCCCACCAGCGCGCGGGCGATGGCCACCCGCTGCTGCTGCCCGCCGGAGAGCTGGTCCGGGAAACGGTCTCCCAACGCGGGCAGCCCCACCTCGGTGAGCGCGGCCATGGCCAGTGCGCGGGCCCGACGTCCGCTGGTCCCGTCGAGTTCCAACGGGAGCGCCACGTTCTCCAGCGCGCTCAGACTGCCCAGCAGGTTGAGCTGCTGGAAGATGTAGCCGATCCGACGGCGGCGCAGCTGGGCCAGCCCACGGCGGTCCAGGGCCCCCAGCGGCTGCCCCTCGACCCGGACCTCGCCGCCGGTCGGACGGTCCAACCCACCGGCGAGAGCCAGCAGTGTCGATTTGCCGGAGCCGGACGGTCCCATCACGGCGACCAGCTCGCCGGGCCGGACGACCAGGCTGACGCCGCGCAGCGCGTGCACCGCCGCCGGCCCGGCGCCGTGGGTGCGGTGGACGGCGCGCAGCTCCAGCACCGCGTCGTCCGATCCGCTCACCGTCTTGCCTCCTCGCCGGCCCATCGAGCCGCGTCCCGCGCGTCGGCGTCATCGGGTCGGGTAGCGGGAGGCGCCGGGCCGCTGGGTTGGTGCCGGACCAGACTGGTCTCGCAGTGGTCCAGCCAGCGCACCTCGGCCTCGGCCTGGAACACCATCGAGTCCAGCACGAGGCGCCAGGGAAGGTCCTCCGGCCGGTTGCTGCCGTACTTCAACCGGGTCAACTCCTGAAGGGCCCGCATCGTCGCGCTGCGTTGGGCCTGCACCACCGACCGGACGTCGACGCCGGGGGTGGTCAGCGCCAGCGCCAGTTTGATCGCCAGTTCGTCACGGGGGCGGTCGTTACGACTGATCGGGGTGGCGAACCACAGCGCCAGATCCGCCCGGCCAGCGTCGGTGATCTCGTACGGGCGCTGCCCGCCCTCGCTCTCCGGCAGCGGGTGCACCAGACCGTCCCGTTCCAGCCGGGACAACGTGGTGTAGACCTGCCCGATGTTCAGCGGCCAGGTCGAGCCGGTCGACTCCTCGAATGCGGCGCGCAGCTGGTACCCGTACATCTGGCCGCGTTCGAGCAGGGCGAGCAACCCGTGACGGATGGACATGGCAACGGAGTATGCATACCTGGTATGCGTACCGCAACCGGAGTCGACGGGTTCAGGTCGGTCGGCCGGGAAACGGGACAGTCAGCGGGGTCAGCCCGGCCGTCTTCCGCCACCGGGTGGCCCGCACGGCGTACTCGACCAGGGCGGCCAACGCCTGGTCCCGGTCGGCGCCGGTGGTGGACGCCAGGGCGGCCCGCCAGTGCGCGGCCGTGCGCTCCTCCACCTCGGCGGCGAGCCGCAGGGCGCTGGCCCGGTCGGTGACCGGGAACGGCAGTGCGTACCCGGCGCGGTCCGGCGGGACGACGCCCCCGGCCGTGGTGAGCTGCACCACCAGCGCGTCGCGCCGGCGTCGATGCGCGGCCTCCGCCTGGCGTGCCGCGTCCCGCGCCGCTCCGCTGAGCCGGACACCGATCCGTCCGTAGGCGTAGATGGCCGCGTACTCGGCGGACAGGGCGGAGGCGAATGCCTCCCCGGCGGACGGCTGCCTCACTTCAGTGCCTCCTGGTGGGTTGCCCGGGCGGCGACTATCGACCCGAGCAGTGCCGCCCGCTCCGCGGGCGCAGCGGCGCAGGCGGCGGCGGCGGACTGCTGGGCGGTCTTCTCCATCGCCCGCAGGGCGGCGCGCGCGCCGTTCGCATCGGCGGCCGGGGCGGTGGTCGGGGTGGCGGGGGGCGCCGACGGCACTGTCACGCCGATCACCCGGGCCAGCTCGGTGGCGTGCGCGGTGTGCGTCTCGGCGATCGGGTTGAGACGGTCGGCGAGCTCGGGGTGGGCGGTCGCGCTCGCCCGGTACGCGGCGGCCAGCGCGAGTGACTCGTCCACCATCGGCCGCAGCGGGTCGGGCGGTGGGGCCGGTTGATCGTCACGGTCGAAAAGATCACAGCCGGTCAGCGGCGTCACGGCACCGCCGAGCACCAGCAGCCCCCCGGCGTTCAAGAGCTTTCGCCGGGAATGTCCGGATGCTTGGTCGCGCTGTGTCGTTCTGCCGATCCCCACCGGGCAAGTCAACACCATCCGTGCCGCTCCGGGGGTCACCGGCGTCGGTGCGCCGCCCGGTCCGCCGCCCGGCAGGCGCGTTACGCTCTGCGCAACCACCGGCGTGTCCACTCCGGTGGCGTGCCGGCATGGCGGAGACACCGGTCCCCGTCGACCAGGGAGAGGGTGCGGAGATGACGCAGCGTGGCCGTGCCACCAGGCCGACGGGTCAGCCCCGCGGTGCTGCGGGCCCCCGCGGCGGTGACCTCGCCGCGCGGCGGGACCGACTGCGGGCTGTGATCGAGCCGGTGGTCAACGACGCCGGCTACGACCTGGAGGACCTGTCGGTCTCCCGGGCCGGCCGCCGGCACGTGGTGCGCGTGATGGTGGACACCGACGGCGGGATCGACCTGGACGCCGTCGCGGACGTCTCCCGCAAGGTCTCGGCCGCGCTGGACGCCGCCGAGGAGACCGGTGGCGACATCGTCGCCGGCGAGTACCAACTGGAAGTCAGCTCGCCCGGCGTCGACCGGCCGCTCACCCTGCCCCGTCACTGGCGGCGCAACGTGGGCCGACTGGTGAAGGTCACCGCCCGGGGCGCGGCCACGCTGCCCGGCCAGCGCGGCGAACAGCCCGCCGGTGACCGTCAGTTGACCGGCCGGGTGGTCGCGGCCGACGACGAGGGCGTGCACCTGGAGACCGACGACGGCCGCGCCGCCTGGGCGTACGCCCAGCTGGGCCCCGGCCGTGTGCAGGTCGAGTTCACCCGGCTCGCCGAGCTCGGTGAGCCGGAGGACGAGTTCGACGACGCGGACGATTCCGACGAGTTCGACGATTCAGACGACGTCGACGACGACGATGATGTGGAGGACGAGGAGAGGTGAACATCGACCTCGCGGCGCTGCGCGCACTCGAGCGCGAGCGGGAGATCCCGTTCGACACGATTCTCGCGGCGATCGAGACCGCGTTGCTGACCGCCTACCGGCACACCGACGGGGCCGAACCGTACGCCCGGGTGGAGATCGACCGCAGGTCGGGCGCCGCCCTGGTGTACGCCCAGGAGATGGATGCCGACGGCGGCCTGGTGCGGGAGTGGGACGACACCCCGCACGACTTCGGCCGGATCGCCGCCATGACCGCCAAGCAGGTGATCCTCCAGCGGTTGCGGGAGGCCACCGACGAGGTGCACTTCGGTGAGTACGTCGGCCGGGAGGGTGACCTGGTCACCGGCGTCGTGCAGGCGCACGAGACGCGTACCGAGAAGGGCATCGTCAGCGTCGACCTGGGCAAGCTGGAGGGCGTGCTGCCGCAGTCCGAGCAGGTGCCCGGCGAGCGGTACGCGCACGGCGAGCGGGTCCGCTGCGTCGTGGTGCACGTGGCCAAGGGCATGCGCGGGCCGCAGATCACCCTGTCCCGGTCGCACCCGGCTCTGGTCAAGAAGCTCTTCGCGCTGGAGGTGCCGGAGATCGCCGACGGCACCGTCGAGATCGGTGCGATCGCCCGTGAGGCGGGCCATCGCACGAAGATCGCCGTCCGCTCCACCACCCCCGGGGTGAACGCCAAGGGCGCCTGCATCGGCCCGATGGGTCAGCGGGTGCGTGCCGTGATGAGCGAGCTGCACGGTGAGAAGATCGACATCATCGACTGGTCGGACGACCCGGGCACCTTCGTCGGCAACGCGTTGTCGCCGGCCAAGGCGCTGCGGGTCGAGGTGGTCGACCTGGCCAACCGCGCCGCCCGGGTGACAGTTCCCGACTTCCAGCTCTCGCTCGCCATCGGTCGGGAGGGGCAGAATGCCCGACTCGCGGCCCGATTGACCGGTTGGCGGATCGACATTCGTTCCGATGCGGAGCAGACCGCACCGGCAGCGCGTGGGGTAACTGATCACGTGCGGGAGCCGGGCGGCGCGATCTCGGGCAGCTAGGGGTAGACTTCCTCCAGTGGTACGACGCGCGCAGCCGGAGCGCACCTGTGTGGGTTGCCGGCAACGTGCGCCGGCCAGCGAATTGCTGCGGATCGTCGCGGTCAGGGACGAGGCTGGTTACAGCCTCCGGCCTGATCCGCGCCGCAGGCTGCCGGGTCGGGGAGCGAACATGCACCCGGATCCGGCCTGCTTCGCGCTGGCGGTGCGGCGCCGCGCCTTCGGGCGTGCGCTGCGCAGCACCGAGGTCCTCGACCACGGTGCGCTGGCGGAGCACGTCGATGCGCCAACCACTACGTCCGGTCAGCCCGACCGGGCGAGGGTCGCTAGCAGGGTAGGACGACCGACATGAGCACACGATGAAGTCCCTGAAATGACCAGGCTTCAAGTGCACGAGTGAGGTCGCTGCGGGTGCTGCCCGCACGACCTCGGAGTGAGGAGTGCAGTGGCAGGCAAGGCCCGCGTTCACGAGCTTGCAAAAGAGCTCGGGGTCGAGAGTAAGACCGTTCTCGCCAAGTTGAAGGAAATGGGCGAGTTCGTGAAGTCCGCGTCCAGCACCGTCGAGGCGCCCGTCGCCCGGCGGCTGCGTAACGCATTCGTCGCGTCCGCCGGAGCCCCGGCTCCGGCCGCCCCGTCGGCGCCCGCGTCGACGCCGGCTTCAAACCCGACCCCGACGCCAACCCCGGCCCCGGGCGCGCCCCGGGTCTCGGCCAAGCCGATGCCGCCTCGGCGGCCGGCCGCGCCGGCACCCGGTCCCAAGCCCAAGGGTCCGGTTCCCGGTGCCCCGCAGTCGGCGACCCCGGTCGCCAAGCCGGCGAGTGCCCACGACATCGAGGTGGCGGCTGCGGAGGCGCGTGCCGCCGCGCTGAAGGCTGAGCAGGAGGCCGCGGTCAAGGCCGCGCAGGCCGCCCGCCAGCAGCAGCGGGACAACCCCGTTCGCCGGGAGCCTCCAGCCGACGGCGGTAACCGTCCCGGCCCTCGGCCCGGTCCCGCGGCGATGCCGCCCCGTCCCGGTTCCCCGGCAGCTCGTCCGAGCACGCCGGCTCCGGGTCCGGGTGCCCGCCCCGGCGGTCGTCCGCCGGCGCGTGGTGCCGGTAACAACCCGTTCGGCATCCAGGGTGGCCAGCAGCAGCGGCCCCCGGCCGCCGGTGCGGGTGGCCCTCGGCCCAACACCCCGGCGGGCATGCCGCCGCGGCCGAGCCCGAACTCCATGCCGCCGCGGCCCAGCCCGGCGTCCATGCCGAGCCAGCGCCCGGCTGCTGGTCGTCCCGGCCCCGGTGGCGCTGGTCGCCCCGGTGGCGGTGGCGCCGGTCGTCCCGGTGGCGGCGGCGGTGGTTTCCGTGGCGGTCCCGGCGGTGGCGCCGGCGGCGGTGGCGGTTACCGCGGCGGCCCTGGTGGCGGCGCGGGTGCCGGCGGTGGCGGTGGCTACCGTGGCGGTCCCGGCGGCGGTGGCGGTGCTCCCGGTGGCGGTTTCCGTCCGGGTGGTCCGGCCGGTGGCGGCGGTCGTCCGGGTGCGGGCGGTCGTGGCCGTGGCGGCGGCGCCGCGGGTGCCTTCGGGCGTCCGGGTGGTCGGCCGACGCGCGGTCGCAAGTCCAAGAAGCAGCGCAGACAGGAGTTCGACAACCTGTCGGCTCCGACCATGAGCTCGGGTGCTCCCCGGGGTCAGGGTCAGGTCGTCCGGCTCTCCCGTGGCGCCTCGCTGTCGGACTTCGCCGACAAGATCAACGCCAACCCGGGTTCGCTGGTCCAGGAGATGTTCAACCTGGGCGAGATGGTGACCGCGACCCAGTCCTGTTCTGACGACACCCTGCACCTGCTGGGTGAGCACCTGGGCTTCGACATCCAGATCGTCAGCCCGGAGGACGAGGACCGCGAGCTGCTCGCGCAGTTCAACATCGACCTCGACGCGGAGGTGGCCGAGGAGCGTCTGGTCAGCCGTGCGCCGGTGGTGACCGTCATGGGTCACGTCGACCACGGTAAGACCAAGCTGCTCGACGCCATCCGTAAGGCGAACGTCGTGGCCGGTGAGGCGGGTGGCATCACCCAGCACATCGGTGCGTACCAGGTCCACGTCCCGCACGAGGGCGAGGACCGGGCGGTCACGTTCATCGACACCCCGGGTCACGAGGCGTTCACCGCCATGCGTGCCCGTGGTGCCCAGGTCACGGACATCGTGATCCTGGTCGTCGCGGCCGACGACGGCGTGATGCCGCAGACCATCGAGGCGTTGAACCACGCCAAGGCGGCCGACGTGCCGATCGTGGTCGCGGTCAACAAGGTCGACAAGCCGGACGCCAACCCGGACAAGGTCCGCCAGCAGCTGACCGAGTACGGCCTGGTCGCTGAGGAGTACGGCGGCGAGACCATGTTCGTCAACGTGGCAGCCAAGCCGGGCATCGGCATCGAGGAACTGCTCGAGGCCGTCCTGCTGACCGCCGACGCGTCGCTGGAGCTGACCGCTCCGATCGACGGGCCGGCGCAGGGTGTGGCCATCGAGGCGCACCTGGACAAGGGCCGCGGTGCGGTGGCGACGGTGCTGGTGCAGAAGGGCACCCTGCGGGCGGGCGACTCGATCGTCGCCGGTGGGGCGCACGGCCGGGTTCGGGCCATGCTCGACGAGAACGGCAACCAGCTCTCCGAGGCTGGTCCGGCGCGTCCGGTGATGGTTCTGGGTCTGACCGCGCCGCCCGGTGCGGGTGACACGTTCCTCGCCGCGGCGGACGACCGCACGGTGCGGCAGATCGCCGAGCAGCGGCAGGCACGGCGGCGGGCGGCGTCCTTCGCCAACTCCCGTGGCCGGGCCACCCTTGAGACGCTCATGGAGCAGCTCAAGGAGGGCGAGAAGACCTCGCTCAACCTCATCCTCAAGGGCGATGTCTCCGGTTCGGTGGAGGCCCTGGAGGACGCGCTGTTCAACCTCGACATCCCCGAGGAGGTCCAGCTCAAGGTCCTCGACCGGGGCGTCGGCGCGATCACCGAGAGCAACGTCATGCTCGCGAGCGCCTCGTCCGAGCCGGTCACGATCATCGGCTTCAACGTGCGGGCCTCGAACAAGGTCCGTGAGATGGCCGACCGCGAGGGCGTGGAGATCCGGTACTACACCGTCATCTACCAGGCCATCGAGGAGATCGAGGCAGCGCTCAAGGGCCTGCTCAAGCCGGAGTACGAGGAGGCCGAGCTGGGCAGCGCGGAGATCCGCGATGTCTTCCGCTCGTCCAAGATCGGCAACATCTCCGGTTGCATCGTCCGGTCGGGCATCATCCGACGCAACGCGAAGGCTCGACTGCTTCGGGACGGGACGGTCGTGGCGGACAACCTCACGATCACCTCGCTCAAGCGGTTCAAGGACGACGCCACCGAGGTCCGCGAGGGCTTCGAGTGCGGTCTGACCCTGGGTGGTTACAACAACGTCCAGGTCGGCGACGTCATCGAGACCTTCGAGATGCGGGAGAAGGTTCGCGCCTGATCCGGCAGTGACACGCTGATCAAGGGGTTTACGCCGAGTGGCGTAAACCCCTTGATCATGCGGGGCGGGTTGGCGGTATCGTCCGGGGCGATGTTCACCGGAACCGCGGTCTTCGACCTGCTGCTGCCGGGCGACTCCCGGTCGCTCAAAGCCAAGAGATCATATGTACGGCCGATCGTGGCGGCG
Source organism: Micromonospora sp. NPDC050795 (assembly GCF_044456785.1). Classification (NCBI taxonomy): domain Bacteria; kingdom Bacillati; phylum Actinomycetota; class Actinomycetes; order Micromonosporales; family Micromonosporaceae; genus Micromonospora; species Micromonospora sp. NPDC050795. The sequence continues at coordinate 140,742 of NZ_JBITGE010000013.1, read as the reverse complement.
CTGCGCCGCTTCGAGGTGTCGGCCGCCGAGGTGGGTGCGCTCGACCTGCATGGTCGAGCGCAACTGGCGGTGGCCGTGGTGGCCGCCGAGACGGCGCACGTCCGCGAGGTGCTCGACTCCTGTGAGCGCCTGGTGGCCAATCGCCCCGAGGTCGAGTTGCTGTCGGTTCGACGCCGGCTCTACGGCGCGGACGACGACTGACCATGGTGCCGGCTGTGCCGGGCGACCGGAGCGGCCCCGAAGGTAATGTTCGAGATGTTGGCCGGTCGGCCGGCGGCCTCCGGGTCGCCGGGTCGACCGGAAGCAGGACGCCGTGGAGGTGGCGAGATGTCTGATCCGGCCAAGGTACGCCGGCACGCGGAACGGGTGCGTGAGCTGGTCGCGTCGGTGGTGCGGAGCCAGATCAAGGACCCGCGGCTCGGGATGATCACCATCACCGACGCCCGGATTACCGCTGACCTGCGTGACGCGACGGTCTTCTACACGGTGCTCGGGGACTCGGTGGCCCAGGCGGACACCGCGGCGGCGCTGGAGAGCGCCAAGGGGATGCTGCGCAGCACTGTCGGCAAGGCGCTCGGGCTGCGCCACTCGCCGACGCTCGCGTTCGTCCTCGACGACGTACAGGACCAGGTCAAGCACATCGACGACCTGCTCGCCGCCGCCCGCAACGCCGACGCCGAGGTGCAGCGGCTCGCCGCCCAGGCGAAGTACGCGGGCGAGGCCCAGCCGTACCGGGTGGATGACGAGGACGACGAGACGGACGAGGCCGACGAGGCCGACGAGGCCGACGTCAAGGAGACCCCGCGGGGTGGGGAAGCGCGGTGACCAGCACCGCCAGCGCAGCGTTCGTCGCCTCGACCGGGCTCGGCCCGACCGAGGCGGCGTGGGCCGAGGCCGAGGCGTTGGTGCGGGCTCTCCCGCCGACCGCCCGGGTGCTGCTGATCTGCCACATCAATCCGGACGGCGACGCGTTGGGCAGCATGCTCGGCTTCGGTCTGGGCCTGCGGCAGCTCGGCGTACGCGACGTCCAGGCGACCTTTCCCGGGCCGCCGGAGGTGCCGGAGCCGTTCCGGGGGCTGCCGGGTCTGGACCTGCTGGTCCCGGCGGACGCCGCCGACGCGGCGCCCGATCTGGTGATCTGCTTCGACGCGGCGAGCGAGTCGCGTCTCGGCGAGTTGGCCGGGCGGCTGTCGTCGGCGGGTGCGGCGTTGGTGCTCGACCACCACGCGTCCAACCCCGGTTTCGGCACCGTCAACCTGGTCGACCCGGGCGCGGCGGCCACGTCGGTCGTGGTCGAGCAACTGCTGGCCCGGCTCGGGGTGGTGGTGGATCCGGCCATCGCCGAGTGCCTCTACGTGGCGCTGACCACTGACACCGGTTCCTTCCGGTTCGCGGCGACCACTCCGGCGGTGCACGAGATGGCCGCTCGACTGCTGGCGACCGGCATCTCACCGGGTGACATCTCCCGGCAGGTCTTCGACACCCGGCCCTTCGGCGCGGTCCGCCTCTTCGGTGAGGTGCTCGGCCGGGCTCGACTGGAGCCGGCCGACGCCGGAGGTCGGGGTCTGGTCTGGACCTTCGCCACCCTCGATGACCTGGCCCGGCACGACCAGCGGCCGTACGTGCTGGAGGCGCTGATCGACTCCGTGCGCTGCACCGCCGAGGCGGATGTGAGCTGTGTGGTGAAGCAGACCAGGCCGGCCGAGTGGGCGGTGTCGATGCGCAGCAAGGGCGCTGTGGACGTCAGTCGGGTAGCGGTGGCGCTGGGTGGTGGTGGGCACACGTTCGCGGCCGGGTTCACCGGTCGGGGCACCGTCGAGCAGGTGGTCGAGTCGATCCGCGATCAGTTGGACGCGGCGCTGATCGGCTGACGCGCCTTCGGCCGCCATCGATCTATCGGTCTCGAAGATCAGGGTCAGCTCCGGGGAGTGTTGGTCTTCCCGCGTTCCGTGATACCGGGAAGAATTGCGGGATGGAGCAGCCGCACGACCTCACCGTGGAGGCCCCCCGCGCCTGGGACCGGCCCGCCGTCTCCGTTCCCGTCCTCGTCTGCCTGTCGCTCGTCGGTGGCCGGTTCGCGTCCTTCTCCACCGAGGCGAATCTGTTCACCCTCGGGACGGGTGGGGTGCTGATCTGGCTCGGTCTGAGCAACCGGGTGCCGCGCCGGCCGGCGCCGCGTCGGCTGGGCGTGGGGGCGGCCTGGTGGGCGGTGCCGGTGGTGGTCTTCGGGGTCTTCGAGGGCGTGACCTTCGTGTTGGCCGCCGGCGATGACTTCCCCACGTTCTCCCGGCTGGCCGATCCTCTCCTGGAGGATCAACTGACCAGGTCGGCAGCCTGGTTCGCCTGGTTGGCCGCCTTCTGGGGGCTGGTGCGGCGATGATGCGCGCGCTCGCGATCGGCGGCTTCCTCGCCGCGCTGATCCTCTTCGCGGTGGTCGAGTGGATGGCTCGGCGGGAGGGGTCCCGCATCCCCACCCTTGGCGAGGTCTGTGCCTACGTGATGCGTTACGAGGTCGGTTCGGTGCCGGTGGGCCGGATCGGTCTGTTCGGGTTCTGGTGGTGGCTGGGCTGGCACTTCCTGGCCCGCTGAGCCGGGTTGCCGACCGTCCAAATGGCGGGAACCGTAAGCAGTATGTGGACCTGAACGATAACTTGGGAGAAGGCCGGTGCCGCCTGGCGGTGCAGGTCATGGGCGGTGGTGCCACACCCCGCACTGCCTCCCTCCAGGGTCGGATCGACCCGGGCTCACGCTGCCCAGTCGGCTGCTCCGGTAACCCCGGACCGCCGTGGGGCGCTCAGCAGGACCGCCCGTGAGGGCCGCCGCGTGTCGGCGGCTCACGCCCTGGGAAGAGGAGCGCCACCATGCCGAACAAGCCCAAGCCCGAGACCACCACTGACGACGCCCGCGAGCAGGCCCGCCGCGCGCTGCAGACGTCGATGGACACCCGCCAGTGATCCGACCCCGCCGACGGTGATCCCTCGGATCGGTGCGGTCGGGAGATTCGGCCAGCTCCGGGCGCCCCGGCGAAGGTAAGTAGTCGGCTGGATTGCGATCCTTACCGCAGCCGTGCCAGGATCGGCCGCGATGAGTCAGACCGCCACCACCGCCCACCGACCCGCCTCGCCTCGGCGGATCGCCGCGCTCGCCCTGCCGGCCCTCGTGGTGCTCGCCGCCGAGCCGCTCTACGTGCTGGTCGACACCGCAGTGGTTGGTCACCTCGGCCGGGTGCCGCTCGCCGCGCTCGCCGTCGGCGGCACGGTCATGACGCTCACCGCCTGGGTGGGCACCGTGGTCGCCTACGGCACCACCGGACGCGCGGCCCGCCGCTTCGGCGCGGGTGACCGGGCCGCCGCCGTCGCCGAGGGGGTCCAGTCGTCCTGGTTGGCGCTCGGTGTCGGTCTGCTGATCGCGATCGGCATGCAGCTCGGCGGGGGCGCGCTCGCCCGTACCCTCGCCGGTGGTGGTGGCGAGGTCGCCGACGCCGCCGCCCAGTGGTTGCGGATCGCGGCCCTCGGCGCTCCCGGCCTGCTCCTCGCCGCCGCCGGCAACGGCTGGCTGCGCGGCGTGCAGGACACTCGCCGCCCCCTGTACTTCGTGCTCGGCCCCAACCTGCTCTCCGCGCTGCTCTGCCCGCTGCTGGTCTATCCGGTCGGGCTGGGTCTGGTCGGCTCCGCCGTGGCGAACGTCGTCGCGCAGACGCTCTGCGGGCTGCTCTTCGCGGCCGCCCTGGTCGGCGAACGGGTGTCGCTGCGCCCTCAACCCCGCGTGATCCGCCAGCAACTGGTGCTCAGCAGGGACCTGCTGATCCGAGGGCTGGCGTTCCAGGCCAGCTTCCTGTCCGCGACCGCCGTCGCCGCCCGCTTCGGCGCCGCCGCCGTCGGTGCCCACCAGATCGCCCTGCAACTCTGGTTCTTCACCGCGCTGGTCCTCGACGCCCTCGCCATCGCCGCGCAGTCCCTGGTCGGTGCCGCGCTCGGCGCCGGCGACGACGCGGGTGCGCGGGCGCTCGCCCGCCGGGTCGGGCTGCTCGGCGGCGTCTGCGGCGTGGGCTTCGCGCTGCTCGTCGCCGCCGGCGCGGGCGTGGTGCCGTCGTGGTTCAGCTCCGATGCCGGGGTACGCGAGCAGGCCATGGTGGCCTGGCCGTGGTTCGTCGTCATGCTGCCGCTGGCCGGGGTGGTGTTCGCCCTCGACGGCGTGCTGATCGGCGCCGGCGACGTGCGGTACCTGCGCAACCTCACCATCGTGGCGGCGCTCGGCGGCTTCCTGCCGGCCATCTGGCTGGCGTACGCGCTCAACCTCGGGCTGGGCGGCATCTGGGCCGGGCTCACGGTGTTCGTGGTGATCCGGCTGGTCGCCCTGCTGCTGCGACTGCGCAACGGCAGGTGGGCGGTGACCGGCGCGGTGCGCTGACCGGCGCGGTGCGCTGACCGGGTCGCCGGGGCCCGCCGGTCAGCAGCGCGTGGTGGTCGGCGCGGGCGCGTCGAGGTCGAAGATGGTGCCCGGGTCGCCCGCGGGTATCCGGTCACGGTGCACATCGGCGATCCAGAACTGCTCCCGCACCCAGCCCTCACGGAGCTGAGCGCAGTCCGCGTTCCAGGTCACGGCCTCCGCCGAGGTGATCCAGGGGCCGCGGGAGGAAGCCGGCACGTCGTCCGGGTGCGGCACCTGCCACACCACCCGGTCGCGGAGCGCCACCACTGTGGCACCGGCGGGGGCCCGCAGGTCCACGTCGAACGGGTACGCCCAGACGAACTCCGTGGAGACCTCCAGCAGTCGGATGCCGTTCTGCCTGGTGGCCCGGTAACTGACCCGGCCGTCGGCGCGGACGCCGAACTCCCACTCCGACGGTGACGCCATCCTGGTGGCGTACCGCAGGAAGCTGCCATTCGTGAAGTCACCCCGGAGCCGTTCGCGAGCGTCCGGGGCGAGCAGCGCGAGGAACGGCTCCGGATCCCCGGAGAACATCGAGATGTCGACGCGGCCCTCGATCAGTGCCTTGCGCACCGACTCCAGCGCTGTCCGCACCTGGCTCGCGGTGAACGGCCCGGTGCCCTTGGCCGCCGGCATCCGCACAGCCTGCTCGGCGGGCGCGAAGGAGGCCGCCGGCGATCCGGCGAACAGGTCGCGTGGTTCGCCGACCCTGCTCACCGGCGGGGTGAGGGTCGGGGTGGGACTCGCCGAGGCGGACGTGCGGACACCGTCGGCGACCCGACCGACCAACACCACCCCACCGACGACCATCAGCAGCGCCAGCACGAGCCCGAGGCCGAGCAGCATGGCCCCGTTGTGCCGGGCCGAGAAGAAACGGACCCGGTCCCAGCCGGTCGGCTGGTGCTCGGTCTGCGATGTGCGGAGCCAATCCGGTAGCTGCACCGGGTTGACCTGCGCTACCGCGGCGGGCGGCGGTGGCGGATCGACCGGGTCCCTCGGTGTGGGCTCGCTCGACGACGTGTTGTCCATGCTTCCCCCGTCAGTTTCGCCGCCGCTGGTGGCGTGCGAGCAGATGGTAGGTGCCGGGCACCAGCGCGGCCCCGGGCACGGCTGCCCGGCTCCACCTCCCACCGGATGGACGCCTCGTCCCGACAAAGCGGCTCAGACCTCGTGAGCGGAGGCTCGGGTCACGCGGGGCGTGCCCACGCCCCGCGGAGTACGGGCCATCTGGCAGGCTTGGCCGACGTGAGCACCGATGGTCTGATCGTGGTCGACAAGCCCGGCGGCATGACGTCGCACGACGTGGTGGCGCGCATCCGCCGACTGGCCAAGACCCGACGGGTCGGGCACGGCGGCACCCTCGACCCGATGGCGACCGGCGTGCTGGTGATCGGTGTCGGCCGGGCCACCCGGCTGCTGACCTACGTGATCGGCGCGGGCAAGAGCTACACCGGCACGATCCGGCTCGGCCAGAACACGGTCACCGACGACGCCGAGGGCGACGTGACCGCCACCGTGCCGGCCGGGCAGGTCACCGACGACGCGATCTCCTCGGCGCTGGCCGGACTGAGCGGCGAGGTCGACCAGGTACCGAGCGCGGTCAGCGCCATCAAGATCGACGGGCAGCGGGCGTACAAGCGGGTCCGCGACGGGGAGAGCGTCGAGCTGCCGGCGCGGCGGGTCACCATCTCCCGGTTGGAGGTGCTGGCGATCCGTCGCACCGAGCCGGACGTGGTGGACGTGGACGTGGACGTGACCTGCTCCTCCGGTACGTACATCCGGGCCATCGCCCGGGACGCCGGCCTGGCGCTCGGCGTCGGCGGGCACCTCACGGCACTGCGGCGTACCGCGGTGGGCGGCTTCACCCTCGCCGAGGCGGCGACCCTCGACGAGCTGGAACAGCGCGCCCCGGACGTGGTGAACCTGCCACTGGACGCGGCGGCCGACCGGTTCTTCGCCCGCCGGGAGGCCACGCCGGACGAAGCCCGGGTGCTCGCCCACGGTGGGCCGTTGGACCCGGCCGGCCTCTCCGGGCCGTACGCCGTCTTCGGGCCGGCCGGCGGCCTGATCGCTATCGTCAGCGAGCGGGACGGGCGGGCCCGCGCGGAGATCGTGCTCGCACCGGCCTGACAGCGCAGCGCAGGTCCGTCGGCCCGCGGCCGGCGGTGTCGGACCCGCCGGCCGGCGGGACAGCAGAGAGGAACGGCATGCAGCGGTGGCGGGGCTACGACGCGGCGCCTGGCGGATGGGGACGCTCGGTGGTCACCATCGGCGTCTTCGACGGTGTGCACAAGGGGCACCAGGCGACCATCGGGCACGCCGTGGCCCGGGCCCGCGAGTTGGGCGTGCAGTCGGTGGTGGTCACCTTCGACCCGCACCCGGCCGAGGTGGTCCGCCCCGGTTCGCACCCGGCGGTGCTCACCGAGCCGGCCCGCAAGGCCGAGCTGATCGAGGCGCTCGGCGTGGACGTGCTCTGCGTGGTGCCGTTCACCCCGGAGTTCTCCCGGGTGCCGGCCGAACAGTTCGTGCACGACGTCCTGGTCGAGCACCTGCACGCCGCGTTGGTGGTGGTCGGCGGCAACTTTCGCTTCGGGCACCGGGCCGCCGGCGACGTGGCGTTGTTGGAACGGCTGGGTCAGACGTTCGGCTTCGGCGTGGAGGGCGCCCCGCTGGTCGCCGAGGCCGGCACCGTCTTCTCCTCCACGTACATCCGGTCCTGCGTCGACGCGGGTGACGTGGGCGCGGCGGCCGGCGCGCTGGGGCGCCCACACCGGGTGGAGGGCGTCGTGGTCCGCGGCGACCAGCGGGGCCGGGAGCTGGGCTTCCCCACCGCCAACCTGCTCTGCCACCGGTACGCGGCGGTGCCCGCCGACGGCGTGTACGCGGCCCGGCTGATCCGTCGCGGTCAGCACGAGCCGCTGCTGGCGGCGGTGTCCGTGGGCACCAACCCGACCTTCTCCGGCCGGGAGCGACGGGTGGAGGCGTACGCGCTGGACTTCTCCGGCGACCTGTACGGCGAGCGGCTGGCCCTGGACTTCGTGGCGCACCTGCGGGGCCAGATCCGGTACGACTCGATCGAGCCGTTGATCGCCCAGATGAATCAGGACGTCGAGCGCACCCGGCGCGTACTGGCCTGATCGTGCCGGGTTGCCGGGCCGCCACCGAGGCCCTTCGCCGGGTGTTACCGGCGAGTGCTGGTAGTCTTGCCGGGATGTCGGGTGACCGGCGTGGGGCCTCGCGTGCCTGCTCGACGCCGCGGGTGCGAGGTACCGGTCCGTTCCCGGTCCATCGGGACGACGGACACCCACTTGATCAACCCATCGAAACAGGGAGAACATGGCGCTCGATCAGGAAGCCAAGGCCAGCATCCGCGCGGAGTACGCGACCGCCGAGGGCGACACCGGTTCGCCGGAGGTCCAGGTAGCGGTCCTCACCAAGCGGATCGCCGAGCTGACCGAGCACCTGAAGGTGCACAAGCACGACCACCACAGCCGCCGTGGGCTGCTGCTGCTGGTCGGCCGTCGCCGTCGGTTGCTCAACTACGTCCAGAAGAAGGACATTGCCCGCTACCGGTCGCTCATCGAGCGGCTCGGTCTGCGCCGGTGACGTGACGGGGGAGTGGCCGGTCGGCTACTCCCCCGTACCGCGTCCCACCTGAAGAAACACGGGCCGCGCGACCACCCGAGAGGGAGCCGGTCAGCGTACCGGTCTCCGGTAGTGGCCCCCGGGAACCCCGGCATCATGCCGGCCCCCGGGCGCTTCGATCGAAGACCGGCCGGCTGAGCAGCTCCCCGATGTCGTGGGCCCACGACGCGAAGGAGCACGACAGCACATGACCGAGACCAAACTCGGCACCGAATCCCGCACCGCCGTGATCGACAACGGGTCCTTCGGTACCCGCGAGATCACCTTCTCCACCGGTCGGCTGGCTCGCCAGGCCGCCGGTTCCGTCATCGCCCAGCTGGGCGAGACGGTTGTTCTCTCCGCCACGACCGCCGGTAAGCACCCGAAGGAGCAGTTCGACTTCTTCCCGCTGACCGTCGACGTCGAGGAGCGGATGTACGCCGCGGGCCGCATCCCCGGCTCGTTCTTCCGCCGTGAGGGTCGGCCCAGCGAGGACGCGATCCTCACCTGCCGGCTGATCGACCGGCCGCTGCGCCCGTCCTTCGTCAAGGGCCTGCGCAACGAGGTCCAGGTCGTCGAGACGATCCTCGCGCTCGACCCGCAGCACCCGTACGACGTCGTGGCGATCAACGCCGCCTCGATGTCGACCAAGCTCTCCGGCCTGCCGTTCTCCGGCCCGATCGGGGCGACCCGCGTCGCCCACATCGACGGCCAGTGGGTCGCCTTCCCGACCCTGGAGGAGCTGGCTCGCGCCACCTTCGACATGGTCGTTGCCGGCCGCACGCTCGAGGACGGCGACGTCGCGATCATGATGGTCGAGGCCGAGGCCACCCCGAACGCCGTCGCCCTCATCTCGGCCGGTGCCACCGCCCCGACCGAGGAGGTCGTCGCCAGCGGCCTGGAGGCCGCCAAGCCGGCGATCCGCGAGCTGTGCCGCGCGCAGAGCGAGCTGGCCGAGGTCGCCGCCAAGCCGGTCACCGAGTTCCCGGTCTTCCTGGACTACCAGGACGACATCTACGACGCCGTCGCCGAGTTCGCTCGCGGTGACGTGGCCGAGGCGATCACCATCGCCGGTAAGGCCGACCGCGAGGAGGCCCTGGACCGGGTCAAGGCTCGGGTCGCCGAGGAGCTGGGCGCTCGGTTCGAGGGTCGGGAGAAGGAGCTCAGCGCTGCCTTCCGGTCGCTGACCAAGTCCGAGGTGCGCAACCGCGTGCTGCGCGAGCAGGTCCGCATGGACGGGCGTGGCCCGCGCGACATCCGGGCGCTGACCGCCGAGGTCGGCGTGCTGCCCCGGGTGCACGGTTCGGCGCTGTTCGAGCGGGGCGAGACCCAGATCCTGGGCGTCACCACGCTGAACATGCTCCGCATGGAGCAGATGGTGGACACGCTGTCCCCCGAGAACCGCAAGCGCTACATGCACAACTACAACTTCCCGCCGTACTCGACCGGTGAGACCGGCCGGGTCGGCTCGCCGAAGCGTCGCGAGATCGGCCACGGTGCCCTCGCCGAGCGCGCGCTGATCCCGGTGCTGCCGTCGCGCGAGGAGTTCCCGTACGCCATCCGGCAGGTGTCGGAGGCGCTCGGCTCCAACGGCTCCACCTCGATGGGTTCGGTCTGCGCGTCGACGCTGGGCCTGCTCTCCGCGGGTGTTCCGCTGAAGGCGCCGGTCGCCGGCATCGCGATGGGGCTCATCTCCGACGAGGTGGACGGCAAGACCCAGTACGTGACGCTGACCGACATCCTCGGTGCCGAGGACGCGTTCGGTGACATGGACTTCAAGGTCGCCGGCACGCCGGAGTTCGTCACCGCGCTCCAGCTCGACACCAAGCTCAACGGCATCCCGTCGGACGTGCTGGCCGCCGCGTTGCAGCAGGCGAACGAGGCCCGGCAGATCATCCTCGGCGTCATGAAGGCGGCGATCGAGGCTCCGGCCGAGATGTCCGACTACGCGCCGCGGGTCACCACCGTCAAGATCCCGGTGGACAAGATCGGCATGGTGATCGGCCCGAAGGGGCAGACCATCAACGCGATCCAGGACGAGACCGGCGCCGAGATCTCCATCGAGGACGACGGCACGATCTACGTCGGCGCCACCAACGGCCCGTCGGCCCAGGCGGCCGTCGATCGGATCAACGGCATCGCCAACCCGACGCTGCCGAAGCAGGGCGAGCGGTTCCTCGGCACTGTGGTCAAGACCGCCGCGTTCGGCGCGTTCATCTCGCTCCTGCCGGGCCGTGACGGCCTGCTGCACATCTCCAAGGTGGGCGACGGCAAGCGGGTCGAGCGCGTCGAGGACTTCCTCAACGTCGGTGACCGGGTCGAGGTCGAGATCGCGGACATCGACGCCCGCGGCAAGATCTACCTCGACAAGGTCCGCCCGGAGGGCACCGAGGCTCCGGCCGCCGGTGAGGCCGCCGCTGGCGACCGGCCGGCTGGTCGGGACCGGGGCGACCGGGCTCCGCGTGACCGTGGCGACCGTGAGCGTGGCGGCGACCGTGGCGGGCGTGGCCCGGAGCGCGGCGGCGAGGGTGGCGGCGGCGAAGGTGGCGAGGGCGGCGAGCGTCCGCGCCGTCGGACCCGGCACAGCTGACCGTCGCACAACGCATCACCCACCCCTCGTCGAACCGGGAGCAAGTCGTGAGTCGGGCCATCAGCGCGCCGTTTCCACCGGATCGACGGGGGGTGGTCCCGTCTCGGGACACCGGGGCGGGCCGCTCCGGCGGCACCGCCCGCGCGGTGACCCGGACGCTCAGCGACGACCCGCTGGGCGGCACGGTACGTCGTACCGTGCTGCCCAGCGGCCTGCGCGTCCTCACCGAGGCGATTCCGGCGATGCGCAGCGTCTCGTTCGGCATCTGGGTGGCGGTCGGCTCGCGTGACGAGACCGGCCCGCAGGCGGGTGCCGCGCACTTCCTCGAGCACCTGCTCTTCAAGGGCACCCACAAGCGCACCGCACTGGAGATCTCCTCGCAGATCGAGGCGGTGGGTGGCGAGACCAACGCCTTCACCACGAAGGAATACACCTGCTACTACGCCCGCGTGCTGGACGAGGACCTGCCGCTGGCGATCGACGTGATGTGCGACCTGGTCGCGGACTCGTTGTTGGAGCCGGCCGACGTCGAGACCGAGCGTGGCGTGATCCTGGAGGAGATCGCCATGCACGACGACGAGCCGGGTGACGAGGTGCACGACCTCTTCGTCCAGGCCGTCTACGGCGATCACCCGCTGGGCCGGCTGATCTCCGGCACCGCGGAGACCGTCACCCCGATGACCCGGCGGCAGATCCAGACCTTCTACCGGGGTCGCTACACCGCGCCGCAGATCGTCATCGCCGCCGCCGGCAACCTCGACCACTCCGCTGTGGTCAAGCTGGTCCGTCAGGCCGTGCGCGGAACCCCGCTGGACAGCGACCCGGCCAGCCCGGCGCCGCACCGCGTGGCGACCCCGGCGGTACGCACCAAGCCGGCGACCACACTGGTGGAGCCGAAGGAGACCGAGCAGGCACACGTCATCCTCGGCTGCCCCGGCATCGACCGGCTCGACGAGCGGCGGTTCGCCCTCGGGGTGCTCAACAACGTGCTCGGCGGTGGCATGTCCAGCCGACTGTTCCAGGAGATCCGCGAGCAGCGTGGCCTCGCGTACTCGGTCTACTCCTACGCCAGCCAGTACGCCGACACCGGCCTGTTCGCCGTCTACGCCGGCTGCGCGCCGGGCAAGGTGGACGAGGTGCTGGCCCTGACCCGCGCCGAGTTGGCCCGGGTGGCCGCCGACGGTTTGACCGAGGCCGAGGTGGCCCGGGGCAAGGGGATGAGCAAGGGCTCGTTCGTGCTCGGCCTGGAGGACACCGGTTCCCGGATGAGCCGCCTGGCCAAGGGTGAGCTGCTCTACGGCGACCTGATGCCTGTCGACGAGCTGCTCCGCCGGGTCGACGAGGTCACCGTGGAGGACGTGAACGTGCTCGCCGCCGAGCTGCTCAACCGACCGATGTCGCTGGCCGTGGTGGGCCCCTTCGGTGCGGGCGACTTCGCGGTCTGAGTCCTTCCGTCCCCAGCGCGGCCCGAGTCTTTCCGGGCGGGGCATCCCGGCGGGTGGATGCCCCGGATCCGGCCGGAAGGGCCCGTCCCGATTGGGATAGGTTGTGCCCCGTGATTGACGAGCAGGAGAAGACCCCCGCCGGGCTGGTGCGGGTCGGCGTGTTCGGTGCCCGTGGCCGGATGGGCATCGAGGTCTGCAAGGCGGTCGACGCCGCCGACGACCTCGCCCTGGTGGCGTCGATCGACCAGGGTGACGACCGTTCCGCCGTCTCCACCGCCGAGGTGGTCGTCGACTTCACCACGCCGGACGTCGTCATGGACAACCTCCAGTGGTGCATCGAGCAGGGCATCAGCGCGGTGGTCGGCACGACCGGCTTCACCGAGCAACGGCTGGAGCAGGTGCGCGGCTGGCTGGCCGACAGGCCCGAGGTGGGCGTGGTCATCGCCCCGAACTTCGGTATCGGCGCGGTGCTGATGATGCAGTTCGCCGCGCGGGCCGCCCGACACTTCGAGTCCGTCGAGATCATCGAGCAGCATCACCCGCGCAAGCTGGACGCCCCGAGTGGCACCGCCACCCACACCGCCCGGCAGATCGCCCAGGCCCGCGCCGAGGCCGGTCTCGGCCCGGTCCCGGACGCCACGAAGGACGAGGTGCCGGGTGCGCGCGGCGCCGACATCGACGGGGTACGCGTCCACGCGGTGCGCGCCACCGGCCTGGTGGCCCACCAGGAGGTGCTGTTCGGCGGTACCGGCGAGACGCTGACCATCCGGCACGACTCGTACGACCGGGTGTCGTTCATGCCGGGGGTGCTGCTGGCCGTCCGCGCGGTGCGCAACCGCCCCGGCCTCACCGTCGGCCTGGACGCCCTCCTCGACTGAGCTCAGACCGTCCGCTCCCGCAATGCTGGCGCAGATCTTAGACAGTTACCGTCACGCGCTGACGGAAACTGTCCAAGATCTCTACATGCGGACCGGGTAGCATCCGCCGATGATCGATGGTGGACACCTGGACCGGCGCGGGCGGCGAGTGACGCTACGGCCGGTCGACGACGACAACTGGCGTGCCGTGGCCGACGTCGCCCCGCGTGACGACCAGCGCCGCTTCGTGGCCGCGCTGGGAGCGCGCTATCTGCTGCTGAGCACCCGCTCCGAGGTGTGGAACTCGCTCGCGGTGTACGCCGACGAGACCGTCGTCGGTCACGTCATGTGGGGTGTGGACGACGACGGCTCGCACTGGATCGGCGGGATGCTGATCGACGCCGCCGAGCAGGGCCGGGGCGTCGGCAGGGCCACCGTGCAGACCCTGGCTCCCTGGCTGGCGGCCCGAGAGGGCAACCCCCCGGTCCGCCTCTCGTACCACCCCGACAACACCCAGGCTGCCGCCCTCTACGAGTCCCTGGGCTTTCGCCCAACGGGCGCGGTCGACGACGAAGAGCTGATCGCCGAACGAACCCCCTGACCCTGAACCCCGCGATCTAGCACTTCCTGTCGCGACGAAGAGGACATCCCACCCGTAACGGCAACCGAAACTGCAAGATCGCCGGGGCGGCGGGCCTGGGCCGGTGTCGATCATGGAGCTGTGGTGCCCCGCGAAAAGGGGCGTACACGGAGCTGTCGCCCAGCACAACTCCATGATCGACCGGTGGGGACGGGGCGGGGCCGGGCGGGGCCGGGCGCCGGGGAGGGGTCAAGGGCTGGGGCGGGGTGCGGGTAGGGGCGGGCAGGGGCGGGTTAGGCGGGGTGGGTTGGGGATTTTGGGCGGCGTTGGGTGGGGAGGGTTGAGGTTGGGATTAGCGGGGTGGGGAGGTTGGTGACTGTGGCTTCGCCGGTGCGGTCGACAGACACGTGCACCGGGGTGTTGGCCACGCGGAGGCCGTCGACCGCCACGGCTCCCAACTCTGCTCCCGCCAGGGGTGCCAGTCGGACCGTGCCGCCGGGCACGTCCGGGTAGAGCCCCGCGGCGGCCTGGAGCAGCAGCACCGCACCCGTCGCCGCCCACGCCTGCGGTCGGCACGCGGCCGGGTACGGCACCGGCCGGTTCAGCAGTGAGCGGTCGTCGCCCCCGTACAGCTCCGGCATCCGGTAGTCGAACGCCTCGGCCGCGCTGAGCAGCCCTTCGGTCAGGCCGAGCGCGGCTTCCCGGTGCCCGGCGCGGGCCAGCCCACCGAGCACGATCGCTGTGTCGTGGGTCCAGATCGAGCCACAGTGGTACGACAGCGGGCTGAAGCCGGCGTCGTCGCTGGACATGGTCCGCAGCCCGAACCCGGCGGCCATGGTGTCCGTGGTGAGCAGGTGCGCGACCTGGGCTTCCTCGTCGCGGTCGAGCAGGCCGGTGCCGAGCAGGTGGCCGATGTTGCTGGTCAGCGAGTCGACCGGCCGCTTGTCGCGGTCGAGGGCGAGCGCGGGCTGCGGGCCGTGGCGGCCGTCGACCCAGAAGCTCCTGCGGAACCGGCCGACAAGCGCGGCGGCGTGCTCGCGCCACCGGTCGGCGTCCGGTCGGCCGTAGGCGTCCAGGAGGGCGGCTCCGTTCACGGCCGCCTCGTGCGCGTAACCCTGCACCTCGGCCAGCACGATCGGCGCGGTGGCCAGTGTGCCGTCGCGGAATCGGACGGCGTCGCCGGAGTCCTTCCAGCCCTGGTTGGACAGCCCGTGCCCGGTGGTGTCGACGTACTCGACCAGGCCGTCGCCGTCCGGGTCGGCGTGCTCGCCGAGCCAGCGCAGAGCCGCCTCCAGGTGCGGCAGCAGGGGCTCGACCTGCTCGGCGGGCATGCCCCAGCGCCACGCGTCGTGCAGCAGGTTGACCCAGAGCATCGTGGCGTCGACGGTGCCGTAGTACGCCGGCGGAAGGCGCAGGCCGTTGCCGGGCACCGTGAACTCGTGTCGGCGCAGCTCGTGCAGGATCTTGCCGGGGGCTTCGCCGGTCGCCGGGTCGAACCGGGTGCCCTGCCGGCGGGCGAGTACGCGCAGGGTGCCGGCGGCCAGGTCGGTGCCGAGCGGCAGCATCATCCGGGCGGCCCAGAGGCTGTCCCGGCCGAACAGGGTGAGGAACCAGGGCACGCCGGCGGCGAGGAACACGTCCCCGGGGGCGCTGGTCTCGGCCAGTCGGAGGCCGCGCAGATCGTCGAGGCTGCGGTCCAGCAGTCGGACGAGGCGTCGGTCGTCGGCGGTCACCTCGGGTCGGGACCACTCCGGTTCGCCGGCTGGGCCGACGACGACGGCGCGCGGGTCCTCGACGGCCAACTGCCAGCGCAGCACGGTCTCGCCGCCGGGAGGCAGGTGGACCGGCCACGCCAGCCGTGGCGCGGTGGCACGCTCGGCGTCGGCCAGCACGTCCGCGTCGGACGCGGTGACGGTGACGGTGATTCCCGCTCCCGACCAGGTGAGCACGCTCGGCTGGCCGGTCTTGGCCTCCAGTGCGGCGGCGGCGCCACCGGACTTGACGGCCTCGATGGGTGCCAGGTCGCAGCCGAGGTCGACGGTGACGGTGGCGTTTACGTCGACAGTGGCGGTGGAGACGATCCGCAGCTCCTCGGTGAGGCCGTTGCGGGTGGCCCGGCGCAGGCGGTCGACGCGGACCGTCGGGTCGGGGGTGGGGTCGCCGAGCCAGCGGGCCAGGCCGACGAAGCGTGCACCGTGTGGGCCGTCGTCGCCGCGGGTCAGCCCCTCGAGTTCCCGTTCGTCGACCCGCAGCTCGGCGCGGGAGAGCACCCGGGCGTCGGCGTGGAAGACGCCCTGGACGCCGGTCGGGCGGATCTGCCCGGTCGCGTCCCCCAGCGCGCTGGTCGGGGCGAAGACCACCCCTACCAACTCGTGCAGGAGGGGTTGCAGCTGGCGTTCGATCACGGTGTGGCTCCAGATCCTCGGGGTGCGGGGCGGCCATCTTGACAACGCGCCCCTGGCGGTGCAAAGTGCGAAACATTCCAGAAACTTGAACGATCCAATCCTGCCTTATCCAAATTGGATCGTTCAAGATGGCGAGAGGGATTTAGTGGCCGAAAAGGTGACCATCGCGACGGTGGCCCGGCACGCCCGAGTCAGCCGGCAGACCGTGTCCAACGTCCTCAACAGCCCGCACATCGTGCGGCAGGAGACCCGTCAGCGGGTCCAGGACGCGATCAACGCGCTCGGCTACCGGGCCAACCAGGCCGCCCGACAGATGCGTACCGGCCGGTCCCGCCTCATCGCCGCCCGCATCGACCCGACCCGCGACGGCATCAACGGCTCGGTGCTCGACCGCTTCCTGCACGGCCTCACCGAGACCGCCGACGCCGCCGGCTACCGGGTGCTGCTCTACACCGCCACCGACGACGAACGGGAGATCGCCACCTACGGCGACCTGCTCGGCACCTACGAGTTGGACGCGTTCGTGCTGGTGGGCACCAAGTACGGCGACCCGCGTACCCAGTGGCTCGCCGACCGGGACGTACCGTTCGTGACCTTCGGCCGCCCGTGGGACGCGCTCGACGCGCACCCCTGGGTGGACGTGGATGGCGCCGCCGGTACCGCCCAGGCCACCCGGCGGCTGCTGGACGCCGGCCACCGGCGGATCGCCTTCATCGGCTGGCCCGACGGCTCCGGCGTCGGCGACGACCGGAGGGCCGGCTGGCGCGACGCGCTGGGCGCAGCCGGCGTCGACCCGACCGGGCTGCACCGGGAGACCGAGGACGGCATCGCCGAGGGGGAGCGGCTGATGCGTGACCTGCTCGTCGCCGTGGCGCCGAGCGCCGTGGTCTGCGCCAGCGACTCACTCGCCCTCGGTGCCCTCCAGGCGATCCGCGGCGTCGACCCGCAGGTGTCGGTGATCGGCTTCGACGACACGCCGGTGGCCGCCGCGGTCGGGCTGACGAGCGTCAGCCAACCGCTCGGCGACGCCGCCGCCCGCTGCGTGGACCTGCTCACCGGGGTCCTCGACGGCGACCACGAGACCCCTACCCCCGTGCTGCTCCAGCCCTCGCTGGCGCTGCGGCACACCGCGTAGTCCCACACCCCCCCACCAGGAGAAACCATGGCACCCCGAACAATCACCCGGGCAGCGGTGGCCGGCCTCGCCGCCGTCGCCCTCCTCGGCTCCGCCGCCTGCGGCAGCGGCTTCGACGACTCCTCCGGCGACACCGCCCAGTCCAGCGGGCCGGCCAGCCTGCAGATCCTGATCGGCTCGTCCGGCGAGGCCGAGACCAAGGCGGTGCAGGACGCCGCCGCGAAGTGGGCCGGCAGCTCCGGCAACACCGCGACCGTCACCCCGGCGCAGGACCTCACCCAGCAGCTCGGTCAGGCTCTCGCCGGCGGCACCCCGCCGGACGTCTTCTACGTGGACGCGGCCCAGTTCGCCAACTACGCGAGCGTCGGCGCCCTCGAGCCGTACGGCGACAAGGTCAGCAACCCGGACGACTTCTACGAGAGCCTGCGCACCGCCTTCACGTACGACGGCAAGCTCTACTGCGCGCCCAAGGACTTCTCGACCCTGGCCCTGCAGATCAACACCGACCTGTGGACCCGGGCCGGGCTGACCGACGCCGACGTCCCGACGACCTGGGACCAGCTCACCGCGGTCGCCCAGAAGATCAAGGCGAAGGGGCAGGTTCCGCTCGCCATCGGTGACACCCGGGACCGGATCGGCGCCTTCATGGTGCAGAACGGTGGCTGGCTGACCAGCAAGGACGGCAAGCAGCCCACGGCGGACACCCCGGAGAACCTGGCCGCCCTCCAGTACGTCAAGACCATGCTCACGACCGGGCTGGCCAAGTACCCGAAGCAGCTCGACGCCGGCTGGTCCGGCGAAGCGTTCGGCAAGGGTAAGGCCGTGATGACCATCGAGGGCAACTGGATCAAGGGTGCCCTGCAGAACGACTTCCCGAACGTGAAGTACAAGGTCGTGGCGCTGCCGGCCGGCCCCAAGGGGCAGGGCACCCTCTCCTTCACCCAGTGCTGGGGTGTTGCCGCCAAGAGCAAGCACAAGGACCAGGCGATCAAGTTCGTCGAGGCGATGACCAGCGGCGAGCAGCAGATGACCTTCGCCAAGGCGTTCGGCGTCATGCCGTCCCGGCAGTCGGCGGGCGAGCAGTACACCGCCGCCTTCCCGGCCGACAAGGTGTTCATCGACGGCGCCGCATACGCCCAGGGCCCGGTGAACGCCCCGAAGATGGACAGCGTCCTCAAGGACCTCGACACCGGTCTGCAGGGGCTGGCCAACGGCGACCCGAAGACCATCCTGCAGAACTTCGACAAGAACGCCAAGGCGGCGCTCGGCGGCAGCTGAGCTGACGGTGGGGGCCCCGGTGTTCACCGGGGCCCCCACCGCACGTCGGTCGGAGAGAGGAAGGGAGGGAGGGAAGATGGCAACCGAGACACTGACCGCCGCGGCGACCGCGCCCGGGTCGGGCCCCCGCCGACGCAGGGGCGGCATCCGCAGCAACGAGAACCTCGCCGGCTGGCTCTTCGTCGCGCCGGTGATCGTCATTCTGGGGCTGTTCCTGCTGCTGCCGATCCTGATGGCGCTCTGGGTCAGCCTCACCGACTGGAACGGCCAGGGCAGTCCCTTCACCGGCGACGTCCCGTTCGTCGGCGGCCACAACTACACGCGGTTGTTCACCGAGGACGGGCTGGCCCGCCGGGACTTCATGACGAGCATCCGCAACAACATCTACTACGTGGCGATCGTGGTGCCGGCGCAGACGGTGCTCGCGCTCGGACTGGCGTTGGTCGTCAACAACCGGATGCTCAAGGGCAAGAGCTTCTTCCGCAGCGCCTTCTACTTCCCCTCGGTCACCAGCTCGGTCGCGATCAGCGTGGTGTTCCTGTTCCTCTTCGCCAACTCCGGCGCGGTGAACGCGCTGCTCGGCTTCTTCGGCATCGACGGCCCGGAGTGGTTCGCCGACCCCCGGGGCGTGCTGCACCTGCTGTTCGGCGCGGTCGGTGTGGACTCGCCACCGGCGGCGCTGACCGACGGCGGCCCGTTCGGGCTGACCTGGTGGGACTGGTTGGCCGGCCCGAGCGTGGCGATGATGTCGATCATCACGTTGGTCGTCTGGACCACCTCCGGCACCTTCATGCTGATGTTCCTCGCCGGGCTGCAGAACGTGCCGGTCACGCTTGACGAGGCCAGCACCCTCGACGGCGCGTCCCGGTGGCAGCGCTTCCGGTACGTCACCCTGCCGATGATCAGACCCACCACCTTCCTGGTGCTCACCCTCGGCATGATCGGCTCCTGGCAGGTCTTCGACCAGGTGTACGTGATGAGCCAGGGCGACCCGGCCAAGACCACACTCACCCCGGCGTACCTGTCGTACCGGACCGCCTTCCGGGACTTCGAGTACGGCTCCGGCGCGGCGATCTCCTTCGTCCTGTTCCTGATCATCATCGTGCTCACGCTGATCCAGCGCCGGGCGCTGGCCGAGCGGGACACCGACCGGCCGCGACGCGGCTGGCGGCGTCGACGCGTACCGGAGAGGTCCTGAGATGGCAGTGCTCACCGACCGCCCGGCGGCGGCGCCCGCGCGGCGACACCAGCGCGCGGCCCGCACCCTCGCCACCCGCTTCCTGGGGTACGCCACACTCGTCTTCTTCGGGCTGGTGTTCCTCTACCCGTTCGTCATCCAGATCGGCAACTCGCTCAAGACCGAGCCCGACGCGGCGGCGAACCCACTGTCACCGTTCCCGGACCCGCTCACACTGGCCGGCTTCGAACGGATCTTCGCCGGCACCAACTTCCCCTTGTGGCTGGGCAACTCGCTGCTGGTGACGGTGCTGGTCACCCTCGGGCGAGTGTTCTTCGACTCGCTCGCCGGGTACGCGCTGGCCCGGCTGCGGTTCCGGGGGCGTGGCGGGCTGTTCGCCGCAGTCATCGCGGTGATGGCGGTGCCCGGGGTGGTGCTGCTCATCCCGAAGTTCCTGGTGCTCAACCAGCTCGGCCTCTACAACAGCTACGCCGGCCTGGTGGTGCCGCTGCTGGCTGACGCGGCGGGCGTGTTCATCATGAAACAGTTCTTCGAGTCCATCCCGGTGAGCGTCGAGGAGGCCGCCCGGATCGACGGGGCGAGCATCTTCCGTACCTTCTGGTCGGTGGTGCTGCCGATGGCGAAACCGGCGCTGATCACCCTGACCATCCTGTCGTTCCAGGGCTCCTGGAACGAGTTCCCACACAGCCTGGTGTCGGTGCAGGACCCGGACCTGTTCACCCTGCCGCGCGGCCTCGCCGACCTGGTCAGCGGCTCCCTCGGCAAGGGCACCCAGTACCCGCTCAAGCTCGGCGCCGCGCTACTGGCCACCATCCCGGTGGCGATCATCTTCGTGGTGTTCCAGCGGTACTTCGTCCGCGACGCCAACGACGGCTCCGACAAGGGCTGACCCGGTTCGGTACGGCGGCCCCGACCGTGGGGCCGCCGCTTCGGTCACTCGACCTTTTCGGCCGGAACGGCCACGTGCAGGCGCACCTGAGGCACCAGCATGTCGTCGACGTCAAGCGCCCGGGCCGCGCCGTCGGGCTCCCAGCCGGTGCTGGTGAGGAACTTCCGGGTCGCCTCGTCACCGTCGAACGCCCAGGCCACCGCGCGACTCATGCCGTCCTCCCGCCACAGGTCGACGGCGGCGGCGAGAAGCCGACTACCGTGCCCGCGCCGACCCCACCGCGGCTCCACCAGAAGGTCGGTCACCGCGGCCACGTCCGGGCCGAGCGCGTCGGCCGGCTCACCCGGGGCGAGAGCCTCGCCGTCGGCCGGGCCGGAGGCGGCGAACCCCACCAGATACGATTGCTCGGCCTGTTCGACGGCGACCAGCACCCGGTGCGCGCCCGAGGGCGGCTCCAGCACCGCGGCGCTCCACCGCCGGGCGAGGAACGCCTCGTCCAGGTTGTCGAGCACATGCCGAGGCAGGATCCGGCGGTACGCGACCCGCCAGGTCGCGAGCTGGATGCGTGCGATCTCGCCGGCGTCCTCGGGACGCGCCGGGCGGACGTACCCGAGAGCCATGGGACGGAAGCCTACGCAGGGCGGGGGAGACGACGGTGGCGCAGGGTGCCAACAGGACAACCGCGCAGGTCGTCGGGGTGGTGGTGCTCGCCGCGGCGGTCGCCGGGTTCCTCGCCGTCGCTGCCGTGCGGCACGGCTTCTTCGACCTGAAGGTCTACTACGGCGCGTTGACGTGGTGGGTGCACGACGGCGGAGAGATCTACGACTACCTCAAGCCCAACACGCAGTACGGCTTCACCTACCCGCCGTTCGCCGCCCTGGTCATGCTGCCGATGGCGTACCTGCCGTGGACGGCCGCGATCGTGGTGAGCGTCCTCGCCAGCGTGGCCACCACCACGGTGCTGATCTGGTGGCTCGTCGACCCGATCGCCCGCCGCGCCGGGTGGACCCGGTGGTTCGCCCTCGCCGTTGCGCTGTGCCTGGCCGCCGCGTTCGAACCGATGCGGGAAACCGTCAACTTCGGCCAGGTCAACACGCTGCTGCTCTTCCTGGTGGCGGTGGACCTGCTGCAGCTGATGCCGACCGGCAGCCGGTGGACCGGGGTGGGCATCGGCCTCGCCACGGCGATCAAACTGACCCCCGGCGTGTTCATCGTCTACCTGCTGGTGACCGGGCGGTGGCGGGCGGCGCTCACCGCGAGCGGCACCGCCGCCGGGGTGTCGTTGCTGGCTGCCGCGCTCTTCCCGGACGCGTCCCGGGAGTTCTGGACCGAGGCCCTGTGGAACACCGGACGGGTGGGCGAGTTGGCCTTCGTCTCCAACCAGTCGCTGCGCGGGGTGGTCGCCCGGCTCGACCCGGAGCACCCGAGCACCCTGCTGTGGCTGCTGCTGGTGCTGGGCACCCTGGCGCTCTGGGCCTGGCGGTCCCGGGCCGCCGTCGCGGCCGGCGACGAGGCGACCGGCCTGGCGCTCACCGGCGCGGTGATGTGCCTGGTCAGCCCGGTCACCTGGGTGCACCACCTGGTCTGGTTGCTGCCCGCGTTGATCCTGCTCGTCGACAACGCGATGGCCGCGCCGGCCGGCCGGCGACGGCGGGTCCTGCTGGTCGCCGCGACCATCGGGTACGCGCTGCTGATCAGCCGGACCGTCTGGGTGTGGGAGAAGGACTTCACCGGCGTCGACGGCTTCCTGGGCAGCAACGCCTACGTGTGGATCAGTCTGGCGCTGTTGGCCTTCCTGCCGATCCGCCGGTGGCTGACCCCGAACGGGTCAACCGTCGAGGCGTCCGGCGTACCGCAGCTCGACCAGCCCGACCGGCGGGCCCCCACCGGCCAGCGGCACCTGGTAGGTCGACCGCTCACCGTCCGGTGACAGGCCGGCGCGTTCGCAGAACCGCCGGGCCCGCCGGTTGTCCGCCAGCACCCACGCCCGGTAGTCGGCCCAGCCCCGCTCGGTGAGCCCGCTCCGGGCGGCGTCCAGCAACGCCGCCGCGGTCCCGTCACCCCAGTGGGCCGGCTCCACGTAGAGCGCCACCACCTCGCCGACCGTCGGGTCGAGGTCGTCCCGGTCCTGGTTGCGGCGGTACGGCCCGAAGGTGGTGAAGCCCACCACCGACCCGTCCACCTCGCCGAGCAGGGTGATGAACGGGTGTTCCGGATCGGCGGTGCCGACGTCGCGACGACGCTGCGCCCAGGCCATCACGTTGAGCCGCCCGAGCACCTCGTCCGGCATGAAGCCGGCGTAGCCCGCCTGCCAGCCGTGCACGTGTACCCGGGCGACCGCCTCGGCGTCGTCCGGCTCCTCCCGACGGATGGTCAGCATTGCACCGTTCTATGCCCCGTTGGTCGTCACGTCCAGCTTCCCGCACCGGCGTCGTACCGATGAATTAAGGTCGCCGACGATGACCGCGCCCGAATCACTCTCGCTCGCCCAGGCCCGCCGCGTGGCGCTCGCCGCCCAGGGCTTCGCCGACCCGTCGCCGACGGGCACGCCCACCCGCCGGCACCTGCGTCGCGTGCTCGGCCGGGTCGGGCTGATCCAGATGGACTCGGTCAACGTGCTGCAACGCGCGCACTACCTGCCGCTCTACAGCCGGCTCGGGCCCTATCCGACCACGTTGCTCGACCAGGCCGCCTACCGACGCCCGCGTGACCTGTTCGAATACTGGGGTCATGAGGCGTCGCTGGTCCCGGTGGAGCTGCACCCGATGCTGCGCTGGCGAATGGCCCGAGCGCACAGCGAATCCTGGGGCGGCATGCGGCGGATCGCCCAGGAGCAGCCGGAGCTGGTCGCCTGGGTCCGGGACGAGGTGGCCGCCCGGGGGCCGCTGACCGCCGCGGAGATCGAGCACGACGCCCCCCGCGAGACCGGCAACTGGGGGTGGAACTGGTCGGCGGTCAAGCGCGCGTTGGAGTTCCTGTTCTGGGCCGGCGAGGTGACCGCCGCCGAGCGCAGCACCTCCTTCGCCCGCCGCTACGACCTGCCCGAGCGGGTCCTGCCAGCGGCGGTGCTGGCCGCGCCCACCCCGACCGACGCCGAGGCGTACCGGACGCTGGTTTCGCTCGCCGCGCGATCCCTCGGGGTCGCCGCCGAGCCGGAGCTGCGCGACTACTTCCGGTTGCCGCTGGCCGGCGCCCGGCAGGCCGTCGCCGAACTGGCCGAGGCCGGTGAGCTGGTGCCGGTCACCGTGGCGGGCTGGCGACAGCCGGCTTGGCTGCACGCGTCCGCCCGGTTGCCGCGTTGGGTGCGGGGCAACACGCTGGTCAGCCCCTTCGATCCGCTGATCTGGGAACGCGCCCGCACCGAGCGGCTGTTCGACTTCACCTACCGGATCGAGATCTACGTCCCGGCGCCACAGCGGGTCTACGGCTACTACGTGTTGCCGTTCCTGCAGGGCGACCGGTTCACCGCCCGGGTCGACCTGAAGGCCGATCGGAAGGCCGGGGTGCTGCTCGTGCCAGCCGCCTGGCTCGAACCCGACGCCGACCCGGGGGAGACCGCCGTCGCGCTCGCCGCCGAGCTGTACCGCCTCGCTGGCTGGCTCGGCCTGGATGCGGTGGCCCCGCCAGCGGCCGGCGATCTGGCTGGTCCGCTCACCGCCGCGTTGGCCGGCGTGTCCGGTGTACCGTGAGCGCGTGACGAGCGCTCCCGGACCGGTCGACCAGCCGCACCCAGCCCCCAGCGCCGTCCACACGGCGCCGACCGACGGTGGCACGGGTCCCGGCGGCTTCGGTCCCGTTGGCTTCGGTCCCGGCGGCTCGGGTCCGGAGGGTTGGCCGACCACCCCTCCAGGTGGCTACCCGGCGCCTGAGCCGGACCGGCTCACCCGATTCGTGTTGCGGCTCTACGAACGTTCCCCGCGTTGGGCAGTGCCGCTGGCCGCGGTCGGCTGCGTCGCGATCGGCATGAGCTACGCGCTGCTGAGCAACCCGACCTACGCCGACCCGGATGCCGCGCCCACCTGCCTGCTCAAGTTGACCACCGGGCTGGACTGCCCGGGCTGTGGTGGCACCCGAGCGCTCTGGTACGTACTGCACGCCGACCTGCCGGCCGCCGCCCGGCACCACTTCCTGTTCGTCTTCGCGCTGCCGTTCCTCGCGTACCTCTTCGTGGCCTGGGCGGGAAACCAGGCGTTCGGATGGCGCCTACCCGAGCTGCGGATCAGCTCGAAGGTCATCGGCGGATTCCTGGCCGCGTGGCTGGCCTTCTCGGTGCTACGCAACCTGCCCTGGGCGCCGTTCACCTCGCTCTACGTCTGACCGCGCTGCTACCGGCCGCGCTGCTGGCCGCTGGGCTGCTGCCGGCCGCTGGGCTGCTGCCGGCCGCGTTGCTGCCTGCGGGGCTGCCGTCTGAAGCGCCAGTGCCCGACCTGCCGCCGCCCGGCCGGTGCCCGGGTGCGGTCGGCGGATGCGGGCTCGGCCGGCATGCGTTGTCCTGGCATCCTTTGGAGCTGATTCGTTTACGACATCAGGGGTCTCCTCCGGTGCCGACCACACATGATCGACTCGGCATTCAGGAAACCGGGCCATCCACCTGACCCGGATACCCCGACTTCCGGGAACCCGAGTCGAGCACCCCAATCGGCATCCGCATACCCGCTTCGCGGCGCACGGCAGCCGATGCGCTCGCCCAAGATCGCGCTTGATCCTGGATGTAGTGGGTTCGGAGCATGACGGATGCCACTACATCCAGGATGTTGCGCGATCTTGCGAGCGAAAGCCGCTGCCGAGATGCTCGACTTGTTCGGGTTGCTTGGGTGCCTGACTTGTTCGGGTTGCATGGGCGCTTGAGCGGCGCTCGGGTCTCGATTGTCGGCTTGGGCGGCCCATCCATCCGCCGGGGCTGATGTCGCCAACGATTCAGCTCCAAAGGACGCCGACGGACCTGTCCGCCCGGGCCTCGACGACGATGCCCTGCCCCGCGCCCCCAGGCCGGCTCCCGGCCCCGCTCCGGCCCTGGCCCCGCTCCGGCCCTGGCTCCGGCCCTGGCGCCCGGCCCGGCCCCGGCTCCGGCCTAGGAGTCGGGAACGTCGGTCGGTGCGTTGTTGCCTGAGTGATCGACATTGCACGGGGCGCGCCTGAGTTGGGTCGGGCGGCACCCCACCACTAAAGTCCCAGGAATGCCGGACATGGTGCAGCCCCAGGTCAAGTTGATCGCGTGGACCCAATTCGCGGCCCCGGACGACGTGCCGTGGTCGACCGACGCGGAGGGCGGCCAGGCGCTCGCCGAGTTCGCCGGTCGGGCCTGCTACCAGTCGTGGAAGAAGCCGAACCCGGCGACCGCCACCAACGCCGGCTACCTGGCGCACATCCTCGAGGTTGGGCACCTGAGCGTGCTGGAGCACGGGTCGGTCACCTTCTACTTCACCGGGGTGTCCCGCTCCTTCACCCACGAGCTGATCCGGCACCGACACTTCTCGTACTCCCAGTTGTCGCAGCGCTACGTCCCGGAGCGGGACGCGGCCATGGTCGAGCCGGCCGTCATCGCCGACGACCCCGAGCTGCACAAGAAGTTCGTGGAGGCCGCCGAGGCGAGTGTTCGGGCGTACACCGAGTTGTTGGAGGGCCTGGAGCAGCGCTTCTCCGACGAGCCCAACCCGACGCTGCGCCGCAAGCAGGCCCGGCAGGCGGCCCGCGCGGTGCTGCCCAACGCCACCGAGACCCGGATCGTGGTCTCCGGCAACTACCGGGCCTGGCGGCACTTCATCGCGATGCGGGCCACCGAGCACGCCGACGTGGAGATCCGTGAGCTGGCCGTCGAGTGCCTCCGCCAGCTGCAGGGGGTCGCCCCCAACGTGTTCGCCGACTTCGTGATCTCCACGCTGCCGGACGGCACCGAGGTGGCGGCCAGCCCGCACGAGGCGTCCTGAGCCCTTCCCCGGCGGGCCCCGGCTGGTCGTCCGCTAGGTTGGAGGGTATGACGCACGACCACCTCGATGCCGCGGCCCGACCGGCGTCCCGCCCCTTCGGCCGGCTGATCACAGCCATGGTGACCCCGTTCACCTCCGACGGTTCCCTCGATCTCGACGGCGTCGCCCGGCTGGCGAGCCACCTGGTCGACGAGCAGGGCAACGACGCGCTGGTGGTCAACGGCACCACCGGCGAGTCGCCGACCACCACGGAAGCGGAGAAGGAACAGCTGATCCGGGCCGTGGTGGAGGCTGTCGGTGACCGGGCCAAGGTGGTCGCGGGCGTTGGCACCAACGACACGCGGCACACCATCGAGCTGGCCGCAGCCGCCGAGAAGGCGGGTGCGCACGGCCTGCTGGTGGTCACCCCGTACTACAACAAGCCGCCGCAGGCGGGGTTGGTCCGGCACTTCACAGCCGTCGCCGACGCCACCGGCCTGCCGGTGATGCTGTACGACATCCCGCACCGTTCCGGTGTGCCAATCGAGACCGAGACGCTGGTGCGGCTCGGCGAGCACGGCCGGATCGTCGCGGTCAAGGACGCCAAGGGCGACCTGACCGAAACCAGCTGGGTGACCAGCCGGACCGCCCTCGCCTTCTACTGCGGCGAGGACGCTCTCACCCTGCCGGCGCTGGCCGTCGGTTCGGTGGGCGTGGTCGGCACCTCCACGCACTTCACCGGGACGCTGACCGCACAACTGATCGATGCGTACGACGCGGGAGACATGCCGACCGCGCTGGCGCTGCACCGGCGGCTGCTGCCGCTGTTCACCGGCATCTTCCGCACCCAGGGCGCGATCCTGGTGAAGGCGGGCCTGGCAGCGCAGGGCCTGCCGGCCGGCCCGGTGCGACCCCCGCTGGTGGACGCCACCGACGACGAGATCGCCCAGCTGCGCGCGGACTTCGCGGCAGCGGGCCTGGAGCTGCCCGAATGAACGAACGACACGATGGACGTCGAGTAACGGCGTCGCAGAATGAGGTGGACGCGTGACCGAGGCGCACATCGAGGCGGAGCTACCCCCGCCGCTGCCGGAAGGCGGCCTGCGGATCATCCCGCTCGGCGGGCTCGGCGCCATCGGTCGGAACATGACCGTCTTCGAGTACGACGGCAAGTTGCTGATCGTCGACTGCGGCGTGCTGTTCCCCGATGTCGAGCAGCCGGGTGTGGATCTGATCCTGCCCGACTTCGGTCCGATCCTGGACCGGCTGGCCGACGTCCAGGCGATCGTGCTGACGCACGGTCACGAGGACCACATCGGCGCGGTGCCGTACCTGCTCGCCCACAAGCCCGACATCCCGCTGGTCGGCTCACAGTTCACCCTCGCCCTGGTCGAGGCGAAGTTGGCCGAGCGGCGGATCCAGCCGTACACGCTGACCGTGCGGGAGGGCGGCCGCGAGCGGCTCGGCCCGTTCGAGTGTGAGTTCTTCGCTGTCAACCACTCGATCCCGGACGCCCTCGCGGTGGCTATCCGCACCCCCGCCGGCCTGGTGCTGCACACCGGCGACTTCAAGATGGACCAGCTGCCGCTGGACGGCCGGATCACCGACCTGGCCGGTTTCGCCCGGCTCGGCGCCGAAGGCGTCGACCTGCTGCTGTCCGACTCCACCAACGCGGAGATCCCCGGTTTCGTCACCCCGGAGCGGGAGATCGGGCCGGTGCTCGACTCGATCTTCGCGAAGGCCAAGGGCCGGATCATCGTGGCGTCGTTCGCCTCGCACGTGCACCGCGTGCAGCAGGTCTTCGACTCCGCCGCCGAGCACGGCCGCAAGGTCGCGCTGATCGGCCGGTCCATGGTCCGCAACATGGGCATCGCCCGGGACCTCGGCCTGCTCAACATCCCGGCCGGCCTGGTCATCAGCATCGACGAGGCGACCACGCTGCCGCCGGATGAGATCGTGCTGATGTCGACAGGTTCCCAGGGTGAGCCGATGAGCGCGCTGGGCCGGATGGCCAGCGGCGACCACCGGCACATCACCATCGCACCCGGTGACACGGTCGTGCTGGCCTCCTCACTGGTGCCCGGCAACGAGACCTCGGTCTACCGGGTGATCAACCGGCTCGCGCGGGCCGGCGCGGTGGTCGTGCACAAGGACGTCGCCAAGGTGCACGTCTCCGGGCACGCCCCCGCCGGGGAACTGCTCTATCTGCTCAACGTGGTCCGGCCCAGCAACCTGATGCCCGTGCACGGCGAGTGGCGTCACCTGCGCGCCCACGCCCGGCTCGGCATCGAGTCCGGGGTTGCCGCCGACCGGGTGGTGCTCTGCGAGGACGGCGACGTGGTCGACCTGGTCGAGGGCCGCGCCAGCCTGGTCGGGCACGTGAAGAGCCGGTACGTGTACGTGGACGGCCTCGCCGTCGGTGACGTCAGCGAGTCGCTGCTCACCGAACGGCGGATCCTCGGTGACGGCGGGTTCATCGCCACCACGGTGGTCGTCGACTCGGTCACCGGCAAGGTGGTCGCCGGCCCGACGCTCTCCGCGAAGGGCTTCTCCGAGGACCCGGAGGCGTTCAACCCGGTGGTGCCGTTGGTCACCGAGGCGCTCAACCGGGCCGCGGCGGACGGCATCACCGACCCACACCAGCTTCAGCAGATCGTCCGGCGGACCGTGGGACGTTGGGTCAACGACAAGTACCGTCGTCGGCCGATGATCGTGCCCACCGTCGTCGAGGTCTGAGCGACTCCCGCTGACGCCGGTCCACCTGAACGGGGTGGGCCGGCGTCCGCCGTTCCCGGGAGATCAGGGCAGCGCGGCGACGGCCTCGGCGTACGCGATGCCGGTGGCGATGGCGGCGTCCATGAGGACCCGTAACTGCGCCGGGGCGACCCCGTGCGCCAGGTCGGTGGCCACGTCGCCGGCCAGCACCAACTCGGTGCCGAGATCGTGCGCGTACGCCTTGGGCAGCAGTCGGTCGTGGTTCCACGCGTTGCAGAAGGCGTACGCCTCGGCGCGGCGGGCGGCCGGCAGCCGGCGGTTGGCCATGGCGCGGGCGTGCAGCACCTCGCCGCGTTCACCGGCCCGCCGGAACTGGATCACCGTCCCCTCCCAGTGGCCGACCACCGTCTCGTCCTCGTCCACCAGGTACCGGTCGCCGCGCCCGTCCAGGATCCCGGTGATCATGCCGAGGGAGAGTGCCGACAGTTCGCGTTCGCCCAGCTCGGCCTCGGCCTCGGTGTCGACGTCGGCCTCGACGTCGGACCGGTCGTCGTCGGGCTCGTCAGGTTCGTCGTCGGTGGGCAGCGGAACCGGCGCCGCGAGCGGGCGCTCGGCCAGCCAGGCGGCCATCCGTCCGGAGTGGTGCCCGGTGCCGTTGCGCGCGTCGAAGCTGCCGGCCAGCTCGTTCGCCACCCCGAGCAGCAGCGCCCCGAGCGTGGCGACGTCCAACTCGGTGGCCGTCCGCTCGCCGTACGCGGGCCGGGGCATCGTCCGCACGCCCAGCCCCGCGTCGGCCGCCAGCCCGCAGAGCAGTGCCCCGGCGGCGGCGAACTCCATGGCGGCGAGATCGTCGGTCGGCCGGTCCAACCGGGGCAACTGCTCGGCCAGGATGGCCAGCCCGCGTTCCAGGTGCCCGCCCAGCGCGCAGAACCGGAGGTGTGCGGCGAGGTGCGGGAACGCCGCGCGCTCCCGCCGGTGCCGGCGGTACGCCCGCACGTGCGCCGTCGCCGCCCGTTCCGGCTCACCGGTGCGCAGTGCCGGCAGCAGACCGGCGACCAGATCCCGCTCGGGCTGGTCGGTGCAGGACCGCGGGTCGCCGTCGGCTTTCCCGAGCTCGGTGACCGCGGCACTCCACTCGCCCCAGCCGGCCAGCAGCTCGGCACGGCGGGCCGAGGCGCAGCCCGGGCAGCCGCCGGCCGGGCCCGGCCGTTTTCCGGACCATCGCTCGTACCAGTGCCGGGCGGTGGGCTCGTCGCCCAGATGATCGGCGATCCGGCAGTGCAGCTCCGCCACTGTCGGTGTGTCCGGACCATCCGTGCCGACGCGGTGGGCCAGGTCGTGCAGCAGGGACCGGGTCTGGTCCAGCCCGACCCGGGGTGTTCCGAGCAGCGCCTCCACCGCGTACCGCTGGTAACGCAGCAGCAGCCCGGTCTCCGTCTCGGTGAGCACGTCGGGCCGGTGGTCGGCGGCGGCCCGGCAGCGCCGGACCGGCTCGACCAGACGCCACCGCTCCCCGTGCAGCAGGTACGCCTCGATCAACGCGAACCGCGCGTCCATCCCGGACCGGACGTCGCCGGCCGCGTTGGCGCGCTCGGCGAGCCGTTCCAGGGCCACCTGCCGGGCCGGGCCGTCGGGAAGGTCCCGAGCCTCGGCGAGCGCGGCCTCCAGCGCCGGTACGCGGCCCCGCGCGAGCCGCTCGCCGGCACCGGTGGGTGACGTGCCGGCGCGGCTGCCGGTGAACTCGTCCCGGCCGGTCACGACGGCACCGCGCCGGGCAGTCGACGAACCGCCACGGCGAGCTGGCAGCCGGTGGAGATGCCACAGTCGAGCAGCTCGTCGAGCTGGTGTGGGGTCACGCCGCGTTCCAGGTCGGTGATCACCTCGCCGTACACCCGGGCCCGACCGTCGTCGGCGACGTGGACGAACGCCTTCGGCCAGAGCCGGTCGTGGTTCCAGGAGTTGCAGAACGCGTAGAGGTCGGGCACCTGTTCGATGCCGAAGGTCGGATCGACCATGGTGCGGATCTGGAGCAGCTCACCGTCCCCGCCGACGCGGAGGAACCAGATCAGGTTGTCGTCGAAGTGGCCGACGAGGTCGCCGTCCGGGGTCGGACCGACGGACCGGCCCCGGGCAGCGAGCACCGCGGCGACCAGTTCACCGGTCAGCGGACGCAGCAAGTCGGGGTGCCCGGCCAGTGGATCGTCCGGATCGCCTTCGATTTCCGGCGACGCCATGGGGCATCCCTTCTGAGGCGGATATCACGACCGGCGGTGGGGTTCGTGTTGCGACGCGCGGACACGACCCGGAAAAGCGGGGATCTGCCCGCCCCCACCGTTACCGTGACTCTATGGCGGGCCGTACCTCTCAGGCGAGCCGGCGGCGCGGCGCGTCGCCGCGCGGTGGCACCAACAGTCGTGCCCGTCAACCGGCGAAGAAGACCACCCGGGCACCGGTCCGACGTCGCACCACGCCGCCCCGGCCCGGCCCGGCGGTCTACGTCGGCCGTGCGGTGGGTGCACTGTGGATGGGGCTGGCGCACGGGATGGGCTGGGCGGTGCGTGCCGCTGGCCGGCAGGCTGCGTCGGCCCGCGACCTCGACCCGGAGCACCGCCGGGACGGTGCCGGGCTGCTCCTGTTCGGGCTCGCCCTGCTCAGCGCCGTGGCGCTCTGGTTGTCCGGAGCGGGGCCGGTCGGCGCGCGACTGGCCGACACGATCCGGCTGTTCCTGGGCGCGATCTCGGTTGTCGTACCGGTGCTGCTGATGATCGGCGCGTGGCGGCTGATGCGTCAGCCGGCCGATCCGGAGCACCGCGGCCGTGGGTTGATCGGCTGGGGTTCGCTGCTCGTGTCGACCGCCGCGTTGCTCCAGATCGGTCAGGATCCGGTCGACCCGCTGGAGCGTGACTTCGCCGGCGGTCTGGTCGGCGCGGGCGTTGGTGGGCTGCTGGAGCGGGCGGTCACCGCGTGGGTGGCGGTGCCGCTGCTCGTCCTGCTGCTGCTCTTCGGCCTGCTCGTGGTGACCGCGACGCCGATCAACAAGATCCCGGAGCGGCTGGGGCTGCTCGCCGGTGGGCTGGTCGCCGCACCGGAGGCGGATGAGGAGGCGGACGAGGTGGCCGCCAAGCCGGCGCGTAAGCGACCGGCGAAGCGGATGCCCGCACCACTGGACCCGGACGACTTCGAGGACCTGGACGGCGCGGACCTCCAGGAGACCATGGTGCTGCCGCGTAAGTCTCCGGCGAAGGTGCCGGCGAGCCGCAAGCCGTCGGTCGAGCCGCCGGAGCACTCGCCCGCCCCGACCCGGGCCGAGCAGCTCGCGCTGACCGGGCTGTCCGGGGACTACACCCTGCCGCCGGCCAACATGCTCAGTGCCGGGGCCGCCGCGAAGACCCGCAGCAAGGCCAACGACGAAGTGATCGCCGCGCTGACCGGCGTGTTCGACCAGTTCGACGTGGACGCCGCCGTCACCGGCTTCACCCGTGGCCCGACCGTGACGCGGTACGAGGTGGAGCTGGGGCACGGCGTCAAGGTCGAGCGAATCACCCAGCTGTCCCGCAACATCGCGTACGCGGTGAAGTCGCCTGACGTACGGATCCTCAGCCCGATCCCGGGCAAGAGCGCCGTCGGCGTGGAGATCCCGAACACCGACCCGGAGAACGTGGCCCTCGGCGACGTGCTGCGCTCGCGCGCGGCGACCAGCGACCACCACCCGATGGTCGTGGCGCTCGGCAAGGACATCGAGGGCGGCTACGTGGTGGCCAACCTCGCCAAGATGCCGCACATCCTGATCGCCGGAGCCACTGGCGCGGGCAAGTCGAGCTGTCTCAACACCCTGCTGGTGTCCATCCTCACCCGGGCCACCCCGGACGAGGTGCGGTTGCTGCTGATCGACCCGAAGCGGGTCGAGATGACCGGTTACGAGGGCATCCCGCACCTGGTCACTCCGATCGTGACCAACGCGAAGAAGGCGGCCGACTCGCTGGACTGGGTGGTCCGCGAGATGGACATGCGCTACGACGACCTCGCCGCCAACGGGGTCCGGCACATCGACGACTTCAACCGCAAGGTCCGCAACGGCGAGATCAAGGCCCCGCCGGGCAGCGAACGCGAGATGCGTCCGTACCCGTACCTGTTGGTGATCGTGGACGAGCTGGCGGACCTGATGATGGTTGCGCCGCGCGACGTGGAGGACTCCGTCGTCCGGATCACCCAGCTCGCCCGGGCCGCCGGCATTCACCTGGTGCTGGCCACCCAGCGCCCCTCGGTCGACGTGGTGACGGGTCTGATCAAGGCGAACGTGCCGTCCCGGCTGGCGTTCGCCACCTCCTCCCTCGCGGACTCCCGGGTCATCCTCGACCAGCCGGGCGCGGAGAAGCTGCTCGGCCGTGGTGACGGGCTCTTCCTGCCGATGGGGGCCTCAAAGCCGGTCCGGATCCAGGGTGCCTGGGTCACCGAGCGCGAGATCGCCGACGTGGTGAAGTTCTGCAAGGACCAGCGTGAGCCGGAGTTCCGCAAGGACGTGCTGGCTCCGGCGCAGGAGAGCAAGAAGAAGATCGACGAGGACATCGGCGACGACCTGGACCTGTTGGTGCAGGCGGTGGAGCTGGTGGTCACCTCGCAGTTCGGCTCGACCTCGATGCTGCAACGCAAGCTGCGGGTCGGTTTCGCCAAGGCGGGCCGCCTGATGGACCTGATGGAGACCCGGGGGGTGGTCGGGCCGTCCGAGGGGTCGAAGGCGCGCGACGTGCTGGTCAAGCCGGACGAGCTGGACGAGGTCCTGACCGGCCTGCGCGGCGACGTGGACTGAGCGACTGTCGATCCTGGACGCACGACGGGCCCGCCGGATTCCGGCGGGCCCGCGACAGGAGAGTGGTCAGTTGTTGATCAGCGCGCCGATGATCACCAGGCTGATGATCGCGGCGACGACGCTCGCCACGGCGGCGTACCAACCCAGCGGCTTGTCGCCGAGCACCGCGCCGACGACGCCCGCGATGACGCCGAGCACGCCGAAGATGATCGGGTTGAGCAGCAGGGCCAGGACCGCGAAGACGAAGCCCACGATGGTGAGGATGCGGGCAGCGTTGCTGCGGGGACGGGCGGTGCTCGGCATGTCGGCCATGTCTTCCTCCGGGTGAGAGCCTGTCGTGACGAATCGATCACTACCCACTGTGGGGGCCTATCACGCCTGCCTGGGAGGCACCTCAGTGGAAGATCTTGAGACCGATCACGCCGGCGACCACCAGCAGGAGGCAGAGGATCCGGGGCAGGCTCGCCGACTCGCCGAGCGCCAGCATCCCGACCAGCGCGGTGCCGACCGCGCCGATGCCGACCCAGACCGCGTAGCCGGTGCCGACGGGGATGTCCCGTAGCGCGTACGACAGCCCGGCCATGCTCAGCAGGAGGGTCACCACGAACACCACTGACGGGACCAGCCGGCTGAAGCCGGCGCTGCGGTCCAGGGCGATCGCCCAGGCCGTCTCCAGCAGTCCCGAGATCACCAGTACGAGCCAGGCCATCGTTCACCTCACGGAAGCGCCCGGGGCTGCCGCGCCGGGACGAGTCGAGTCTGCACGTCACGCGGGGCGTCTTGGCCTGACCGGGTACGCCCACCACTCGTCCGGAGCGGCCACGAGCATCCGGCCGCCGGCGCCGACGCTAGCACCGACCCCGGTGGCGGGGCGGTGACCACCGCCACGATCCGTTGACCTCTACCTGACTTCAACTTGCAGTATCGCCACCATGACCATGCTCTACGCCGACCCCGAGGTCGCCGCCGCGCTGGACGCCGCCACCACGGTCGCCGCCATGCGCGCCGCCCTCCTGGCCGCGTACGAGGGACGCCTGATCGCGCCGCCGCGGGCCGCCGTACCGCTGAGCGGCGGGCGGATGGTGCTCACCGCCGGGCACCTGGTCGGCGAGTGGTACGGCTTCCGCTCCTACGACACCTTCGGTCACCCGCAGGGCGAGCAGTTGGTGGTGCTGCACGACGCCCGGACCGGGGCGATCCGGGCGGTCGCGGTGGGCGAGGAGTTGGGCTCCCGTCGTACCGGAGGGTTGGGAGGTCTCGCGGTCGACGCGCTGGCCCGTCCCGACGCCGCCACCCTCGGGGTGATCGGCTCCGGTCGGCAGGCGTGGACCCAGGTCTGGGCCGCCGCCGCGGTCCGCCCGTTGCGCGAGGTGGTCGTGCACAGCCGTTCCGCAGCTCGCCGGGAGGCCTTCGCCGCCCGGGTCTGTGTCGAACTGGGCGTGCCGGCCCGTGCGGTGGCAAATCCGGGCTCGGCCGCCACCGGGCGGGACCTGGTGGTGCTGGCGACCACCAGCCCGACCCCGGTGCTCTGCGCCGCCGACCTCAGCCCCGGCACGCACGTCAACGCTGTCGGTTTCAAGCAGCGTGACCGCAGCGAGTTCGGCACCGACCTGCTGGACACCGCCGACCTGCTGGTCACCGATTCACCGGCCCAGGCGGCGGACTACCAGCCGCCGATGCTCGCGGCCACACCCCCGTACGCCGGGCGGTTGCGCGACCTGGGCGGCATCCTGGCCGGCGTGGTCCCCGGCCGGACCACCGCGGACCAGATCTCCGTCTTCTGTTGCACCGGCCTGGCCGGCACCGAGGTGTTCCTGCTCGACGCGCTGACCCGGGTTGGCGCCGAGGCGCGCTGACGGAATGACGTTCGCCTCCGTGTCGACCGTCTCCGCAGCCCGCGTGCGTGGGCTCACCCGGTCGGCCCGGTACCCTCGGATGGTGTCTGCCACCTCTCCTTCTCCCGCTGACCACGCCGACGGCCGTCGCGTCGCCCTGCTGACCCTGGGCTGTGCCCGCAACGAGGTCGACTCCGAGGAGCTGGCCGCCCGCCTGCACGCCGACGGCTGGCAGGTGACCACCGACGGCGAGGGCGCCGACGTGGTGGTCGTCAACACCTGCGGCTTCGTGGAGAAGGCCAAGCAGGATTCGATCCAGACCCTGCTCGCCGCCGCCGGAACGGGCGCCAAGGTGGTCGCCGCAGGCTGCATGGCCGAGCGGTACGGCCGTGAGTTGGCCGACAGCCTGCCCGAGGCCCAGGCGGTGCTGAGCTTCGACGACTACCCCGACATCGCCGCCCGGCTGAACGCCGTCGTCGCCGGTGAGCAGATCAGCGCGCACACCCCACGGGACCGGCGCGAGCTGCTGCCGCTGACCCCGGTGCAGCGCCGCGACAGCGGGGTGTCGCTTCCCGGCCACGGCACGGTGACCCGCACCGTCGTCGACACCGACGAGCACACCCCGGCACACCTGCGCCAGGTGCTGCGTCGACGGCTCGACACCGGTCCGGTGGCCTCGCTGAAGCTGGCCAGCGGCTGCGACCGCCGCTGCGCGTTCTGTGCCATCCCGGCCTTCCGGGGGGCCTTCGTCTCGCGTACGCCCGACGAGCTGCTCGCCGAGGCGGAGTGGCTGGCCAAGACCGGCGTACGGGAGCTGGTGCTGGTCAGCGAGAACTCCACCTCGTACGGCAAGGACCTGGGTGACCCGCGCGCCCTGGAGAAGCTGCTGCCCCAGCTCGCCGCGGTGACCGGCATCGTCCGGGTGCGGGCCAGCTACCTCCAGCCGGCCGAGACCCGGCCCGGGCTGGTCGAGGCGATTGCCACCACCCCGGGCGTGGCACCGTACTTCGACCTGTCGTTCCAGCACTCCAGCGAGCCGGTGCTGCGCCGGATGCGGCGTTTCGGGTCCACCGACCGGTTCCTGGAGCTGCTGGCGAGTGCCCGCGCCCTGGCCCCGGACGCAGGCGCCCGGAGCAACTTCATCGTCGGTTTCCCCGGCGAGACCCGCGGCGACGTCGACGAGCTGGTCCGGTTCCTGACCGAGGCCCGGCTCGACGCGATCGGCATGTTCGACTACAGCGACGAGGACGGCACCGAGGCGGCCGGCCTGCCCGGCAAGGTCTCCGCCGCGACGATCAAGCGGCGCTACGACCGGCTCAGCGCCCTCGCCGACGAGCTCTGCTCGCAGCGGGCCGAGGACCGGCTCGGCTCGACCGTCGAGGTGCTTGTCGACTCGATCGAGGACGGCGTGGTGGAGGGTCGGGCGGCCCACCAGGCGCCGGAGGTGGACGGTTCCACCACCCTCGTCGCCCCGGTCGAGGGCGGGGTCGACCTGGCCGCGCTGCGCCCGGGCGATCTGGTACGCGCAACGGTGACCGGCACCGAAGGGGTGGACCTGCTCGCCGTGCCGGATGAGATGATCTCGGCGGCGCCCGGCGCGGCACGGTGACGGCGGGCCCGAGCGGAGCGGGGGACCCAGGTGGTGCGGTGCCGGGAACGCCACGGCGGCCCGAGCGGAGTGCGGCGGTGACCGGGGCGACGGAGTCGACGCCGGGCCGGGTGGTGGCCGTGGTGCCCGTCGTCAACGCGGCGAACGCGTTGACCGCCCTGCGGCTGCTGCTGGTGCCGGTCTTCGCCGCCTCGGTGATCGTGTCCGGGATGACCCACGCAGGTTGGCGGATGGCGGCCTGCCTGATCTTCGCGGTGGCCTCGGCGACCGACCTGGTGGACGGCTGGATCGCCCGCCGCTGCGGGCTGGTCACCTCGGTGGGCAAGGTGGCCGACCCGATCGCCGACAAGGCGCTGACCGGCGCGGCGCTGGTGCTGCTCTCCTGGTACGACCAACTGCCCTGGTGGGTGACCGCGCTGATCCTGGTCCGCGAGCTCGGCATCACCGGGCTGCGGTTCTGGGTGATCCGGCACGGCGTCATCGCCGCGAGCCGAGGTGGCAAGGTCAAGACCGCGCTCCAGATCCTCGCCATCGCCTGGTACCTCTGGCCGATGCCGGCCGCGCTCGCCGCCGTCGGCCCCTGGATCATGGCCGCCGCCGTGCTGGTCACGGTCGCCACCGGCTTCGACTACGTGGCCCAGGCCCTCCGCCTCCGCCGCCCCCGCTGACAGCCCCGGGCCTCCGCTTTCCGCCGCTGATCATGAGGTTGTCGCCCTGCCGGACGGCGTGTCGAGACGCCAACTCCATGATCACCGCGATCGGGGTGGGTCGGGTCGGGGTGGGTCGGGGTGGGTCGGGGTGGTTGGGTTTTGGACTGGTGGGTGGGGAACGACTGGTTTCTGCGACGGAGGGTGGAAATGTCGGTGAACGGTGACGGGGTGGGCGGTACCGAGGTGGGCAGTGCGGCGGCGGGGGTCGTGCACCGGCTGGCCGAGCGGCACGAAACCCTGGCCACCGTCGAGTCGCTCACCGGTGGGTCGCTCGCCGCTTCGATCGTGAACATCGCCGGAGTCAGCGGGGTCTACCGGGGCGGTCTCGTGGTCTACGCCACCGAGTTGAAGGCGACGCTGGCTGGCGTACCGGCTGATCTGCTGTTCGACCGGGGGCCGGTGGACCCGGACGTGGCGGTGGCGCTCGCCGAGGGCGGCCGGCAGCGGTGCGGCGCGGACTGGGGGCTGGCCACCACCGGGGTCGCCGGCCCGGAGCCGCAGGACGGGAAACCCGTGGGCCTGGTCTACGTCGCGGTCGCCGGAGCGGACGGTAGCGAGGTCCGCCAGCTCGACCTGGGCGGCGGGCGGGACCACGTCCGAGCCGAGGCGGTGATCGAGGCGCTGCGGTTGCTCTTCGAGCGGCTGGCCGCCGCAACCTCGTGAACGCCGGGGCCGAAACGGTCAGAGCCACCCGAGCCGACGCCACACGGGCGGCGGCGCGCCCGTCCCGACGAACCGACGGGCGGGGCGGGATGTCGCCCGCGCCCGCAACGGGTACGGTTGCGGGAAGGCTCCGACGTTCGGGGTCGGCGCGGTCCGCCGCAGCCGGCCGCCCAGCGGCGGGCGCGAGGTATCCCTCAGGGGGAGGTGCGATGATCCTGCTACGCCGGGTGATCGGTGACGCACTGCGAGCGCGCCGGCAGGGCCAGCAGCGCACGCTGCGTGAGGTCTCCACCGCCGCCAACGTCAGCCTCGGCTACCTCTCCGAGATCGAGCGCGGGCACAAGGAGCCGTCGAGCGAGCTGCTCGCCGCGATCTGCGACGCCCTCGGTGCCCGCCTCTCCGAGCTGCTGCGTGAGGTGAGCGACACCGTGGCGCTCGCCGAGCAGATGCCCGGGGTGCTCGTCTCGATGCCGGACGAGCCGGCCGAAGCCGCGGCCAAGAGCACCAGTCGGGGTGTCCGTCAGGTCACCTCCGACGGCAAGGTCGCCGTCTCGGTCCGCCAGGACTCGCCGCTCAAGGCCACCCTGCGCAGCACCCGGGTCCGCCCGACCGAGCGCGACCGGGACGTGGTCTGCGCGGCCTGAGCCGCGATTTTGTTGACCATGGGCGGGCTGGCCCCGGCCGCGTAGGGTTGCTCAGAAGAGCCGCCGGTGCTGTCGACCGCCCGGTACGGATGCCTCATTGGCGTTCGGCTGGGACGATGGAGACCGGCCGGCAACGGTCGGTCGGTCCAGCCGGCCGGCCGTGGGGGAGCGACGCTACTGAGGGGATACCACGGAGATGGCGAACCCGTTCGTCAAGGGTTGGAACTACCTGATGGCGCTCTTCGGTGCGAAGATCGACGAGCACGCCGATCCCAAGGTGCAGATCCAGCAGGCCATCGAGGATGCCCAGCGGCAGCACCAGGCGCTGGTTCAGCAGGCTGCCGCGGTGATCGGCAACCAGCGTCAGCTGGAGATGAAGCTGTCTCGGCAGATGACCGAGGTCGAGCGGTTGCAGGGCAACGCCCGCCAGGCCCTGGTGCTCTCCGACCAGGCCCGGGCCAAGGGCGACGAGGCCGAGGCGGTGCGGTTCGAGCAGTCCGCGCAGACGCTGGCCAGCCAGCTCGTCTCCGCCGAGCAGGCCACCGAGGACCTGAAGACGCTGCACGACCAGGCGCTGGGCGCCGCCGCCCAGGCCCGCCGAGCGGTCGAGAACAACTCGATGATCCTCCAGCAGAAGCTCGCCGAGCGCACCAAGCTGCTCAGCCAGCTGGAGCAGGCCAAGATGCAGGAGACGGTGGCCCGCTCGCTGGAGTCGATGTCGTCACTGACCGCGCCGGGCACCACCCCGTCGCTGGACGAGGTGCGCGACCGCATCGAGCGGCGGTACGCCAACGCGATGGGTCGCGCCGAACTGGCCGGCAACTCCGTCGAGGGCCGTATGTTGGAAATTCAGAAGGCCACGATCGACTCGGCCGGCTCCGCCCGGCTGGAGCAGATCCGGTCCAGCATGGCGGGGGAGCAGCTCGGCGGCACGGCCCAGCGACCGGCCGTCCCGCAGGCCGAGAAGACCGGCCCGGCCAACGACCCGACGGCCGCCGCCCGACTGGACGAGCTGCGCGCCAGCATGGCACGCGAGCGGGGCACCGGCGACCCGACCGCCGCCGGCTGAACGACCGGATCGAGGGGGCACTGTGGCAGACGAGCGGACCCGGTACTTCCGGAGGCTGGGTCGGCTCCGCCGGTCAGCCCGACGGTGGAGCGTGCTGGCCGGTGGGCTCGGCGGCGCGGCGGCGGTGCTGACTCCGTACGCCGGCCTTGGTCTGCCCGACGCGGCCTGGGCCGGCGCCGCGGGCAGCGCGGTGGCGCTCGCCGCCTGGCGCTGGATCGACGTGCGCGCCCTGGCCGCCCAGCCGGCGCCCCCGGCGCTCGACCCGGCCGAGGCAGCGGCCCGGTCTCGGGCCCGACTGATCGCCGCCGTCGAGCGGCTGCCGGTCGGCCCGGGCGTACTGGCCGAGGTGCGCCGGGTCCGCTCCCGGATCGCGCTGCGCGGCACCAGCGCCGGAGAACAGTGGGCCCGACTGGACCGGGCGGCGCTCACCCTGGCCGGAATGGCCCCCCGACTCACCGGGCTGGCCGAGCCGGCGGTGCTGGAGGCCGCCGCCGCCGACCGCTCGCTGCGCGACCTGGCCGCTCGGGTGGCCAGCGTCGAACGCGCGCTACGGCTGGCCCCGGCC
The DNA here is from genome assembly GCF_044456785.1 of Micromonospora sp. NPDC050795. NCBI lineage: Bacteria > Bacillati > Actinomycetota > Actinomycetes > Micromonosporales > Micromonosporaceae > Micromonospora > Micromonospora sp. NPDC050795. Next base: position 99,787 of record NZ_JBITGE010000013.1, on the reverse strand, counting down.
GACGCCCGACCACCGCTGGCCGAGGCGCACGCCGCGCTGACCGCTCAACTGGAGGGCGGGGTGGCGGCGTACGAACGGCTGGTGGTCGCCGCCGCCGGTTACCTGGCCGAGGACTCCCGACCGGAGACCGCCCACCCGGCCGCCGACCGGCTCACCGAGGCGACCGACCTGCTGCACGGGGTCGCCGGGGCGCTCGCCGAGCTGCGGGCCGTCGGCACCCCGCTGCGCGCGCCGACGCGCTGACGGCGCACGCGCTCCGAGAGAGGCAGCGCGCTGACAACGCACCCCCCCGGGGCGGTCACTGTGGTGTCGTCACCAGGACCGGTCCCGTGTACGGCGAGGTGCCAACGACGTTGAACGACCGGATCCGGTAGTGGTACGCGACGCCCCGGGCCAACCCCGTGTTGGTGAAGCCGCGGCCGGTCACCGTGAAGGTGGCCGTCTCCTGCTCGAAGGCCGGGTCGAGTGCCCGCTGCACGATGAACCCGGCCCCGGGGCCGCCGGGTGTGCTCGCCTCCCAGGCCAGGATCACCGTCGCGGTGTCCGGCCCCGGTGCGCTGGCGGTGGCGCTCACCCCGGTGGGAGTTCCCGGCGCGGGCGGCGAGGTCACCGTGGCGACCGTCGACCACGCGGAGGCGGAGCCCAGGTAGGTGGTGCGCACCCGGTAGTAGTACGTGGTGTCCGGTGCCACGGTCGCGTCCAGGTGGTTGTCGCCGACCCCGATCGCCGTGGTGCCCGGGCCGCTGGTGAACGTCGGGTTGGTCGCCCGCTGCACGTCGATGCCGGTGGCGAACGAGCGGTTCGTCCAGCGCAGCGCCACCCGCAGCGGGGCGGCCGGCGGGAGCGCCGCGACGAGACCGCTCGGCGCGGCCAGGTGCACCGAGGCGGGTACCCCGTTCGACCAGGACGAGTAGCTGACCGCGTTCTCCGCCCGGATCCGGTAGTGGTAGGTCACCCCGGGGGTGACTGTCGCGTCGGTGTATCGGGTGGCCGCGGCCGCGACGGTGATCGTGGTGACCTCGCCGCCGAAGGTCGCGTCGGTGGCCCGTTGCAGCAGGTGGCTGGTGGCGGGGGGACGCCCGCCGTTGCTGGTCCACGCCAGCGCGATCGCGGGTAGCGCGGTGGCCGAGCCGGACACCGGTGTGGCGGTCAGCCCGGTCGGTGCCTTCGGCGCCACCCGCAGCACCAGCGGCCGGCTCATCCCGCCGTCGCGGTGGCCGGCGAGTTGACTGTGCCAGCGGTACTCCCAGCCCAGGTTGACTAATTGGTTGACCACGGTGGCCGGCCGCCCGTCGATCGGACTGATCGGCGTCGACCCGGTCCGCGCTCCGGCCGGACGACAGGGGTCGAGCAGCCGGACGCTGTCTCCCAGCTTGAACGGCAGCACCGGCGCGACCGGGCGTAGCGCCACCACCACGTCCTCCCGGGGGTTGACCCGGACGACCCCCTTCCAGCCCAGCTCCGTGCCGTGCGGGAGCCGCAGCGTGCCGTCCCAGCCAACCCGGTTGATCACCTGCACGTCGCAGCCGGCGACGTGCAACGGCTCGGTCTGCCGGACGTTGCCGCTGATCCGCCAGAGCTGCGTGCCGTCGGTGGGGGAGCCCACCGGCACGGCGGGGTCGGTGGCGAAGAGCACCTCGGTGACCGGGTCGGTCGTACCGAGCGGCAGCGTCGTCGGGGTGAGCGGCCCGGCGTGGGGATGCCCGACGCCGAGCCGGCCCGCCGACCGGCCGTGGTCCGGCTCGAAGATCTGCTGCGCGGCTTTCACCGCGATCGGCAGGGTCACCGGGCCGGTGCCTGCCGTCGGCGTGAACGTCACAGTGGAGGCGTGCACCGGCACCGTCGTCTGCGCCGGTGTCCGGGTGCCGAACGCCCTGTCGTACGCCGGCTGCGGGACGATCGGCGGGCGCTGGCTGGCCGCGTACGCCAGGGGCAGCCGTTCGCGCAGCCGGCTCAGGTCGTACGGCGGCTCGGTCGTCCCGGTGACCCGGAACTGGAGGAGGGTGCGGGTGTTCGGGCCGTACCCCGGTTGGGTCGAGGGCGGGCCGCCCTCGGCGCTGCGGTCCGGGGCGTCGGTGTGCTGGTCGTAGCGGCTGTCGAAGCCGGGCAGTGGGGCCGGAGCGTCGTTGTAGAGGATCAGCGTGCTACCCGGCGGCACGGCGGCGAAGTCGACGAGCACGTCGGCCCGTTCGCCCGGGGCGAGCAGCAGGGTGTGTCCGTCGACGTTCAGCACGGTCGGGTCGAGTCGGTCGTAGCGGTAGCCGATCGGTTGGTTCGGCAGCACCACCGGCGCCGGCAGGAGGCCGGCCTCGTTGCCGATCTGGATGAACTCCGGGCCGGCGGCGCGCGGATCCGGCACACCGCCGTCGCGTCCGTCGGTGGGCCACCCCGCCGGACGGTCCTCCGCCCGCGCGGCTGGCACCATCGGCACCTCACCGGCGTCGGGGTCGGCGAGCGCCCCGTCGGCCGTCCACATCGCCGCGTCGGAGCAGGCGCGGTAGAGCTGAAGGTTGAGGCTGCGGTCCAGGCAGGCGTTGAGGATCCGGAACCGGTACGCGCGCGGCCGCACTTCCAGGTACGGGTAGGCGACGCCGTTGACGAGCGGGGTGTCGCCGTACGCCTCGGGCACCGCCGACGGGTGCGGTACGCCGGGGCTCGACGGCGGCTCGTCCGGCGCGCCGACCGGGTCGTGGTGCGGGTTCGGCACCCAACCGCCGGCGGGGGCGTTGCCGGAGGCGGGGTTGCGGGACCAGGGTCCGTAGTCCCACCGGCCGGTGGTGTTGCGCCCGCCGGACCGGTACGGGTTCTGCCGGGGTTGGTAGACGTGCGGGTGCCAGAGGCTTCCCCGGGCACCCCAGCGTTCCCGGTCCCAGGTCGGGTCCTCGGCGGCGAGTTGGGTGTCGTCCGGCACGAACGTCTTGTCCTCGATCACCAGCGGCACCTGGTCGGCCGGCAGCACCGCGTCGGCGACGAGCTGGTCCTCGGCCGGGTCGGTGATCAGATAGAGCGCGAGCTGTCCGCCGTAGACGGTGAGCCGGGCCAGGCCGAGGGTGTTGTCGTGGAACCACAGCAGCCGGCCGCTCTGCTCGTTCGGGAAGTAGAGCGTGGTGGCCCCGGTGCCAGGCGCCGGCATGTCCGGCACGTGGGCCAGGCCGGGCCCGGTCGGGTACGGGGTGATCTCCCCGGCCGGGGTGATCCACTGCCCCGGGTTGCCCGCGCTGGTCCAACCGGTCTGCGCCCCGGCCAGGTGCAGTACGGCCCGGTTCTGTGGGTACGGCGCCGGGCCGTCCAGTGGGCCCAGGCCGGCCCCCTCGACGGTGTCGTCGACCGGCAGGAACAGCTCGCCGGACCGGCCGGTGGGGAGCTGGTTGATGAACTTCACCCGGACCGGTCGACCCCGACGGGCTCTGATCATCGGCCCGAGGTGCCAGGGCCGATCCGGAGGCGCCACCGTGTTGTGTCCGGCCGGGTCGGTGCCCAGGTTGAGTTGCCGGTAGCCGCGCAGCCGGGTGACCGGCAGGTCCCGGTGCAGCCGCTGGGCGTACTCCTGCAGGCCGATCTCGTAGTAGTCGCAGCCCGGATAGCTGATGGTGTCCGGCACCGCCACCGGCAGGTGGCTGGCGAGCTCGCCGCGGCCGGGCTGACCCGGGACGGGCAGTGGGTCGACGAACTTGCGCAGTCCGGTCCCGGCCACCACCTGCCCGTCGGGGCCCCGGGTCGGGCGGGGGCTGTGGGCGAAGTTCGGTACCGGGCCGAAGTAGCGGGGCACGACGGCCGGGTCCAGGCTCGGCGTGACGACGGCCTCGTCGACGGTACGCGGGGTCGGCAGGGACGCGGCCCGGCTGTCGGCGTCGGTGTCGCGGGTGGTCCGCTCGAAGAAGGTGGAGCGGAGTCTGCGGAACATCGCCATGACTCTCCCCGGTTCGGGGCGCGAGGTCCGCCACCCCGGCGTGGGGGACCTCGGCACTCTGCTGACGGTGGGTGAGCACTCAACCGCAGCATGCGACTCCGACGGCCGGTTAGGAATTACCCAATCGTCCGTTTCTGCCGTGGATTCCGTCTGTCGAGAGCCTGGTCAGCCGGATGACGAGGGGTGCGGCAGCTCGGGCTGACAGACCGGGCACCAGTAGGTGACCCGTTCGCCGAGCTCCTCCTTACGGATGGCGGTGCCGCAGCGGCGGCAGGGTTGGGCGCGGCGGCCGTACACGTAGCTGGTCTGCCCCCGGTGCAGTGAGCCGGTGCTGCTCTGCGTCCACCGGCCCCGGTTGGCGGCGAGCAGCCGCTGCGAGAGGGCCACCAGGCCCGGCAGGTCGGGCACTTTCTCGACCGGGGTCCACGGTGACACGCCCCGCAGGAACAGCACCTCGCACTTGTAGAGGTTTCCCACACCGGCCAGGTTGCGCTGGTCGAGCAGCGCCTCGCCGATGGTCTGCTCCGGGTGGTCGGCGAGCCGACGGACCGCCTCGGCCGGGTCCCAGTCGGCGCCGAGCAGGTCGGGGCCGAGGTGGCCGACCAGGTGGCCCTCGTCGGCGGTCGGTACCAGGGTCAGGTCGTGCAGGTGGTAGCCGACCGCGACAGCGCCAGGGCTGCGCAGCACCACCCGGATCAGGTGCGCGGGCCGTCCGCTCCAGCGTTCCCCCGGGGCGTACGCCCGCCAGGCGCCGTCCATCCGCAGGTGGGAGTGCAGGGTCCAGTGCTCCCCGGTCGGGGCGTCGAGTCGCAGCAGCAGGTGTTTGCCCCGGCTGGCCGACTCGCGGACGGTCCAGTCGGTCAGGTCTGTGGTCGCCAGCTGCGGCACCCGGAAGTCACTGCCGGTGATCCGCGCGCCGGCCAGCGCACGCTGCAGCACGCGCGCGGTGTTCCAGACGGTGTCGCCTTCGGGCACCCTGCCATCCTCCCTCTTTCGAGCAAGATTCGCATGTGTCGCTATTTGTACTCAGGTTCCTCCTGATCTCCCGACATGCGAAGGTCAGGAGGTTCTGAGGAGAATGCCCATGACGCGACCCTCTTGTCGTATCCCATCCGTCGCCCTCATCGCCACCCTCGCACTCCTGCTCACCGCAGCGCTGCTGCCCACCAGCGGCCCTGCCCCGGCCGTACCCGGCGGGGCTCCGATCACTCTCGTCGCCGCCGCACCCGGCGACGAACGGTGGAGCGCCGACCTCACCATCGTCGACCGCGACGATGTCAACGTCCGGCGTAGCGCCGCGGGCCTCCGCCTGCGGGACGCCCGGTCCAACGGGCGCGGCGCCCGCAGCCCGCACAGCGCGGTCGCCGAGGGGATGCTGCTGACCGCTCCCCGCACCCTCGCCCGGCCGGCCACCCGGGTCCGCGCCGAGGTCAACGCCGCAGTTCCGGCAGGGGCGACAGTGGAGGCGCAGGTTCGCGGCTGGCGGGCCGCCGGCTGGACGGAGTGGCGGGCGGCCACCCCCGGCGCGGTCTTCGACCGGCCGGTCACCAGGGTGCAGACCCGGGTGGTGCTCACCGCCCCCGACGGCGGCGCCACGGCGACGGTACGGGACGTGCGGCTCGCCGCCGACGCGAACGCCGCCGTCTCCGCCGCCACGCCCGGCCGCACCTACCGGGTGTACGCCACCCGCATCGGGCTGGTCGGTGAGCTCACCGCCAACGGCCGTACCGTGCAACCCCGGGACCACTTCGCGGCGCTGCCGTCACGGCGAGGGCTCTCCCCGTTGAACACCGGCGACTACACAGTGCGGGTCTGCACCACCAGCGGCTCCCGCTGCGAGTACGCCCCGGTCTGGGACGTCGGGCCGTGGAACACCCGCGACGACTACTGGAACCCCTCGTCGGTCCGGGAGAACTGGAAGAACCTGCCGCAGGGCCGGCCCGAGGCGCAGGCCGCGTACCAGTCCGGCTACAACGGCGGACGGGACCAGTTCGGGCGGACCGTGCTCAACCCGGCCGGCATCGACCTGGCCGACGGGACGTTCTGGGACGGGTTGCGACTGACCACCAACTCCTGGGTGGACGTCGCGTACCTGTGGACCGGAGGGGGGCCGCGCGGTGTCGTCGGTGACGGGCCGCTCAACATCCGCACCGGGGCCAGCACGTCGTACGCGACGCGCGGCCTCGCCGCCCGGCTGGCCCATGTGCCGATCCAGTGCTACGTCACCGGTCAGTCGGTCGCCGGCCCCTACCGGACCACCACCCGCTGGAACCGTCTGGCCAGTGGCCAGTACGTCAGCCACGCGTACATCTCCAGCGTGTACGGCGGCAGCGTGCCGGTCTGCTGAGCCACGCTCACCCCGTCGGGCGCTCCAACGAGGTCAGGGGCGCTCGTCGGGGCGAGCCGTGCGCACCATGTCCTGGTAGCGCGGGTGGCTGGCACCGTAGACGGCGTAGTTGAGGCGGGCGTGCGTCAGGCTCAGGTCGCCGTTGGGGCCGCCCCGGACGGCGTCGGCGTCGGCGTCGGTCTGGCCGTCGTCGGTCCAGAAACAGACGGGGCAGGTCCCCCCGCCGGTTCGGGATGCACAGCAGGGACAGCCCACAGGAACCACATGCTCACCCACCGGAGAAGCATTCCACAGTCGAACATCAGCCCGATACCCGCAGGAGGTCTCCTGGGAAGGCGGCGAGGAGGTCCGCGGCCCGCCCGCCGTTGACCGCGACCGCCACCAGACCGGCCGAGTCGACGTAAGCCACCAGGCCTCCGGCCGGGGCGTCGCCGAAGGTGCGCCCGTGCACCGCCGCGAGGGCCGGCGTCGGTCCCGGCGGACCCACCCGGAGCGTGGCCGGCAACCGATCGAGCAACTCGGCCGGCGCGGCAAGTTGGACGTTGCCGAAGTGGTCCACTGTCAGCACCTCGGCGGTGAAGCCCTCGGCGTCCCGGGACACCGCCGGTGCCGGAAGTCGCACCAGCCCGGCGGGGTCGACAGATGGGCCCGCCTCGGCCAGCGGTGCGCCGAGCGCCAGCCGGGCCGCCGCCGGTGCGAAGACGTCCCGGCCGTGGAACGTGGCGGACACCTGGGCGGCCAGCCAGCGCGGCTCGGTCAGCTCGACCGCGTCGGTCACCCCACCGAGCGCGGTGGCCGCGTCCAACAGCAACCCGTTGTCCGGGCCGACCAGCAGTCCGCCCGGGGTGGCCAACGCGACCCCCCGACGGGCGGTGCCCACACCCGGATCGACCACCGCCACATGCACCCCCACCGGCAGGTGCGGCACGGTCTGCGCCAGTACGGCGGCACCGCGCCGGACATCAGCCGGCGGCACCAGGTGGGTCACGTCGATCACCCGTGCGGCCGGCGCGATCCGGGCGATGACCCCGTGGCAGGCGGCCACGAAGCCGTCGGTGAGGCCGTAGTCGGTGGTCAGCGAGATCCAGGGCGCGACGGACATGCCCGCAGGCTAGTGGAACCCGCGCTGTGCTGGCGGATACGGGACAGCGCAGTGGCCGACCGGCCCCTCCCGCCGCGGGAAGACGTTGTGCAGACTGCCCTGGTGACAACTCGGAACCTCCCCGCAGTCGGAATCCTGCTGGTCGCCGTCGCCCTCAGCGCCGGTTGTGGCAGTGACGACGACGGCAGCCCGACCGCGACCCCGTCCGTCTCGTCCGAGGCGGCCCCGACCGGCCTGCCGACGCCCCAGGCCGCACCCAGTGCCGACGGCGCGACCCCGCCCCCCGCCGCCCAGGGCACGACGCAGCGACGGCCGGCCAGCCCGCCGCCGGTGGTGCTGCCCAAGCGTCCGGCCAGCGCGCCCGGCGCGAAGCAGGTCGTCGACGCTTTCCGGGCCGCTGGTCTGAAGGTGCCGCACCCGAAGGACCGCTCGGTCGACTGCGGGCCGGACGGCCTCGGCCTGGGCTGTTCCGAGCTGATCACCACCGACGCCGTAACCGTCTACGTCTTCCCGGACGAGACCAGCGCCAGCGACATCGCGGAGACGTGGGGTGGCCAGTCGTACCGGCGCGGCGCGGTGGTGCTGAACTACCTGGAGGCGAAGACCCCGGCCGCTGACCGCCCCGGCTACGAGAAGGCCCTCGACAGGCTGGGCTGAGCCACCGGCGTGGCCGGAGCATGTTGTTCTTCTGACCGTGATGTCTGTGAGTCATCGTGATGACTCACAGACATCACGCTTTCTGCGGAATTGCCTTCGGGGCCTCGGCGGGTCAGCCGCGCAGGCGTAGACCCCGGGGGGTGGCCCGGAAGCCGGCGGCGGTCAACGCGTCCCGCAGCGGCGACGAGTGCACCGCCTCGCCGTCGGCCCGCTCCACCGACATCGCGCCCAACGCACCCGAGTGGACGGCGTCGGCGAGCGCCTTGCCGGCCGCGGCGAGCGCGTCGGTGTCGTCGGTGAAGGAGAGCAGCGTTCGGCCGCCGCGTTCGACGTAGAGGACGAGGTCACCGCCGACCTGCACCACCAGGGCACCCGCCTTGCGACCGGCCCGGTGCCCGGTCGCCGGGGTGGCGCCGTCGCCGGAGTCGATCACCCGTTCCGGCCAGGGCAGCGCCGCACCGTACGGGTTGGCCGGGTCGGTCGCGGCGAGCACCGTCGCCACCGCGCCCCGACCCCGGGCGCCGTCGGTCGGCTCGGCCAGCGCGCGCAGCCGGTCCACAGCACCGGGTACGGCGAACTGCGCCGCCCCGAGCCCTTCGACGAAGTAACCCCGGCGGGCCGCGCCGCGCTCCTCCAACGCCGACAGCACCGGGTAGACCGCCGAGAACCCACCGACCACCTGCTCGGCCATCACCGCGCCCCGGGTGACCACCCCGTGCCGCTCCAGCAGCAGGTCGGCGAGCGCGGCGGCCCGCCGGGTCGGGTCGAGGTCCCGCTCCGGAAGACGCGACCAGCGGCCGGCGACCGTCGGCGGGCCACCCCGGGTCGGCAGCGCCACCCGACCGGGCCGCCGGTAACGGGTGCGGGGCGCGGACGGCCGGGAGCGGTGCGCACCGCCGGCGCCGAGCACCGCGCGCAGCGGGGCGAGGGTGTCGTTGCTGAGGTACCCGGCCCAGACCAGGTCCCAGATCACAGCGGTCAACGCGGCGTCGTCGGTCGAACCGACCCGGTCGGCCAGCGGGCGGAAGAAGAGCGCCTGCCCGTCGCCGAGCGCGTCGAGCACCGCGTCGTGCAGCGGGGTACGGGTCAACGCCTCGTCGGGCGGCGGGAGCAGCAGCGGTGCGGCATCCGCGTACGCCAGGGTGACCCAGCCATCGCCCCCGGAGATCGCGCCCGACCCCGCCCAGAGGACCTCCCCGCTGGCGCACAGCTCGTCCAGCTGGGCGGGGGAGTAGTCAGCGACCCGGGCGGGCAGCACCAACCGCTCCAGCGCTGACGCCGGAACCGCGGTGCCCTGCAACTGCTCCACCGTGGCGGCGAGCGCCTCCACACCTCGGGCGGACGAGCCGACCTGCTGCCAGCGCGGCAGGAACGTGGCGAGGGCCCGGGGCGGCACCGGCTCGATCTCCCGGCGCAGCGCCGCCAGCGAGCGGCGACGCAGCATCCGCAGCACCTCGGCGTCGCACCACTGGGCACCGGCCGAGTCCGGGGTGAACTCCCCGGAGACCACCCGCCCGGTGGCGCCGAGCCGGCGAAGCGCCTGCTCGACGACGAACACCCCGAGCCCGAACCGGGCCGCGCAGCTGGCCGCGGCGAACGGCCCGTGGGTGCGGGCGTAGCGGGCCACCAGGTCACCGAGCGGATCGGCCACCGGGGCGAGGTACGCCTCGGCCACCCCCATCGGCAGCGCCACGCCGAGGGCGTCGCGCAGGCGGGCGGCGTCCTCGACACCCACCCAGCGCTGCTCGCCCGCGATCCGGACCCGCAGCACCCGGCGGGTGGCCTCCAGCTCACTGAGCCACGTCTCCGGCACACCCCGCTCGGTCAACTCGGCGTCGCTCAGGTCACCGAGCACCCGCAGCAGCTCGACGACGTCCTCGGCGTCGCGGGGGCGGCGCTGCTCGGTCAGCCACCGCAGTTGCCGGTCGGTCTCGTTGAGCACCGCCGGGTCGAGCAACTCCCGCAGGTCGACACGGCCGAGCAGCTCGCCGAGGAGCGTGGAGTCGAGGGCGAGTGCGGCGGCGCGGCGCTCGGCCAGCGGGGCGTCACCCTCGTAGAGGAACGCGCCGACATAGCCGAAGAGCAGCGACCGCGCGAACGGCGACGGCGCGCTGGTCTCCACCTCGACCAGCCGTACCTTGCGGGTGGCCAGGTCGCGCATCAACCCGGCCAGCGCCGGCTGGTCGAAGACGTCCTGGAGGCACTCCCGGGCAGCCTCCAGGGTGACCGGGAAGTCCGCGTACTCGCGGGCGACGTCGAGCAGTTGCGCGGCCCGCTGCCGTTGCTGCCAGAGCGGTTGGCGACGCCGCGGGTCGCGGCGCGGCAGCAGCAGGGACCGGGCGGCGCACTCCCGGAAACGGGCGGCGAACAGGGCGGAGGTGCCGACCGACTCCTCCACGAGCTGGGCGATCTCGTCGGGCTCGAAGACCACCACGTCGGCGCCGGGCGGCTCGTCGGCGGTGTCCGGAAGACGCACCACGATGCCGTCGTCGGAGGGCATCACCTGGGCGTCGACCCCGTACCGCTCGGCCAGCCGGCGGCCCACCGCGAGGGCCCAGGGTCCGTTGACCCGGGCACCGAGCACGCTGTGTACGGCCAGCCGCCAGTCACCCAGCTCGTCGCGGAACCGCTCGACCACCACCGTACGGTCGTCGGGGAGCGAGCGGGTGGCCTCCCGCTGCTCGCGCAGGTAGGCCATCAGGTTGCCGGCGGCCCAGTCGTCCAGCCCACCGTCGCGCAGCGCGGCCACTGCCGCCTCGTCGGTCTGGCGCAGCAGGGTGCGGATCCGGGCGCCGATCGCCCGGCCCAGCTCCACCGGCCGGCCCAGCTGGTCGCCCTTCCAGAACGGCATGCGGGCGGCCTGCCCCGGGGCGGGCGAGACCAGCACCCGGTCCGGAGTGATCTCCTCGATCCGCCAGGAGGACGAGCCGAGCAGGAAGACGTCACCGACCCGGGACTCGTAGACCATCTCCTCGTCCAGCTCGCCGACCCGGGCGGCCCGCTCGGCGCCGGCCAGGAAGACCCCGAACAGGCCCCGGTCGGGGATGGTTCCGCCGCTGGTCACCGCGAGGCGTTGCGCCCCCTGGCGGCCGGTGAGCACATCGGTGGACCGGTCCCAGACGAGCCGGGGGCGCAGCTCCGCGAACGCCGTGGACGGGTAGCGGCCGGAGAGCATGTCGAGCACGGCGTGCAGCGCCGAGTCGGGCAGCTCGGCGAAGGGCGCGGCCCGGCGGACCAGCACGGCCAGGTCGCCCAGCGCCCACGGCTCCAGCGCCACCATCGCCACGATCTGCTGGGCCAGCACGTCCAACGGGTTGCGCGGGTAGTGCAGCTCCTCGATCGCGCCGGCGGTCATCCGCTCAGCGACCACCGCGCAGGAGAGCAGGTCGCCGCGGTGCTTGGGGAAGACCACCCCCCGCGAGACCGCGCCCACCTGGTGCCCGGCCCGGCCGACCCGTTGCAGACCGGCAGCCACGCTGGGCGGCGCCTCGATCTGCACCACCAGGTCGACAGCGCCCATGTCGATGCCGAGTTCCAGGCTGGAGGTGGCCACCACCGCCGGGAGCTGGCCGGACTTGAGCGCTTCCTCGATGTGCTTGCGCTCCTCCCGGGAGACGCTGCCGTGGTGGGCGCGGGCGATCACGGGCGCGGCGCCGGTGGCCGCGCCGGACTGGGCCATCACCTCGGCCGGCGGCCGGTTGCGCACCGGACCGGCGGGACCGCCCCAGCGCTGCGCGCCGGATGCCGCGTCGCCGTCGCCCGCCGGGTCGTCGCCGGCTGGGTCGTCGCCGGCCGGCAACCCCTCCGGTACGCCGAACGCGCCCTCGCCCGACGCGGATGCGGCCACCGCCTCGGCGGCCAGCTCGTTGAGCCGGGCGCAGAGGCGCTCGGCACTACGCCGGGAGTTGGTGAAGACGATGGTCGAGCGGTGCTGCCCGATGAGGGTGAAGACCCGTTCCTCGACGGCCGGCCAGATCGACGCCCGACGTGGTCCAGGGCCGCCGAGGTCGTCCTCCGGTGGCTGCTCCTGCTCGTCCAGGCGGGTCATGTCCTCCACCGGAACCTCGACGCTGACCTCGATGGTCTTCTGGGTGGCCGGCTGCACCACGTCGACCGGGCGGGCGCCGCTGAGGAACTGCGCACAGGCGTCGATCGGCCGGACGGTGGCCGAGAGACCGATGCGCTGCGCCGGGGCGGGCAGCAGCTCGTCGAGGCGTTCGAGGGAGAGAGCGAGGTGGGCGCCGCGTTTGCTGCCGGCCACCGCGTGCACCTCGTCGACGATCACCGTCTGGATGCCGCGCAGCGAGTCGCGAGCCGCAGAGGTGAGCAGCAGGAACAGCGACTCGGGCGTGGTGATGAGGATGTCCGGTGGGGTGCGGGCGAAGGCGCGTCGCTCGTCGGCGGGCGTGTCGCCGGTGCGCATGCCGACGGTGATGTCGGGCGGTGCGACGCCCAAGCGGGTGGCCGCCTGCCGAATGCCGGCCAGCGGGGCGCGCAGGTTGCGCTCCACGTCGACGGCGAGAGCCTTGAGCGGGCTGACGTAGAGCACGCGGCACCGCTGACGGGCCTCGGCCGGTGCTGGCTCGCTGGCGAGTCGGTCCAGTGACCAGAGGAAGGCCGCGAGCGTCTTGCCCGAGCCGGTGGGCGCCACGACGAGCGCGTTTCGGCCGGCGGCGACCGACCGCCAGGCGCCGGTCTGCGCGGCGGTCGGGGCGGCGAAGGCGTTGTCGAACCAGGCGCGGGTAGCCGGGCCGAAGCCGGCCAGCACCGCGCCGGCGTCTGCGTCTGCCCCGGTCACCGGTCCATCGTGCCCCGCGGGTCCGACATCCACGAGCGACCTCACGACGGAATGAACCACCAAAAGGCAAAAAGCGTGGAAGGTGCGCTTAATACGTTAAGTCTCACTTAACTGCTTGCTTCCAAGGAGCAACATAAAGTAACTTCACTCGCAACGCGAACCGGGGTGAGGGGATTTGATGGCCGGCGAGCAGCGCACCGTCGAACCGGGCACCGATGTGCTGATTCGCAAGGTCGACAGCCACCTCGCCGCGCTCCGTGCCGGCCTGCACGGCCCCGAGCTCGAGCTCGCCGAACGCCTCGCCCACTGTCTACGCCAGATGGTTCTCTGCACCGCCCAGGCCAGCGCCGCCGACCGGGGTCAGGTCCGCGTGGCAGTGCACTATTTCGTGCTGCTTCGCGAGAGCCGTGGCCGCCTGCTGTCGGTGCGGTCGCTGACCGCCGCCGAGCGGGTCGTCGACCGGGTCGCCCGCCAACTCGGCCGCCTCGACCTGCTGGCCGAGCTACGCCGCGACCGCCCCGCACCCGACGACGCGCAACCCCTCAACAACGCCCTCCTGACCTGACAGCCCCGCCCCGCCCCGTCAATCAAAAGTTCCCGTCACCACGCCACCCCACCCCGCCACCCCCGCCCCGCCCCATCCCCACCCCGCCACCCCCGCCCCATCCCCACCCCGCGCCTCGCGCCCTGCCCCGCACTCCACGAGTGCCCCCGTCCTGCCCGCGCCCGCCCCCGTCGATCAAGGGGTTGTGGTGGGTGACAAGTGCCCCGTGAAAGACCGAACCGGGCACCACAACTTCGTGATCGACCGGAGGGCGCTGCTTGCTTTCCGCGATCTTGCACTTCCTGTCGTGGCATAGCGGGCATTCTCCGCGAGTCGACGACCGAAAGTGCAAGATCGGCGCGAGCGGGGGAGGGCGGGGGAGGGCGGGGAGCGCCCGGGCCGGGCCGGGCCGGGCCAGGCCGGGCGGGGCCGGGCGGGGCCGGGCCGGGCGACCGAGGGTCCCCGGCTGGGGACGATCAAAAAGGTAACGGGGTGGGGTTGGGGCTTGGGGGGCGAATTCTGGCAAAACCGCCCGGCGGGGGAGGAACTGGCGTCTGATCGCTGCTAGGCGCCACCGCTGCCACGGGCGTCGGCCATGTCGATCGGGAGCGCAGGTGCTGGTACTGCTCATCCTCCATCTCGTGGCGGCCCTCGCCGCGCCCCTGCTCGTCCGCCGGTGGGGTCCGCGTGCGTGCTACCCGCTGGCGCTCGCGCCGGCCGCCGCGTTCTGCTGGGCGGTGGCTCGCACCCCGGCCGTCGCCGACGGCGGGGCGGTGGTCGAGACGTACCCGTGGATCCGGCAGTTGGGCCTCGACATCGCCTTCCGGCTCACCACGCTGTCCTGGCTGATGACGCTGCTGATCGGCGGCGTCGGCGCGCTGGTGCTGGTCTACAGCGCCCGGTATTTCGCTGCCGGTTCCAGCGGGCTGGCGCGGTTCGTCGCGGTCCTGGTCGCCTTCGCTGGCGCGATGCTCGCGCTGGTCTTCGCCGACGACCTGCTGCTGCTCTACGTGGGCTGGGAGCTGACCACGATCTTCTCGTACCTGCTGATCGGGCACAGCACCGAACGGCGGTCCAGCCGTTGGGCGGCGGCGCAGGCGTTGACAGTCACCACGCTGGGCGGACTCGCCATGCTGGTCGGTTTCATCATGCTGGGCGAACATGCCGGCACCTACCGCTGGTCGGAGATCAGCGAACAGCCTCTGCCCGGCGGCGGGTACCTGGTGGGCGCCGTGCTGCTGATCCTGGCCGGCGCGCTGTCCAAGTCGGCGGTGCTGCCGTTCAGCTCGTGGCTGCCGGTCGCGATGGCGGCACCCACGCCGGTCAGTGCCTACCTGCACGCTGCCGCCATGGTCAAGGCCGGTGTCTACCTGGTCGGGTTGCTCGCGCCGGTGCTCGCTACGGTCGGCCCGTGGCGGCCGCTGGTGCAGGTCGCCGGCGTGGCGACCATGCTGCTCGGCGGGTGGGCCGCGCTGCGTCAGACCGACCTCAAGCTGCTGCTGGCGTACGGGACGGTCAGCCAGCTCGGCCTGCTGGTGGCGGTGACCGGCTCGGGCACGCCCGACGCCGCGCTGGCCGGCACCGCGATGCTGCTGGCGCACGCCCTGTTCAAGGCGGCGCTGTTCCTGGTCGTCGGCATCATCGACCACGGTGCCGGCACCCGTGACCTGCGCGAGCTGTCCGGGGTGCGGCACTGGTCCCGGCCGCTGTTCGTGGTCGCAGTGCTGGCCGCGGCGTCGATGGCCGGTGTGCCGCCGCTGGTCGGCTTCGTGGCCAAGGAGGCGGTGTTCGCGGCGTTCACCGACCAGCCGGTGCTCCTCACCGGCCTGGTCGCCGGGACGGTGCTCACCGTCGCGTACAGCGCCCGCTTCCTCTGGGGCGCGTTCGCCGACCGGCCGGGTGTGGCGCCGGTCCCGCCGGGGTCGATCGCCGCGTCGATGCTGGTCCCGCCCGCGGTGCTCGCCGGTGTCGGTCTGCTCGCCGGTCCGGCCGCGAGCGTGCTGGACGACCTGCTGCGCCCGTACGCCGATCTGCTCGGCGGTGTCGACGCGCACCTGGCGCTCTGGGCCGGACCGACCCCGGCGCTCGGCCTGTCCGTGCTGGCGCTCGTCGGTGGCGGTCTGCTCTTCGCCGTGCGCGGGCCGCTCGCCCCGGTGCTGGCCCGGCTCCGGTCACCGGTGGGGGGCAACCAGGGGTACGAGTGGGTGGTCGGCCGGTTCGACCGGCTGGCCATCGAGGTCACCAGCGCGACCCAGCGTGGCTCGCTGCCGCAGTATCTGGGCATCATCCTGGTGACGCTGGTGCTGGTGCCGGGTGCGGCGATGCTTTCCGCCAGCCCCTGGCGGGCGCGGATTCCACTCTGGGACAGCGCGCTGCAACCGGTGGTCGTCGTGGTGATCACGGTGGCGGCGGTGCTGGCGGTCGGCGCCCGTCGCCGGTTGACCGCGATGCTGCTGGTGGGCATGACCGGCTACGGCACGGCGATGTTGTTCGTGCTGCACGGAGCGCCCGACCTGGCGCTCACCCAGTTCCTGGTGGAGACCGCGACGATCGCGGTCTTCGTGCTGGTGCTGCGTCGCCTGCCGGAGCGGTTCTCGGCCCGCCCGCTGCGCCGTACCCGTTGGGTCCGTCGGGTGATCGGGGTGGCGGCGGGGGTGGTGGCCGCCGGGTTGGCCCTCACCGCCGTCGGGGCACGCCGGGCGCCGGACATCTCCGCCGCCTTTCCGGATCTGGCGGTGGTGCACGGGTACGGCCGCAACGTGGTCAACGTGACCCTTGTCGACATTAGGGCCTGGGACACGATGGGCGAGCTGGCGGTGCTGGTGGTGGCCGCGACCGGGGTGGCCAGCCTGATCTTCGAGCGCTCCCGCACCGGGCCGCGGCCGCGCCGGCCCGGTGCCGAGCAGGAGGAGGGCGGACGGGGCCGGCCGGTGTGGCTGCGCGGTGGCCCCACCCTCTACGAGGAGCGCCGCTCGATCGTGTTGGAGGTGGTCATCCGGCTGATCTTCCACACCGTGGTGCTGTTCTCGCTGTTTCTGCTCTTCTCCGGGCACAACGCGCCGGGCGGCGGGTTCGCCGGCGGGCTGGTGGCGGGTCTCGCCCTGGTGGTGCGCTACCTGGCCGGCGGCCGGTACGAGCTGACCGAGGCGGCCCCGATCGGGGCCGGCGCGATTCTCGGCGCCGGGCTGGCCATGGCGGTGGGCAGTGGTGTGGTGGCGCTGCTGCTCGGCGGGTCGGTGCTGGAGAGCGCGAAGGTCGACCGAACCCTGCCCCTGATCGGCGACGCCCATCTGGTCACGTCGCTCTTCTTCGACATCGGCGTGTACCTGGTGGTGATCGGGTTGGTCCTGGACATCCTGCGCAGCCTCGGTGCCGAGGTGGACCGGCACATCGAGGCCACAGGAACGGCCAGCGGCGGGTTGGCCGTCGACAAGGGGGACCGGGCGTGAGCGCGAGGGGTGAGCCGGGTTTGCGAGCCCCGCAGTCGCGAACAGGGGTGGCGCGGTGACGGCGAGCGGTGCGGGGCCGACGTTGGTGCTGGTGCTCGCTGTCGCGGTGCTGGTCGGGTGCGGGGTGATCCTGTTGTTGGAGCGCAGCCTGACCCGCATCCTGCTCGGGGTGATCATGCTCGGCAACGGCGTGAACCTGTTGATCCTGTTGGGCGGGCGGTCGGGTGCGGCGCCGATCGTCGGCACGGGACCGGTGGAGCGGATGAGCGACCCGCTGCCGCAGGCGATGGTGTTGACCTCCATCGTGATCACCTTCGGGTTCACCGCGTTCCTGCTCGCTGTGGCGTACCGCAGTTGGTATCTGTCCGGCGACGACGAGGTGCCCGACGACCTGGAGGACAGGCAGATCATCCGCCGGGCCGTGCGCAATGAGGTGGGTGCGGTCGATCACGGTGGGGAGGGCCCGAACGGAGACCCGGAACAGGTCGATCCCGAGCCGGCCCGCCGACGGCTACGGCGCGGGGACGAGTCGTGATGCGCGCCCTGGTGCCGCTGCCGGTGGTGGTGCCGCTGCTCGGTGCGGCGCTGACCCTGCTGCTGGCCGGGAAGCCCCGGATCCAGCGCGCGATCAGCGTGCTGTGTCTGGGCGGCACGCTCACGGTGGCGGTGGTGCTGCTGGTGCAGGCGTACCGGTACGGGCCGGTGGTGGTGGCGGTCGGGGGGTGGCCGGCACCGGTCGGAATCGTCCTGGTGGCCGATCAACTGGCCGCGCTGATGGTTGTGGTCTCGTCGGCGGTGACGCTGTGCGTGTTGCTGTACTCGGTGGGCCAGGGGCGCAGCGACACGAGCGAGACCGCCCCGGTGTCGATCTTCCACCCGACGTACCTGGTGCTCACGGCGGGTGTCACGAACGCGTTCCTGGCCGGTGACCTGTTCAACCTCTTCGTCGGGTTCGAGATCCTGCTGGCCGCCAGCTTCGTGCTGATCACCCTGGGGGGCACGGAAACCCGGATCCGGACCGGATCGACGTACGTGGTGGTCAGCATCCTCTCCTCGATGATCTTCCTGACGTCGGTGGGACTGGTGTACGCGGCCACCGGCACGCTCAATCTCGCCCAACTCGCCCAGCGTCTCGACGACCTGCCCGGCGGTGTCCGACTGGCCCTGGAGCTGATGTTGCTACTGGCCTTCGCGATCAAGGCGGCGGTGTTTCCGCTGTCGGCCTGGCTGCCGGACAGCTACCCCACCGCACCGGCTCCGGTCACGGCCGTCTTCGCGGGTCTGCTCACCAAGGTGGGCGTCTACGCGATCATCCGTACCGAGACGTTGCTGTTTCCGGGTGGGCGTGCCCACATCCTGCTCATGGTCGTCGCCGGGCTGACCATGGTGATCGGCATCCTCGGTGCGGTGGCCCAGTCGGACCTGAAGCGCCTCTTCTCGTTCACCCTGGTCAGTCACATCGGCTACATGATCTTCGGGGTGGCGTTGAGTACCGTTGCCGGCCTCTCCGGCGCGATCTTCTACGTGGTGCACCACATCACCATCCAGACCACGCTGTTCCTCGTCGCCGGCCTGGTCGAGGAGCGCGCCGGCAGCACCGACCTGCGTCGTATCGGCGGGTTGGCCCGGGTGGCACCGCTGCTGGGTGTGCTCTTCTTCATCCCGGCCATGAATCTCGCCGGAGTACCACCGTTCTCCGGCTTCCTCGGCAAGCTCGGCCTGCTCCAGGCCGGGGTGGCCGCCGGCGGGCCGCTGCCCGGGGTGCTGGTCGCGGCCGGCACGCTGACCAGCCTGCTCACCCTGTACGTGGCGTCCCGGGTGTGGAACATCGCCTTCTGGCGCGCGCCCCGGCTGGCCACCAGCGAGCCGGTGATCCAGCTGCCGAGGCTGATGGTGGGCGCCACAGTGGCCCTGGTCGCCCTCGGGCTGGCGTTGACGGTGCTGGCCGGTCCGCTCTTCGACGTCACCACCGACGCGGCCTCGGACCTGCGGCTGCGCACCCCGTACGTCCGTGCCGTGCTGCCGGGCGGTGTGCCGTGACCGGCCCTCCGGAGCCGGCTCGGGACACCCCCGGGCCCGCGACGGTGGGGCGGGGCCGGCTCGGGCGCTGGCGGGACCAGGCGGTGGCGCTCGGTTGGCTGGTGGTGGTCTGGATCCTGCTCTGGGGTGACGTCAACTGGGCCAACCTGATCGGTGGCCTGTTGGTGGGTGCGGCCGTGCTGGTGTTCTACCCGCTGCCGGCGGTCAGCTTCGGTGGCCGGTTGCGACCGTGGGCGCTGCTGGTGTTCGCGGGCCGGTTCGCCGTCGAGCTGGTCAGCGCGAGCCTGCACATCGCCCGGATCGCCGTGCAGCCCGGCTACCGACCGCGCGGGGCGATCATCGCGGTCCGGTTGCGGGTGGCCACCGACCTGAACCTGGCGCTCACCGCCGAGGCGGTCTCGTTGGTGCCGGGCACGTTGATCCTCGAGGTGGACCGGGACTCCGGAACGCTCTACCTGCACGTCCTGGACACCCACGGTCCCGGGGACCTGGACGTGGCCCGGGCCCGCACGCTCACCGTCGAGCAGCGGATCGTCCGCGCGGTCGGCTCCACCAGCGAACTGCGCCGACTCGACGTCACCTCACCCGAGAAGGGAACCCGCCCGTGACCACCTTCCTGGCCGTCGTCCTCACCGCACTGCTGTCGGTCACCGCGCTCCTCGCGCTGGCCCGCCTCTACCGTGGCCCGTCACTGGTCGACCGGGTGATCGCCGCGGACATGCTGCTCGCCACGATGGTCGCCGCGGTGGGCGCGGAGGCGGCGGTCAACCGGCACGCCACCACGCTGCCCGTGCTGGTGGCGCTCTCCCTGCTCGGCTTCGTGGGCTCGGTGTCGCTGGTCCGCTTCGCCGTTAGGGAGCAGCAGTGATCGCGACGATCGCGGACTGGCTCGGCGCCGGTTGTCTGGTGGCCGGCGCGTTGCTCGCCCTGGCCGCCGGGATCGGCGTACTGCGGTTCCCGGACGCGCTGTCCCGGATGCACGCCGCCACCAAGCCGCAGGTGCTCGGGGTGCTCCTGTTGCTGCTGGGCATCGCGTTGCGGCTGCGGTCCCCGGCGGACCTGGGCATGATCCTGCTGGTGGCGGTCTTCCAGTTGGCCACCGCGCCGGTCGCGGCGCAGATGATCGGGCGGGCCGCGTACCGGTCGGGGCGCCTTGACCGGAGCCTGCTCGACGCCGATGAGCTGGCCGACCGGTGACCCGACCCGGCCGCCCCGACCCAGCCGGAGGTGTGGTCACCGGGCCGATCGTGCCCTGCGATTAGCACACACTCTGTTCCATCTCTAGATGTATACGTATCTATGCATCGCCTGAACGTCTCTTGCTGCCTTGAATCGACCGCTGTGACGATGTGCGCCTCACAACGGGAGACACAAATTGAAGAGACATTCGCGGGCCCGGACCCGTGTCGCTGGCGCACTCGTCGGTGCGGTGACCCTCGGCCTGCTGGTCGGCGTGCCCCCCGGGCCTGCCGCCGCCGCCCTGCCCGAAGGCGGGATGTCGGCCGCCGCACTCAACACCGAATTCAACTCGTACGGCGACACCGGCGGCAAGTGGACGAGTGGAGACAGCACCGTCTCGATCCCGCTGCCGGACGGCCGTAACGCCTGGCTGTTCTCGGACAGCCTGATCGGCACCGTCAACGCAGACCACACTCTGCCGAAGAACACCCCGATGGTGAACAACTCCATCGTGGTGCAGGACGGATCCGACCTGGTCCAGACACTGCACGGCGGCTCGGCCGCCGCACCCGCCTCGCTCGTCCGTCCGACCGATGGCAGCGCCGACAAGTACTGGGTCGGCGACGGCACTGTCGAGAGTGGCGTGCTACGGGTGGTCTACCAGCGGATGAAGACGACGGGCACCGGGCCGCTGGACTTCGCCCAACTGGACAGAGCCGTGGTCACCTTCGACCTGCCGGCGCTCACCGTGCGAAGCATCGTGGACCGGGGCTACGGCAACAGGATCGCCTGGGGTTCAGCGGTGCTCGAGGACGGCGCGTTCACCTACATCTACGGGGCCGAATCCGTTGGCCAGATGCGCTTCGCGCACGTCGCCCGGGTACCGGCCGGCGGACTCTCCGGTGCCTGGCAGTTCTGGACCGGCAGCGGCTGGTCCACGGCCCAGGGCGATTCCGCTCGGGTGCTCTCCGGCGTTGGCGCCGGTTTCGGCATGCAGAAGGTGGGCGGCAACTACGTTCTGGTCACCCAGGAGAACAACCTGATCTTCTCGGCCGACTTCGTGGCCTACACCGCCAGCTCGCCCACTGGGCCCTTCGCCGGTCCGTTGCCGTTGTTCACCGCCCCGGAACCGGCCACCATCCCGGGCAGCATCGTGTACGACTCCCGTGTGCACCCGGAGTTGGCACGTGCCGGGAAGCTGTTGGTGTCGTACAACGTCAACAGTCTCGTCGCGGACGCCGTCTACGCCGACGTGAGCACCTACCGGCCCCGGTTCGTCGAGGTCGACTGGCCCCGGCCCACTCCCGATCCGACCGCGGTGCCCGCCGCGCCCACCGCCCTGACGGCGCAGGCCGACAGTAGCGGCGCGGTCAGCCTGCGCTGGCAGGCGCCCGCCGGCACCGCTTTGACCTACGAGGTCCACCAGCGGGACGTGACGGCGGGGCAGACCCACTTCGCGCGGGTCTCCACCGGGATCACCGGGACCTCCACCGCGCTGAGCGTGTTCTACGAGACCGGCCACGCCTACGAGTTCAGGGTCGCGGCCCGCAACACCGCCGGGGCCGGACCGCTCTCCCCCCTCGCCACGGTGACCGTCACCATCGGAGTGCCCACGGCGCCGACCGGTCTGGTGGCGGCCGCCGCCGACGGCGGTGCCATCACGCTCAACTGGAACACCGTTCCGAACGTCTGGCGGTACGAGGTCTACCGGCGTGACATCACCGCCGGCGAGACCGAGGCCAGCCGGCAGTGGGACTCCTCCCCGCAGGACACCACTCTCACGATGAACGGCCTGGAGAACGGCCATCAGTACGCGTTCCAGGTGGTGGCCGTGCACGGCGGCGGCGAGTCGCCACGGTCGGTCGAGGTGACCGCGACAGCGTTCTACAGCAGACCGTCGACGCCCACCGGGCTGACCGCCACCACCCAGACCACCGGCGACATCAAACTCCAGTGGACGCACACCAACAGCACCGACTGGTTCTACGTCTACCAACGCGACGTGACCGCCGGCGAGACGGACTTCACCAGGCTGGAGTGGCCGGTCGACACCTGCTGCACGATGACCGCGGGCGGCCTGGCCAACGGGCACACCTACGAATACAAGGTCACCGCCCTCGGCAAGGGCGGTGAGTCGGCGCAGTCCGGCGTGGCCACGGCGACCGCGCAGCGCCCCCTTCCGGCCACCCCCCACCGCCCTGGCCGCGGCCGCGCAGGCGGACGGCAGCATCAAGCTCACGTGGCAGCAGTCGCAGCCCGAGGTCTGGTTCCAGGTGTACCAGCGCGACGTCACGGCCGGCGAGACGGACTTCACCAGACTGGAGTGGCCGGTCGACACCTGCTGCACGATGACCGCCGGCGGTCTGGTCGACGGGCACACCTACGAGTACAAGGTCAGCGCGCTCGGTGCCGCCGGTGAGTCACCGACGTCCGCCGTCGCCTCCGCGACCGCGGACATCGCGGCGCCCGCCGCCCCGACCAACCTGCGGGCCACGGCCGGGAACGGCCAGGCGGTGTTGACCTGGGACGGTGTCGCCGACAACTGGCACCTGGTGTACGTGCGGGACGTGACCGCCGGCGAGACGGTGTTCAACCAGCTGGAGTTCCCGGTCACCACCTGCTGCACGATGACGGCCGGTTATCTCACCAACGGCCATCGCTACGAGTTCAAGGTGACCGCCAGCGGGTCGGGCGGGGAGAGCACGGCGAGCAACGTCGTCGCGGTGACGCCGACGGCCCCGCTGCCCGCGGCCCCCAGCGCACTGACCGCGACGGCCCAGGCCGACGGCACCATCAAGCTGGCCTGGACGGCTCCCGGCCCGGATCTCTGGTACCAGGTCTACCAGCGGGACGTCACCGCCGGCGACGCCGCTTTCACCAAGCTCGCCACCCCGGTCACCAGCTGCTGCACGATGACCGCTGGCTATCTCACCAACGGCCACTCGTACGAGTTCAAGATCGCCGCGATCAACTCCGGTGGTGAGGGCCCCACCGGAAACGTGGTGTCCGCGACGAGTAGCCAGCCCCGTCCGGACGCACCGACCAACCTGCGCGGTCAACCGGCCGGGTCCGGCACCATCGAACTGAACTGGGACGCGCCGGCGTCCGGCCTCTTCTACTGGGTCTACCAGCGCGATGTCACAGCGGGGCAGGTCACGTTCACCAAGTCCTCGCTGCCCAGCAGCACGAACTCGGCGACCCGGGGCTATCTGGCCGACGGCCATGTCTACGAGTTCAAGGTGACCGGTGAGAGTCAGGGCGGGGAGGGTGTCGCCTCGGCGACCGTCCGGGTCACCGCAGTGGGCGGGGTGCCTCAGGCGCCGGGTGGGCTGACGGCCACCGCCGGCGACGGCAAGGTGATCCTCAACTGGACGGCCAGCCCGACCGGCGGTTCCTGGTACCAGGTCTATCTGCGCAACGCGAGCGCCGGCCAATCGTGGCAGAAGGTGGGCACTCCGGTCACCACCTGCTGCACCATGACCGCCGGTTACCTCACCAACGGCGATGTCTACGAGTTCAAGGTCACCACCATCAACGGCGCCGGGGAGTCCACGCCGACGTCGGTGGCCAGCGCCAAGCCCCTGCCACCGGTACCGGCCGCACCGTCCGGCCTGACCGCGACGTCGGGGGACGGGAAGGTCGTCTTGAACTGGACGGCGAGCCCGACCGGCGGCGTCTACTACGACGTCTACCTCCGCGACGTGACCGCGGGACAGTCCTGGCAGAAGGTCGCACTGCCGGCGACCTGCTGCACGATGACCGCGGGCTACCTCACCAACGGTCACCGCTACGAGTTCCGGCTGGCAGCCAGCAACATGGCCGGTCAGTCGGCGACCAGCAACGTCGCGGCGGCGACCCCTCTCCCGCCGTTTCCCCAGGCGCCGTCCGGCCTGACCGCCAGTGCCGGCGACGGCAAGGTGACGCTGCGATGGACGGCCAGCTCCACTGCGAAGGTGTACTACCTCGTGGAGTACCGGGCCTCCGGCGCGGCGAACTGGACCCGGCTCAAGTTGCCGGTCACCCAGTGCTGCACCTTCGTGGCCGGGTACCTCGGCAACGGCACGACCTACGACTTCCGGGTACGGGCCACCAACCAGGCGGGAGACAGTTCTCCGAGCAACACCGCGTCGGCCCGGCCCATGCCGCCGTTCCCGCAGGCGCCGTCCGGGCTGAGTGCGGCGGCCGGGAACGGCAAGGTGACGTTGACGTGGACCAGGAGTTCGACGCCGAACGTCTACTACCTGGTCGAATACAAGACGAGCACCTCGTCGACCTGGACCAGGGTCAAGGTGCCGATCACGTCGTGCTGCACCTTCGTGGCCGGCTACCTGGGCAACGGCACCACGTACAACTTCCGGGTGCGGGCGACGAACATGTCCGGTGACAGTTCTCCGAGCAACGTCGCCTCGGCCAAACCCATGCCGCCCGTGCCCACGCGCGTGTCGTCGCTCTCCGCCAGCTCCAACGGGGTCAGCCAGGTGAGCCTGAGCTGGACCAGGAGCAGCACCCCCGGGGTGTACTACTGGATGGAATACCGGACTGCCGGGGATTGGCACTGGATTCGTCTGCCACTGCCTGCCACGGGCACCTCCGCCGCCCTGAGGTACGGATTCTCGGACGGCGAGTTGCACGAGTTCCGGGTGGTCGCCTTCAACATGTCCGGGGAGAGCGCCGACTCCCCGATTGCCGAGGCGGTCGTCCAACGCTCGGAGTACGCGAGGACCCGCGGCGGAAACGACATCAACGGCAGTAACCTCGTCGCCACCCGGGTGTTGGGGGGCGGAAGTTGGTGTGACCCGGGCTTCGGCTCGCGGGTGTGCTACGGCACCTCCCCGGCAGGAGATCAACCGGCAACCGTCGGAGACTACTTCTTCTATGGTGGGAGCGAGAGTTCGTACCGGTCCCGACTGCGGTGTGAGGCGTACAAGCGGGCGAACATCCGCTTCGGCTACGGACGGACCTCCGCCGACATCAGGGGCCCGGATCTCCCACGGCACGAGGTCATCCATTCCGACGCGTACTCGCGATACCTGTCCGCGGCGAACTTCCTGGCGGACTACGGAATCCAGTCGGCCTACTCGAGACTGACGACCGGGAACAACTACGAGGCGAACAGGTTCGAGAAAGAGGCCAATCTCTACTGGGGCGGATACTTCGTCTTCGATACGGGGCGTCGCTACGGCGGTACCTCCGAGTGCAACTGGTTGTACTGACGCCGCACCGACGCGGCGGCCGGCCCCGGACTCCGTCCGGGGCCGGCCGCCGGCATCGCGACCATCTTTCAGCGGCCCTCCAGCCGGGGTGGATAAAATGGCGGCATGATCGACTCTTCTGCCCAGGAGGGCAGCAGTAGCCAGCCGGGTCGTGCCCGGCATATCCCCGTACCGACGACCCCGGGAGCCCTGAGCAACCCGTGTTGATCGTCGTTGGTCTCCTTCTGATCATTGTTCTCACTGCCGCCACCGGCTACTTCGTGGCGCAGGAGTTCGGCTACGTCGCCGTGGACCGGGGCAAGCTGCGCCAGCTCGCCGACGACGGCGATCCGGCCGCCGCTCGGGCCCTGACCGTCACCAGCCGGCTCTCCTTCATGCTCTCCGGCGCCCAACTCGGCATCACCGTCACCGCACTGCTGGTCGGTTACGTCGCCGAGCCGTACCTGGGCGGCGGGCTCGCCGACCTCCTCGGCGTGGCCGGCGTCAGCGAGGCGGTCAGTCTGCCGCTGTCGGTGGCGTTGGCCCTGGTCATCGCCACCATCGTGCAGATGGTGCTCGGTGAGCTGGCCCCGAAGAACCTGGCCATCGCGCGGGCCGAGCAGTTGGCCCGCGCGCTGAGCCGCTCCACCCTCGTCTACCTGGCCGTCGCCGGGCCGCTGATCCGGCTCTTCGACCGGGCATCGGTCCGGCTGCTGCGCCGCATCGGCATCGAGCCGATCGAGGAGCTGCCCAGCGGCGCCACCCCGGCGGACCTGGAGCAAATCATCGCCGAGTCCCGCGAGGAGGGCAGCCTCGACGCCGAGATGTCCACGCTGCTCGACCGAGGTCTGGACTTCCGCGAGTTGACCGCCGGCGAGGCCATGGTGCCCCGCGTCGACGTGCACACCGTCCGGGCGCACGAACCGGTGAGCCGGGTGGTCGAGCTGCTGGACACCGGCCACTCCCGCTTCCCGGTACGCGGTGCGGAGGGCGTCGACGACCTGCTCGGCATCGTCGGCATCGCCGACGTGCTCGGCGTACCCCCGGGAGAGCGGGCCACCACACCGGTGAGCGCGGTGGCCGGGCCGCCGCTGCTCGTACCGGAGACGTTGCCCCTGCCCACCGTGCTCGACCGCCTGCGGTCCGGGCACCGGCAGATGGCGTGCGTGGTCGACGAGTACGGCGGCTTCGCCGGCGTCATCACGCTCGAGGACATCGCCGAGGAACTGGTCGGCCCGATCCGCGACGAGGACGACCCACCGGACCGGGCACCCGCCCGGCAGGACGACGGGTCCTGGGTGGTGCCGGCCCGCTGGCGGATCGACGAGGTCGCCGACAGCACCGGCATCGCCCTGCCCGAGGCCCCCGAGTACGACACCCTGTCCGGGTTGGTGATGCGGGAGCTGGGCCGGGTGCCCGAGGTCGGTGACCGATTGGAGATCAGCCTGCAACCCGAGGGCGCGGATGGCGAAGTCAACGAGGCGGAGCCCCGGGCGCTGGTCGAGGTGCTGGCCGTGGACCGGCACGTGGCCGACTCGGTGCGGTTGCAGCTGACCAAACCCGAGGTGACCGCATGAGCCCCGGGATCGCGCTGTTCAGTTCGGTGATCCTGCTGGCGTTGAACGGGTTCTTCGTGGCCGCCGAGTTCGCCCTGGTTGCCAGCAAGCGCTACCGCCTGGAGCAGGCGGCGGCGAACGGTGGCCGGGCGGCACGGGCCGCGTTGGATGGTGTCCGCGAGCTGTCGCTGATGCTGGCCGGCGCGCAGCTCGGCATCACGCTGTGCACCCTGGGTCTCGGCGCGCTGGCCGAGCCGGCGATCGAGCACCTGCTCAGCCCGCTGCTGCACGCGGTGGGCCTGCCGGACGCCGCCAGTCACCTGATCGCCCTGGTCTTCGCCCTCGGGGTGGTGACCTTCCTACACCTGGTGGTGGGGGAGATGGCACCGAAGTCGTGGGCGATCACCGACGCGGAGCGCTCGGCGACGCTGCTCGCGTTGCCGTTCCGCGCCTTCGCCCGGGTTTCCCGGCCGGTGCTCTCCGCGCTGAACGCCCTGGCCAACGCGATCCTGCGGCTGTTCGGCGTCAATCAGCAGGACCAGCTCGCCCAGGTGCACGGCCCGGACGAGCTGCGGATGCTGCTGGAGCAGTCCCGGGAGCACGGGCTGCTCGGTGCTGAGCAGCACCAACTGCTGACCAGCATGCTGGAGTTGCAGGGCACGTCGGTGGCGCAGGTGATGGAACCGTTCGCGACCATGGTCACCGTCCGCCGCGGCGACCCGGCCGAGCGGATCGAGGAGGTCAGCCGGGACAGCGGCCGATCCCGACTCGCGGTGCTCGACGAGGCGGGCGACGTGTGCGGGCTCGTGCACGTCCGGGAGGCGGTACGGGTGGTCACCACCGGCCGGGTCGCCACCGCCGGGGAGCTGATGACCCCCGCGTTCACCCTGCCCGCGACGTCCTCGGTCACCGAGGCGGTGGCGGCGATGCGGGCCCGGCAGTCACAGCTCGCGCTGGTTCGCAACGGCGGTGGCCCCGCCCGGCCGATCGGTTTCGTGGCCCTGGAGGACCTCCTGGAGGAGGTCATCGGGGAGTTCGACGACGAAACCGACACCGTGCCGCGCGGGCGTCGGATGCGCTGACCGCCCGACCCGGCCGTACTGACGAAGTGCGGCCGGGTCGGCGCGTGGCCTGGCGGCTGCTCGGCGGCGGCGGGCTGGCGGCGCTGCTCGGCGGCGGCAAGCGTGAGGTCACTCCGACCGGGTAGGCGCGCCGGGTGGGGCCGGCACGGCCCCGTCCCGGGAGGGGGCGTGCGGTGCGGCTGACGGGAGTGTCCCCGGAGTCCGGTGGGACCGGGCTCTCCGTGCAGACCACGCTGCCCAACCCGAGTACCCGACCGGGCCTGCGCCTGCCCGGGCGGGTGACCCTCGCGGCCGGCCCGGACAACGTGCTGGTGCGGCACATCCGACTCGGCCTGGTCACCACCGTCGAGCCGGACGACCCGTCCGCGCCCCGGCGTCTCATGCAGTTCTTCGACCTGCCGATCGCCGGCCGGTTCGTCGTACCGGCCGGTCGGCGACGGGCTGTCGACTTCGCGTTCCCGCTGCCGTGGGAGACCCCGGTGACCACCTTCGGTGGGGTGCCGCTGCTGAGCCTGCGGATGGGCCTGCGGACCGAGGTGTCGCTCGACCCCGACCTCGACCAGGGGGCCATGGTGCCGGTCTTCGTGCACCCGGTCCCCACCCAGCAGCACGTGCTGGCGGCGCTGGACACCCTCGGCTTCATGATCCGCCAGTCCGGCTTGCAGGAGGGCGGGTTGCCCGGGGTGGAACACACCCTGCCGTTGCACCAACGCTGGGGCTACTGGGTCGGGCCGCTCTACGCCGGCCCGATCACCGAGCTGGAAGTGATCTTCGTGACCAACTCGGCGGGTCTGGAGGCGATCCTCTGGATGGATCGCCGGCTGGCGCTGGCCGGCATCACCCACCAGAGCATTAGCCGGTTCCGGATCTGGCACGAGGGCGCCGACCGGCGGGACTGGGTCGCCACGGTGGACGGCTGGATCCGCCAGGCGATCAACCGGCACGCCGCCACTGCCGCGCACGCCGACTGGTCCGCGCAGATCGCGGGATCGGCCCACGTCAGCCGCCACCCCGACGAGCCGATCCGGCCGGGTTACGGCCTCGGCGGCACAGCCGGCGGCGCCGGCATAGGAGGAGGCGGCTCCGGCGGCGACGGCACCTGACCCCCGCCCCCGCGCCCCCCGCCCCGCGCCGCCGACCCCGCGCCGCCGACCCCGCGCCGCCGACCCCGCGCCGCCGACCCCGCGCCGCCGACCCCGCGCCGCCCGCTCCCGCGCCGCCCGCTCCCGCCCGCTCCCGCGCCGCCCGCTCCCGCGCCGCCCTAAGGCCCGTCAATCATGGAGTCGTGGTGGGATGAAGATCCCGTTTCGCGCCTTTTGTGAGGCACCACAACTCCAAGATCGACGCGTGCGGAGGGCGTGACGTCGCTGACCTCCGCGATCTTGCAGTTTCTGCGCCGACAAATCTGTTCAGAGCGCGCAATTCGACAACCGAAAGTGCAAGATCGCGGGCCGGCGGGCAGGGCAGGGCGGGGCGGGGCGGGGCGGGGCGGGGCAGGGCAGGGCAGGGCCAGCCAGCGCGAGGGTCAGCCGGCGGTGGCGGTGGCCAGTTTGAGGCTGAAGGCCAGGAACAGGGCTGCCACGGCGGTGGTGCCGCCGGCCGCCAGGCGCCGGCGTTGGCGGAACTGGGCGGCCAGGAAGGTGCCCGCGAAGATCAACGCGGTCAGGTAGAGCACGCTGGTCACCTGCGCGATCAGCCCGAGCAGCAGGAACGACAGCGCCGGCCACGCGTAACCGGGGTCCACGAACTGGATGAAGAACGAGATGAAGAACAGGATCGCCTTCGGGTTCAGCAGGCTGATCACCAGCGCCTTGCGGAACGGGCTGCGCATCGCCGCCGGCTCCGCGGCGTCGATGAGCCGCGGCGTGCTCGGGTCGTTGCGGTCGCGCCAGCGCCGCACGGCGCCGAGCAGCATGGTCACCCCGACATAACCGAGGTACGCGGCACCGGCGTACTTGATCACCATGAACAGCGGCGGGTACGCCTTGAGCAGCGACGCCACCCCGGCGGCGGAGAGGAACATCAGCACCCCGTCGCCGACGAACACTCCACCGGCGGCCCGGTAGCCGACCGCGACGCCCCGTTTGGCCGCGGTGGAGAGCACGAAGAGTGAGTTCGGCCCGGGCAGCAGAATGATGGCCACGGTGCCCAGCACGTACGTCCAGATGTCGGTGATCCCCAGCACGCCCGCCATCATCACGCCACCGGTGCCGTCCGCAGAAGTCTTTCTCGCAGCCTGGCCTGTGCGTTCGGCCACTCGTCGACGGTCATTGCGTACTGCACGGTGTCCCGCCAGGAGCCGTCGGGGCGTTGCCGGTGCATCCGCAGCACTCCCTCCCGGGTCGCGCCGAGCCGTTCGATGGCCGCCTGGGAGCGAATGTTGCGGATGTCGGTGTGCCAGGCGACCCGTACCGCGCCCAGGTCGTCGAAGGCCCGGCTGAGCAGCAGCAGCTTCGCCTCGGTGTTGATCCCGGTACGCCACCAGGGCCGGCCGAGGAAGGTGTGCCCGATGGCCACCGCCCGCCGCTGGGGGTCGATGTCGTAGTAGGAGGTGCTGCCCACCACCGCCCCGGTCGCCGCGCACCGCTGCACCCAGGCCACCCGCTCGCCCTGGTGCTGGGCGGCCAGGGCGGTGCCGATCACCTCGGCGGTTTCGGCGGGGACGGTGGGCGGCGCGACGCTGAGGTGCCGCCACACGAGAGGGTCCGCCGTGGCGGCGTGCAACTCGTCGGTGTGGGCCAGTTCCAGCGGCTCCAGCCGAACGTGCTCGCCGTGCAGCGGTACCGGGTCGTGCCAGGGTGTGCGGGGCGTCCGCAGGTACGCCGGCAGCGGCGCGGTGACTCCGGCATCCGGCTCGGGTGCCCCGGCGGTCAGTCGCAGCGGCAGCACGCCGGCCCAGTGCGGGAGGTCCAGGTCGGCCTCGTCCTCGCGGACCCCGCCGGTGCGGGCCCGGACGGACACCTCGCGCAGTGGCAGCGCCAGGACGGCGGTCTCGGCCAACTCGCGCCGGCTGGGCGGACGAGTGGCGGTGCTGCGTCCCGCGCCGACCTTCTCGACCAGCGCGGTGAGCATCGCGAGCTTCTCCCGCTCGTCGGTGACCAGTCGGGCGGTGCCGTGCGCGACGACCGAGCGGTAGTTGGCGCTGTGGTGGAACTGGGAGCGGGCGTAGACCAGCCCGTCGAGAATCGTCACGGCGACGCAGACCGGCAAGCCGTCGTCGCCCCGGGCGGCGAGCAGCGGCCGACTGCCGGTGGAGCCGTGCAGGTAGAGCGTGTCGCCGATACGGACGTGCAGGGTGGGCAGCACCCGTGGCTGGCCGTCCACGGTGAAGCTGAGCGCGCAGTCGTACGCCTCGTCGAGCACGGCGTGGGCGGCGGCCTGGTCGTAGCTCATCTTGTCGCGGGAGCGGTGGGGTGTGGTCCGGGCGGTGGGTGGATACATGCGCTCGCCCCTTTGTTCTAGTACAATCTCTTATTTGTGTCAGCACAGTATCAGCTCATCGGTACGACAGCCGCCGAGATTTCGGCCAGCGTCGAGTCGGGCATCCGTACCGGCGCCCTGTCGCCGGGAGCCGCCCTGCCACCCGTGCGGGCGCTCGCCACCGAGTTGGGGGTCAGCCCCGCCACCGTCGCCCGCGCCTACCAGGAACTACGCCAGCGCGGCCTGCTCGCCACCGCTGGTCGGCACGGCACCCGGGTGCGCCCCCGCCCGCCGGTGGCCGCCCGTCGCTCCGCACTGCGTCCCCCACCGTTGCCCGGCGCCCGGGACCTGTCCCGCGGTGAACCCGACCCCCGCCTGCTGCCCCCGCTGGGCCCGCACCTGGCGGCGCTCGCCAGCGAGAACGGCCCGTCGGTCGGCTACTCCGATGCCGGAGTCCTGCCCGAACTGGCCGAGACGGCCCGCGCCCGGCTGCGCGCCGACGGCGTACCGGCCGGGGAGTTGACCCTCACCGGCGGTGCGCTGGACGGCATCGAGCGGTTGCTCGGCGCCCACCTGCGCCCCGGCGACGCGGTGGCGGTCGAGGACCCGGGCTGGGCCAACCTGCTCGACCTCGTCGCCGCGCTGGGCCTGCGCCCGATCGGCGTGCCAATGGACGACGAAGGGCCGCTGGTCGCCGGGGTGGCCGCGGCGCTCGCCGCCGGAGCGCGGGCGCTGATCGTCACCAGCCGGGCACAGAATCCGACCGGTGCCGCCGTCTCCGCGGCCCGCGCCGAGGCGCTGCGGACGCTCCTCGCCGACCAACGGGACCTGCTGTTGATCGAGGACGACCACGCGGCCGAACTGGCCCTCGTACCCCTGCACCCGCTCGCCGGTGCGACAGCGAGTTGGGCCTTCCTCCGCTCGGTGAGCAAGCCCTTCGGCCCGGACCTGCGGCTGGCGGTGCTGGTCGGCGACGAGACGACAGTGGCCCGGGTGAGCGGCCGTACCCGGGTCGGTGCCGGCTGGGTCTCCACCGTGCTGCAACGCCTGGTGCTCGCCCTCTGGCGGGACCCGGCGGTCACCGAGTTGGTGCAGCGGGCGGCGCAGAGCTACGAGCAGCGCCGCGAGGGGCTGCTCGCCGCGCTGGCCGAACGTGGCCTGACCGCACACGGTCGCAGCGGCATCAACGTCTGGCTGCCGGTCGCGGACGAGACCAGCACTGTGACAGCGCTCCGCGACGCCGGCTGGGCGGTGGCCCCCGGCGCGCTCTACCGGATCGCCGCCCCGCCGGCCCTGCGCATCACCGTCAGCTCCCTGGACACCGCCGACCTGGCCCCGCTGGCCGCCGCCCTGGCCCACGCCGAAAACCCACCCCCCACCCAGGGCTTCCCCACCTGACCCCCGCGCCCCGCGCCCCGCGCCCCCCGCCCCCGCCCCCGCCCCCGCCCCCGCGATCTTGCAGTTTCAGTTGGTGAAATGTCGGGCCTGTGGAGGTTTGTCTGCGCAGAAAGTGCAAGATCGCGGGGATTCGGGACGGCGAGGACGGGTATGCGGGCGCCCGGAGGTGGGGGACATGGCTTCTGGTGGGGCTCGTAAGGGGATCTGGATCGCCATTGCGGTGGCGATCATCATCATCGTCATCGTGCTGATCGCGATCGCGTCCGGCGGCGACGGCGGCGGAAACGGGTACTGACGCGTGCGCCCGGGACGCCGGGGCGTATCCGGCGGTGAGCATCGAACGGGTATATAACAGTCGGCATGGCCGAGCAGACCGGGAGTGCTCCGGGCGCCCAGCGGTTCATCCCGCCCGACGCCGACACCATCGACGACCTGCGCACCGCCGCGGGCGGCTGTCGGGGCTGCGAGCTGTACCGGGACGCCTCGCAGACGGTCTTCGGCCGGGGCGACGAGAGCGCCCGCGTGGTGCTCGTCGGCGAGCAGCCCGGCGACATGGAGGACCAGAAGGGGCTGCCCTTCGTCGGCCCGGCCGGCCGCCTGCTGCGCCGCGCAGTCGACGACGCCGGGCTGGACCCGGGCCACCTCTACCTCACAAATGCCGTGAAGCACTTCCGTTTTGAGCTGCGCGGCAAGCGGCGGATCCACCAGACCCCGGACCAGGCGCACATCACCGCCTGCCGCCCCTGGTTGGTCGCCGAGTTCGCCCGGCTGCGTCCGGAGGTCGTGGTGGTGCTCGGCGCGACCGCCGCCAAGGCGCTGCTCGGCCCGTCCTTCCGGGTCACCCGGCAGCGGGGCGAACTGCTGCCCTGGCCGGAGTCGGCCCAGCATCCCGCGGACTTCGAGCAGGTGCCGGTGGACAACGCCGGACAGCGCGCCGACGCGCCGCAGGCTCGGCTGTTGGCCACCATCCACCCGTCCGCCGTCCTGCGGGCCGACGACCAGGACAAGGCGTACGAGGGGCTGGTCGCCGACCTCACCGTCGTCACCCGCGCCCTGCCTGCCTAGCCGACGACCAGGGCTCACCGCGGCCCGAGCTGGCGACCGGGGCTCACCACGGCCCAGGGACGGCCCACCACGGCTAACGCCGGCGACCGCAGCCGCCCCGGCCCGAGCCGGCGGAAATTGCCGCCCGGGCGGCGCGCCGAGGCGATACCCGCCGGAAACGGCGATGCGTGAACCGCGTAACAGATCCTCTGCAGACTCATGCGAGTCGATCTTGTAGGGGAGGCCGTTATGAGCGATCAGACGCAGTCGATGGTCAGCCGGCGTGGGTTCCTGCGTACGGTCGGAATCAGCGGTGGTGCCGGAGCGATGCTCGCCACGATGGGCACCATGGGGCTGGCCCCCAGCGCGGCGGCTCGGTCACCCCGGCATTCCGGCCGCCGGAACCCTCCGACTTCACTCTCAGCGGGCGGTCGGGCGCCAGCGTGGTCGTGCTCGGCGGCGGCATCGCCGGGCTCACCACGGCGTACGAGTTGGGCAAGGCCGGCTATCACTGCACCGTCCTGGAGGCGCGGCACCGCGTCGGTGGGCGGAACCTGACCGTTCGGGGCGGCGACGTCGAGACCGACCTCGACGGACGCACCCAGCGGGCCGGCTTCTTCGACGGGGTCTACTTCAACGCCGGGCCGGGCCGTATCGCACAGTGGATGGTCACGATGGACTACTGCCGGGAACTCGGCGTACCCATCGAGGTCTTCACGAACCAGAACGCCGACGCCTGGATCTACAACGAGTCCGCCGGGATGACCGAGCCGGTCCGGTACCGCACCGCCAAGGCCGACGTGTACGGCTACGTCTCGGAACTGCTCGCCAAGGCCACCGACCAGGGCGCGCTGGACGCCCGGCAGCACGGCGCGTTCGTCGCGGCGCGTTCGGTGGTCTCCGCACTGCACCAGCGGGTGATGGCGGGCTGACCCTGAGCTGTCCAGATCTTGGACAGTTTCCGTCAGCGGATGACGGAGACTGTCCAAGATCGACGGTGCTTCGCGGATCGAGTGGCTGGGTAACCAGTGTCGATGGACGTTGACAACGGGGAGCGTCGGGTGGGTGTGGCCACCGGGCGCCGCGGGAGATGGAAGCGGTTCTTCGAGCGGGCGCCCGGGTTGCAGCTCATGGCCGTCTACTGGGTGCCGATGACGGTGCTCGTCGGGATGCCGGTGCGCTGGCTCTTCGACCGGCAGGAGTCGCTGGCCGAGGCGGTGCTGAACGGTGCACTGAACGCCGTCTGGATCGGCCCCGCCGTGTACTTCAGTCGGTGGAGCGCGGGCGAGCAGGCCGCCCGGCGCGATCCGGAGGGGTACGCGCTGCGCCAGGCAGTGCACACCAGCACCGTGCCCGCGGACGAGGCCACGCGGGCCATACTGCCCCGCTATCTGGCCGAGCAGCGGCGAGCCACCTGGGCGGCGCTGCTGGCCATCCTGGGCATCTGCCTCGGGCTGGTCCTGCTCGCTCTGCTCGCCGCCGACAACGAGGGGTTCGCGGTGATCTTCGGTGTGGTCGCCGCCGTCAGTGTGGCCGTCGCCGCACGCACCCTGACCCGGATCCGTCGGCTGGCATCCCTGCTGGCCGCGCCCGAACCACCGGAAACACCAGCGTCGCGGGGGTAGGGCGGCTCAGTCGCCCGCCGTGATCTTGCTGAACACGTCCTTGGCGGCGATCAGGCCCTCGTGCACCAGATAGAGATCCACTCCGCGGAGCACGGTCCCGTCCTCCGCCGGCGGCCAGCTCCACTCGCACCAGACCCGGTCGCCGGCCGATCGGACCGCTCCGAGGGCCGGCCCGGGGCCGAGCTGGTCGGCGAAGGCGCTGCACACCGCGTCCCGACCGCGCAGGGTCACCGCCGGCCCGTTCCAGGCGCTCGGGCTGTAGGTTACGTCCCCGGCGAGGCAGGCCGACACCGTGGCCAGGTCGCCCCGGTGCCAGGCCGCGTTGAACCGTTCGACCAACCGCACCCCGGCATCGCTCATCCGGGCACCATAGGCGTGGGCCGTGCCGGGAGCGACCCCGTTCCGGCCAGACGGGCCTGTTCGGACGGGACCGGAGCAGGTGGTCGGTTCGGCTGTCGGCAAAACCCACTGCCGCTGGTCGGCGCGGGTGCGCGAGGATGAGTCATCCCTTCCGACAGGAGCGCCGATGGCGACCGACCTGACCGCGCCGCGTACCGTCGCCCGACCCGACGTCGCGTCGATCCAGCGGCGTACCCTGCGGCTGCTCTTCACCACCCAGATCATCGGCGGAATCGGCGTGACCATCGGCATCGCCGTGGGCGCGCTGCTCGCGGCACGGGTCGCCGGGACCGCGGTGGCCGGTGTCGCGCAGAGCGCCGGGGTGGTCGGTGCCGCGCTGCTCGCCGTCCCGGTCACCCGGATCATGGCGCGGCACGGCCGCCGGCCGGGCCTGGTGCTCGCGTACGCGATCGGCGCCGTCGGTGGCCTGCTGGTGGTGCTGGCCGCGGCCACCCGCTGGGTGCCGCTGCTCTTCCTCGGCATGCTGCTCTTCGGTGGGGGCACCGCGGCGAACCTCCAGGCCCGCTACACGGCCGTGGACCTCGCCGAGCCGGTCCGCCGGGGGCGGCAGCTCTCCCTGATCGTCTGGGCCACCACCATCGGTGCGGTGGCCGCGCCGAACTTCGCCGCGCTGGCCGACCGCGTCACCACCGGGTGGGGGTTGCCCCCGTTGGCCGGCCCGTTCGCGTTCAGCGCGGCCGCGTTCGTGCTGGCTGCCGTCGTACTCCTCGGGTTGCTCCGGCCCGACCCGCTGCTCACGGCGCGGCGGCTCGCGGCGGCCGACGCACCGGCCGCCGATCTGCCGCCGGCCGCCGACGCGACGGCGACCGCTGTGGCGGCCGAGGCGCCGGCGGCGGGTGGCGGCGCGACGCCGGCCGCCGCGCCGGTCAAGGTGCGCGTGCCGCGCGGCGCCGGGATGCGTGCGGCCTGGTCGGTGGTACGCGGACAGCCCGCCGCCCGACTCGGCATCGCCGCCGTGGCGGTGGGTCACCTGGTGATGGTGGCGGTGATGGCGATGACTCCGGTCCGGCTCGGTGAGTCGCACGCCGACGCCGACGTGTTGCGGCTGGTCGGCATCGTGCTGAGCCTGCACATCGCCGGCATGTACGCGTTCTCCCCGGTGGTGGGTTGGCTCACCGACCGGCTCGGTCGACGGGCGGTGATCCTCGGTGGGGTCGGGTTGCTGCTGGCCGCCTGCGCGGTCGCCGGCACCGCCGGGCACCACACGCCTCGGCTCTCGGTCGGCCTGGTTCTGCTCGGGTTGGGCTGGTCGGGGACGATGGTGGCCGGCTCGACCCTGCTGTCCGAGTCGGTGGCGGCCGCCGTGCGGCCGAGCGTGCAGGGGCTGTCCGACCTGATCATGGGGTTGGCCGGGGCCGTGGCCGCCGTGGTCAGCGGGTTTGTCATGCAGTTCGCCGGTTATCCCGTGCTCACCCTGCTCGCGGCGGTCGCGGCGGCGCCCCTGGTGGCGCTAGCGTTGCGCCCGGTGCCGACCGGGGCACCGGACGAGGAGGGCTGTTAACTGTGCGGCTGACCGACTTCTGGACGCGGCTGGACGAGGCGTTCGGGCCCGGCTACGCGGCCAGCATCGCCCGCGATCAGGTGCTGTCCCAGCTCGGCGGGCGGACCATCGAGCAGGCCCTCGCATCGGGGGAGCAGACGCACGTGGTGTGGCGGGCGGTTTGTGCCGCGTACCCCGACCGGGTGCCCGCGCGACTACGCTGAGCAGCCTTTTTGTCGGTCCCGCGTGTCGCTTGCCGAGTCGTACACCTGTTCGGCTATTGTCCACAGCGGGGTGCTCGTCCACAGCTCGCGGCCCGTCGGCTGGTTTTCTGTCGGACCTAGCGCCTAGCGTGTCCGCGTGACGCGAAGCTCAGCAAAGACGCCGGCGAAGGCAGGGGTGGCAACCATGGCAGCAGGGCCTGACCGGGAGAAGGCACTCGACCTTGCTCTCGCTCAGATTGACAAGCAGTTTGGCAAGGGCTCGGTGATGCGGTTGGGTGATCGGCCGGTCATCCAGACCGCGATCATTCCGACCGGCTCCATCGCGCTCGACGTGGCCCTCGGCATTGGCGGTCTGCCCCGTGGCCGGGTGGTCGAGATCTACGGCCCCGAGTCCAGCGGTAAGACCACTGTGGCACTGCACGCGGTGGCCAACGCCCAGCGCAACGGCGGCATCGCCGCCTTCATCGACGCCGAGCACGCGCTCGACCCGGAGTACGCGAAGGCCCTCGGCGTCGACACCGACGCGATGCTGGTCTCCCAGCCGGACACCGGCGAGCAGGCGCTGGAGATCGCGGACATGCTGATCCGCTCCGGCGCTCTGGACATCATCGTGATCGACTCGGTGGCGGCCCTGGTGCCACGCGCCGAGATCGAGGGCGAGATGGGCGACAGCCACGTGGGCCTCCAGGCCCGGCTGATGAGCCAGGCGCTCCGGAAGATCACCGGTGTGCTCAGCAACACCGGCACCACGGCGATCTTCATCAACCAGCTGCGGGAAAAGATCGGTGTCATGTTCGGCAGCCCGGAGACCACCACCGGTGGTCGGGCGCTGAAGTTCTACGCCTCGGTCCGGCTCGACGTGCGACGCATCGAGAGCCTCAAGGACGGCACCGACGTGGTCGGTAACCGCACCCGGGTCAAGGTCGTGAAGAACAAGGTCGCCGCGCCGTTCAAGCAGGCCGAGTTCGACATCATGTACGGCAAGGGCATCTCGCGTGAGGGCTCGCTGATCGACGTCGGCGTGGAGCAGGCGATCATCCGCAAGTCCGGAGCGTGGTACACGTACGACGGCGACCAGCTCGGCCAAGGCAAGGAGAAGGCCCGGGAGTTCCTGAAGGAGAACCCGGACGTGGCCGCCGAGATCGAGAAGAAGATCCTGGAGAAGCTCGGCGTCGGGGTCGGCGCGGGTGACGCCGCCGGTGGCCCGGAGCTGCCGCCAGTCGACTTCTGACCGGTCGCTGACCCATGGCAGGACGACGCGCTCGTACGGGGCGGGGCTGGGATGCCAGTCCGCCTCGTACGGGCGACGCCACCGATGCGCCCCGCCCTCGCCGAGGCCGCCGGGCCGAGTCGTCGGCGGATGAGCCGACGCCCACGCCCCGCGACGAGTCCGAGGTGGCCCGCGAGATCTGTCTGCGCCAGCTTGCCGTCCGGCCCAGCACCCGGGCCGAACTGGCCGGGGCGTTGGCGAAGCGGGGCATCTCCGAGGAGGTCTCGGCCGAGGTGCTCGACCGGTACGACGAGGTCGGCATCATCGACGACGCCGCGTTCGCCCGGGCCTGGGTGTCCAGCCGGCACACCGGGCGCGGCCTCGCTCGCCGGGCACTCGCCAACGAGCTGCGCCGCAAGGGCGTGGACGGCGAGGTGGCCACCGAGGCGCTAGGTGAGCTGGACGAGGAGACCGAGGCGGACACCGCCCGTGCTCTAGTGGAGCGCAAGCTGCGCACCGCCCGAGGCGAGCCGGACGCGGTCTTCCGCCGGCTGGTGGGCATGCTGGCCCGCAAGGGTTACCCGCCCGGTGTGGCCATCCGGGCGGTGAAGGACGCGCTCGCCGCGCAGAGCGCCGAGGCGGCCGAGTTCGCCGAGCAGATCGACGCCGACGCGCTCGCCGACGCCGAGGGTGAGCTGGAGCGCGACAACCGTCTGGTCGAGTGAGCGGTCCGCTGCGACTCCCGATGGAGGTGCGGGCCCGATGGTGAAGGCATGTCTGAACGGCGGGCACGGCCGGGAGGCCCATCCGGCCGTGCCGCTGACGGCGGCGGAGTTGGCCGCCGACGCGGTCCGTTGCGCGGCGCTCGGTGTGGCGGCCGTCCATGTCCATCCCCGGGACGAGGCCGGTGCCGAGTCGCTGCGGCCGGCGGTGGTCGCCGACGCGCTGACCGCGATCCGTGCCGCTCGGCCGGGGCTGCCGGTCGGGGTGAGCACCGGCGCCTGGATCTCGCCGGATCCGGCTGCCCGCGGTCGGAGCCGGCTGACGTCTGGTGAGACGGTTCCGTCACACCTCGCTTGTCGTCGGCCACGCCTGACAGCCGGCTGGACGGCGCTGAGCAGGCCCGACACGTCAAGGCCTCAGCACACCTCGCGGAGTTTGTCCCCTCCTGTCCGCCGAGATATCAGCGCGCGGTGACGGTTCAACTTCTCTCCGTTCGGGGGGTTTGATCATGAGTCCTTGACCAGAACACCCCCGGAGACCTAGCCTCGCCATACAGGCTCACATTGCCCGACCAGCGCAGGCTAAGCGCACAACATAGATCGCGTAACAGAACAGCATCACTTTGGCCGACTCCGCGGCCTTTGGCGGCAGTTCCGGACAGGCCGGTCCGGAACGCTGCGACAACTGCACCCGGCCGCCGACGCTGCCCCATGGGCACCGCCGGCGGAGAAAGCTACCCACGGCCAGCCGCTCCGGTCGGGCGTCCACAGCCGCAGGAGTGTGCCCCCGGCACGGTCGCTGCGGTCTCGACGTTAGGGGAGGCGGCCATGGCGGGGCGGCGGCACAGGTTCAGCGGTAGACCCGACGGGGTCCCGGCATGAACGCGTTCGACGTCGTGCTCCTCGCGGCCGTCCTCGTCCTCGCGGTGGTGGTGATCGGGGCCGTGCTGGTCGGCATCCGGACACTGCGCCGGATGGGCGCCGCGCCGGCTCCGGAGGATCCCGCCTTCATCGCCGAGAAGGACCGCCAGGAGCAGTCCCTCGCTGCCCTACGGACCGCGGCCGACGAGGCGAACAGCACGATCGACGTGGCGAAGTCAGCGGCCGCTGCGGCCCGTACCGAGGCGGCGGCTGGGAAGGCCGAGGCGAAGGCGGCCCGCGCCGAGGCACGGCGGGTCCTCGACGACGCCCGGGCCGAGGCGGACACCGTTCTGGAGCGCGCACACAAGCAGGCTGAGGCGGACGCCGAACAGTTGCGGACGGCGGCCCGGCGCAGCGGCGAGCGGGAGGTCGCCGTACTCGCCGCCACCACCCGGGAACAGGCCGCCGAGGTGGAACGTCGGGCAGCTCGGATGGACGAGCGGGAGCGGATGCACACCGAGGAGGTGGAGCGGTTCGCCGAGCGGGAGCGGCAGCTCACCGCCGCGAAGGCCGCCCTCGCCGCCCGGGAGGCCGCGCTCGCCCAGCGCGAGACCGAGCTGGCCGAGTCGGAGGAGCTGCGCCGCCGGGAGCTGGAGCGGGTCGCCGGGCTCACCGCCGACTCCGCGCGTCTGGAGCTGGTCGACGCCATCGAGACGTCTGCCAAGCGGGAAGCGGCGCTGCTCGTGCGGGACATCGAATCCGACGCGCGCAACACGGCCGAGCAGCGCGCCAGGCACATCGTGGTGGACGCGATCCAGCGGGTCGCCAGCGAGCAGACCGCGGAGAGCGTGGTCAGCGTCCTGCACCTCCCCGGTGACGAGATGAAGGGGCGGATCATCGGCCGGGAAGGGCGCAACATCCGCGCCTTCGAGTCGGTGACCGGCGTCAACCTGATCATCGATGACACCCCCGAGGCGGTGCTGCTCTCCTGCTTCGACCCGGTTCGTCGCGAGGTGGGTCGGGTGACCCTGGAGAAGCTGGTCCTGGACGGGCGCATCCACCCGCACCGGATCGAGGAGGTCTACGACCTGGCCCGGCAGGAGGTGGAGCAGCTCTGCCTCCGTGCCGCCGAGGACGCCCTTGTCGAAGTCGGCATCACCGAGATCCACCCGGAGCTGGTGACGCTGCTCGGTCGGTTGCGCTACCGCACCTCGTACGGGCAGAACGTGCTCAAGCACCTGGTCGAGACCGCCCACATCGCCGGCATCATGGCCGCCGAGCTGCGGTTGGACGTGCCGATCATCAAACGGTCGGCGTTCCTGCACGACATCGGCAAGGCGCTCACCCACGAGGTGGAGGGCAGCCACGCCATCATCGGCGCGGACCTGGCCCGCAAGTACGGCGAGCACGAGGACGTGGTGCACGCCATTGAGGCCCACCACAACGAGGTGCCCCCGCAGACCATCGAGGCCGTGCTCACCCAGGCTTCCGACGCCTGCTCGGGTGGTCGCCCGGGCGCGCGCCGGGAAAGCCTGGAGGCGTACGTCAAGCGGCTGGAGCGGATCGAGGAGATCGCGGCCGGCAAGCTCGGCGTGGACAGGGTCTTCGCCATGCAGGCTGGCCGCGAGATCCGGGTGATGGTCAAGCCGGACGACGTGGACGACATCGGGGCGGCGGTGCTGGCCCGCGACGTGGCCAAGCAGATCGAGGAGGAGCTGACCTACCCGGGTCAGATCCGGGTCACGGTGGTCCGCGAGTCCCGGGTCACCGAGATCGCCCGCTGAGTCGGGCCGGCAGCGCTCGCCGAACAAGCACTGGCAGATACTCGAAGGCCGCCCCGAACTGCTCGGGGCGGCCTTCGCGCCTTCTGGTCGGTGTGACGTGGCTCAGACGCCCCCGCCGCCTCCGCCCGCGCCCTCGGCCTGGGACATCAGGGCCGCCGGTGGCGGGTTCTGTGCCGGGGTGCCGGCCGTCTTGCGGCCCCGGGCGAGCCGCCCCTGGACGTACTGGGCGAGCTTCGACAGCGAGTAGTTCACCACGATGAAGAGCACGGCGATCACGACGTAGACCTGGATCGGGTTGCTCAGCACGCCGATGAGCTGCTTGCCGATGTTCAGGGTCTCCTCGTAGCTGATGATGAATCCCAGCGAGGTGTCCTTGAGCACCACGACAAGCTGGCTGATCAGCGCCGGCAGCATGATCCGGAAGGACTGCGGCAGCAGGATCATCCAAGTGGTCTGGGCCGGGGAGAGCCCGATGGCGGCGGCGGCCTCCGCCTGACCGCCCGGCAGCCCCTCCATGCCGGAGCGGAGGATCTCGCCGATCACCACCGAGTTGTAGATGGTGAGGCCGATGACCAGGTACCAGAGGTTGTCAAAGTAGAGCCCGAACTCGGGGAAGCCGCGGGCCACGAAGAAGATGGTGATCACAACGGGCAGGCCGCGGAACACCTCGACGCAGACCCGGGTGATTGCCGACAGCAGCGTGCTCAACCCACGCAGCAGGTAGGCCACCGGCGTTGCCATGCCGGTGAACCGGAGCCGGGTCAGGCTCTTGAGCTGGATCCGCAGGATGGCGAGCAGTGTGCCGATCACCAGTGAGGAGACGATGGCCAGCGCCGCCGCGATCAGCGTGTTCTTGAAGCCGAGGGCGATCCGATCCCACACCTGGGAGAAGTTCTCGTTGGAGGGGTCGACCAGCGGCCCCCACAACTCCATCGAGAGCTGGCCCTTCTCGTCCAGGGGCTGGTAGATCAGGAAGTAGGCCCCGACGAGCAGAACCACGCCGGCGACGATGCTGCTGATCAGGGTGATCCGCCGCTGCCGCGGCCCGGGAACGTCGTAGAGGACGCTTGTCTGCTGACTCATCGGGCCACCGCCTGTCGCTTCTCGATCCGGTCCAGCAGGGCGCCGAGCGGCACGGTCATGATCAGGTAGCCGATCGAGATGCCGATGGCGACCGGGATGAAGGCGTAGCCCTCGGCGCCGGTGAGTTGGTCGGCCGTGGCCGACAGGTCACCGACCACACCGAAGAAGCCGGCCAGCGCCGAATTCTTGATCATCGCGATGATCACCGAGCCGAGCGGAACGATCGAGGCCTGCCAGGACTGCGGCAGCACCACGTGGCGCAGGTTCTGCCCGAAGGTCAGACCCAGTGACCGCGCCGCCTCCGCCTGACCGGCGGGCACCGCGTTGACCCCGGACCGCAGCGCCTCGCAGACGAACGCCGCGGTGTAGAGCACCAGGGCGATCAGTGCGAACCGGAAGTACGGCAGGTCGGTGCCGAGCCGGGTGAACAGCGAGTCGAGCACCGGGATGCGGAGGAAGTCCGCGTTGGAGCCGAGCGCCGGCAGGCCGAACGCGGCGAAGAACATCACCACGGTCAGCGGCATGTTGCGGAAGACGTTCACGTAGGCGGTGCCGAGCGCGCGCAGCGGCGGCACCGGTGAGATGCGCAGCACCGCGACGATGGACCCCAGGACCAGGGCACCGATCGCGGCGAGGATGCAGATCTGGAGGGTGAGCCAGAAACCACCCGCAAAGACGTCGAACTTGTCGATGAGCACGTTCACGGGTCGGTGTTCCTCCCCACCCTCCAGATCGAAGGATCAGATCAGTAGCGGTTGACGGTCGGTGCCGAGCCCAGTTCCGCGCCGAACTTGCCGGCGGTGTTGTCCCAGGCCTTCTTCCAGCTGCCGTCGCTGACCGCCTTGTCCAGCGTGTCGTTGATGAAGCTGCGGAAGTCCGCGTCCTCCTTCTTCACCCCGATGCCGTACGGCTCCTTGGTGAAGTTGCTGCCGGCCAGCTTGAACGACGCCTCGTCCTTGGCGATGTAGCCGAGCAGGATCACGTTGTCCGTGGTGACGGCGTTGACCTGGCCACCCTTGAGGGCGTCCCGGCACTTGTCGTAGGTGTCGAAGAGCACCAGCTGGGTGCCGACGTCCTTGACGTACTGCTTGATCGTCTCGGCCGGGGTCGAGCCGGTGACGGAGCAGACCTTCTTGGTGCCGTCCTTGAACGAGTCCGGACCGGTGATGGTGGTGTCGTCCTTCTTGACCAGGATGTTCTGGCCGGCCTCGTAGTACGGGCCCGCGAAGGCGATCCGCTCCTTGCGCTTGTCGTTGATCGTGTAGGTCGCCGCGACCAGGTCGACAGTGCCGTTGACGATCACGTCCTCGCGGACCTTCGAGGGGGCCTCGACCCACTCGATCTTGTCCTCGGGGATGCCCAGCTCCTTGACGATGATCTTCGCGATCTCGACGTCGAAGCCCTCCGGCTTGCCCGACAGGCCCTTCAGGCCGAAGCCGGGCTGGTCGAACTTGGTGCCGACCTTGATCTTCTGGGCCTTGTTCAGCTTCTCCATGGTGGTGCCGGCGGTGAAGGACTTGCTGCCAGCGCCGGTGCCCTCCCCGCCGTCGTCGCCACCGCAGGCGGTGAGGCCGAGCGCCAGAGCGGCGACCGCGGCGACTGCCG
Organism: Micromonospora sp. NPDC050795; assembly: GCF_044456785.1. Lineage (NCBI taxonomy): Bacteria > Bacillati > Actinomycetota > Actinomycetes > Micromonosporales > Micromonosporaceae > Micromonospora > Micromonospora sp. NPDC050795. Next base: position 55,055 of record NZ_JBITGE010000013.1, on the reverse strand, counting down.
CAACGCGCTTGATACGCATACTCTTCTCCTTCTTCAACGGAGCCCACCGAGTACGGCGCGCTCCACTACGGACGCTCAGTGCGTGAGGATCTTGGAGAGGAAGTCTCGGGCCCGCTCGCTGCGCGGGTTCGCGAAGAACTCCGCCGGTGGGGCGTCCTCGACCAGTTGCCCGTCAGCCATGAAGATGACCCGGTTCGCCGCGTGCCGGGCGAAGCCCATCTCGTGGGTCACCACGACCATCGTCATGCCGTCGCTGGCCAGCGAGGTCATCACGTCGAGGACCTCCCCGACCATCTCCGGGTCCAGGGCGCTGGTCGGCTCGTCGAAGAGCATCGCCTTGGGCTGCATGGCCAGCGCCCGGGCGATGGCCGCCCGCTGCTGCTGGCCGCCGGAGAGCTGGGCCGGGAACTTGTCCGCCTGGTTGGCGATGCCGACCCGGTCGAGCAGGGCCAGGCCGCGCTCGCGAGCGGCGGTCGGCTTCTCCTTGCGGACCTTGATCGGGCCGAGGGTGACGTTCTCCAGGATGGTCTTGTGCGCGAAGAGGTTGAAGGACTGGAAGACCATGCCCACCTCGCTGCGCAGCTTCGCGAGGGGCTTGCCCTCGGCCGGCAGCGGCTGACCATCGAAGGTGATGGTGCCCGAGTTGATCGGTTCCAGTCGGTTGATCGTGCGGCACAGCGTCGACTTGCCGGAGCCGGACGGGCCGATCACCACGACCACCTCGCCCCGACCCACCGACAGTGAGACGTCGTCCAGCACGTGCAGCGGCCCGAACCACTTGTTGACCGCGTCCAGCACGATGAGCGGTTCGCCCGTCGTCACGTCGTCCACCGTCCCCTGTCGTCTCCCGGATCGGGGTCGGTTGACCCCCGGTGCGGCCACTGTAGGCGGCCTGATGTGGCAGAACGCAACCCAGCGGGTCACGGAGCGGTAACACCGGTCACGATCGTTCTCAGGCGTCCGATTTCGGTCACCGGATGGGTGGTGGCGGTGGCGATCGTGGCACCTTGTCGCGATCATGGGTGGATGACCGAACCCGTACGGTTGACCAAGTACGCCCGCGGCGGTGGCTGCGCCTGCAAGATCCCGCCGGGCGAGCTGGAGATCATGGTGGCCGGTCTCGGCCCGGCGACCGGCACCGCCGAGTTGCTGGTCGGGTTGGACCACGGCGACGACGCGGCGGTGGTGCGCCTGGATGAGCGGACCGGCCTCGTCAGCACCGCCGACTTCTTCACCCCGGTGGTCGACGACGCGTACGACTGGGGCCGGATCGCCGCGGCCAACGCGCTCTCCGACGTGTACGCGATGGGCGGCACCCCGTTGGTGGCGCTCAACCTGCTCTGCTGGCCGCGCGACGTGCTGCCGCTGGAGTTGGCCCGCGAGGTGCTGCGCGGCGGCCAGGACGTGGCGCGGGAGGCCGGCTGTCACCTGGCCGGCGGGCACAGCGTGGACGACGACGGCCCGAAGTACGGTCTCGCGGTCACCGGCACGGTCCGCCCCGAGGAGCTGATCACTCTCGACGCCGGTCGGGCCGGAGTGCCGTTGTCGCTGACCAAGCCGCTCGGTGTGGGTGTGCTGAACACCCGGCACAAGGCGACCGGGGAGAGCTTCCCGGAGGCGGTGGCCACGATGAGCGCGCTCAATCGGGAGGCCGCCCGCGCGGCGGTCGCCGCCGGGATCCGGTGCGGCACCGACGTGACCGGGTTCGGGCTGCTCGGGCACGCCTCGAAGCTGGCCCGGGCCAGCCAGGTCACGGTGGCCATCGACACCGCCCGGGTGCCCTATCTGGCCGGCGCGCGGGAGGCGCTGCGCGACGGGTTCGTCAGCGGCGGCAGCCGGCGCAACCTGGAGTGGGTGACCCAGTGGACCGACTTCGGCGCGGCGGACGAGGCGGAGCGGCTGCTGCTGGCCGACGCGCAGACCTCAGGTGGCCTGCTGGTCGCCGGCGAGGTGCCCGGCGCTGTGGTGGTGGGCGAGTTGCTGCCCCGCGGGGAACACCTGATCGTCCTGCGCTGAACCGAGGGCGGTCGACCCGCTGCGGGACACGCGGTCGTGGTGGTGCGAATACCGCACGATACCCGATAAAATGTCACCTTCCCGCTACTCCGAGCAATGCCGCTCAGGGAAATTTTGCCCTTAATGGTCACAGACCGGTAACTTGCCCCCGGCTGGGGTCAAATGCCCCCCACCATCGTGTGTAAGGCCCGATCCGGAGGCCGGTGGGGACGAACGCAGCGAGGAGGCGGAATGACCGAGCTGTGGAACTGGAGAATCGACGGGGCTCAACCCGTGGAGGTCTACCCGGCGCTGGCAGAGGCGCTTGGTCGGGTGGTGATGCCGCTGGCGGTGGCCGACCCGGCGCGGCTGCCGGCGTACGCGGTGGTGTGTGACGTCTGGCAGGCGCCGGGCGAATTCGCGACGGTGGTGGACTGCTACGGAGTGCCCGAGCAGCTCTCCGAGCACGCGAGCATCGCCGCACTGGCCCGATTGCTGGGCCGCAACTGCCTGTTGCGCGACGACACGCTCGACGCGGGCCGGCACCTGCTCGTCGCTCCGGACGGCACGGTCCGTCCGGTGCACTTCGACGTGCGGGACACCGAGGACGGTGAGGTGCTCAGCAGGCTGCGGCTCTGCTCGCTGGGTGACCCGGGTTGTCGGGGCTGGTCGCAGTGTCACCGCTCGCGCTGGGCGCCCGACACTGTCGCACCGGTGCTCGCCGCGGCCTGACCCTTCTCAGGGTCAGGCCCGGCCGGGTGCCGAACCGGTCAGCGGCGATCAGTTGGCGGCGGTGGCCGACCGGTCGGTGGTGCCCCGCACCACCAGTTGGTCGAGCAGGACCCGCGTCGCCTCGGCCACGGCGGCCACCGCGGCGTCGAACGCGGCGGCGTTGTGCGCGGCGGGCGCCCGGAAGCCAGAGATCTTCCGGACGTACTGCAACGCTGCCGCCTCGACGTCCGCGTCGGTCACCTGCGGGGTGAACGGCTCACGCAGCGTCTTGATGCTCCGGCACATGTGAGTTCCTCCTTCGTCCATCGAGGGGCTGCCACTCGCCGTACAGGCGATGGTACCGACGGTGACACTTGGTCGATATTTGTCTATCCTGATCACGGACCAGAGCCGTTCGAGCCACATCCGCCGCTCGCGCTTCCAGCGCCCCGGGCCCCCGGAGACTCATTGTGGACCATGCACCCACCCGCCCGTCCCGTCCCGACCTAGACGATCTCACCCGTAGCCTGCACACCCCACTGGACCGGATCGCCGTCGAGCACGCCGATCTGGTCGAGGCGGTGCGCAGGCGGGTCGTCGCCAACGACTCCGTGCCGTCCGGCACCGTGGCCGTCGCCGCCTTCAACTCGTCCATCTGACCGATGGTCTGCCGGTGCGACCCACTCGGAGTGGGCGGCCCCTGCCGGCGGATCAGCCAGTTCGTGCTGAAGGTGCACAGTCGGTGCGATCTGAGCTGCGACCACTGCTACGTCTACCAGCACGCCGACCAGACCTGGCGCGGTCGACCGGTGCGGATGACGCTGGCCACGGTTCGGGCCGTCGCGCAGCGGATCGCCGAGCATGCCCGCGAGCACGAGTTGCCGGTCGTGCATGTGGTGCTGCACGGCGGTGAGCCGTTGCTGCTGGGGGCCGCGGGGTTGCGGGAGGTGCTGGCCGAGCTGCGCGCGGCGATCACCCCCTGGACGCGACTCGACCTGCGCATGCAGACCAACGGCGTGCTGCTCGACGAGGAGCTGTGCCGGCTGTTCGTCGAGTACGACGTGCGGGTCGGTGTGTCCTTCGACGGCGACCGGGCCGCCAACGACCGCCACCGGTTCTTCGCCCACGGCGGCAGCAGCCACGAGCACGTCCGCCGGGCGCTGGCCCTGCTCCGTCGACCGGAACACCGCGCCAGCTACGCCGGCATCCTCTGCACGATCGACGTCCGCAACGATCCCGACCGGGTGTACGAGGCGCTGCTGGCCGAGAGCCCGCCCCGCGTCGACCTGTTGCTGCCCCACGCCACCTGGGACCATCCGCCGCAGCGCCCTGGCCCCGAGCCGACCCCGTACGCGGACTGGCTGGGGCGGATTCACCGGCGGTGGGTGGACGACGGGCGTCCGGTGCCGATCCGGATGTTCGAGGCGCTGCTCCCGGGTGGTGGCGGCACCGAGGCGTTCGGCGTGGCCCCGGCCGACGTGCTGGTCGTCGAGGCGGACGGGACCTGGGAGCAGGTCGACTCGCTGAAGACCGCCTACCACGGCGCGGCCGGCACCGGATTCGACGTGTTCGACCACTCGGTGGACGAGGTCGCGCGGCACCCCGGGGTCGCGGTTCGGCAGGACGGCGTGGCCGGGCTCTGCGCGACCTGCCGGGCCTGCCCGGTGGTCGACAGGTGCGGCGGCGGCCTGTACGCCCACCGCTGGCGCACCGGCTCCGGCTTCGACAACCCCTCGGTGTACTGCGCCGACCTGCTCCGACTGGTCGACACCGTGGGCGCCCACCCGCCGCCCACCGCACCCGTGCCGCGGCAGAGGCAGGCCAGCTCATCGCTGTCGGGCGCAGAGTCCACCACCTCGCCCGTTGACGAGGTGCTCGACGACCTGGCCACCGGGTACGGGTCGGCGGAGACGCTCCGGCTGCTCGCCGCCACCCAGCTCTCTCTCACCCGGGCGCTGCTGGCGGCCTGCCGCGGCCGGTCCGGCGCCATCGCCGCCTGGGAGTTGCTCGTTCACCTCGACCAGGCGGCGCCGGAGGCGGTCCGGGCAGTCCTGGCGCACCCCTTCGCCCGGCCCGCGCTGGTGCATCGCCTCGACACGTCGGCCCTGACCGGACCCAGCGCGCCGGGCGACCCCCTGCCGGCCTTCGCCCTCGCAGCGGCCCTGCGGGCAGGCGTCGCTGCTGCGGTGCGGGTCCCGGTGTGGGCCGACACGATCACGGTGCCCACGCTTGGCAGCCTGGTGCTGCCCGGCCTCAGTGGGAGCGCCGAGGTGACCGCGCGGCCCGGCGAGTTCCGGGTCCGCAGTGGGTCGGTCGAGCAGGTGGTGCTGCTCGATCCGACGGCACCACCGTCGCCCGGCTGGCAACCGACGCGCGACGTGTCGGTGCCCGGTGGCCGGCTGCTCATCGAGGATGGCGACCCGTACCGCGACTGCTACGGCCAGCCGGTGCAACCGCGCCTGGAGTTGCCGGCCGCGCGGGCGTTGGGCCGTACCCTGGCGCAGGCCTGGCGGGTCGTGCACCGGGACGTGCCGGCGCACGCGGCGGCGCTCGACGGCGGCCTGCGTGCCGTCGTCCCGTTGGCGCCCGACCCGGCGCGACCCCTGCGAAGCGCGACCGCCCGGCACGCGTTCGGCGCGGTCGCCGTCACCCCCCATCCCGACCCGGAGACGATGGCGGTGCTGCTCGTGCACGAGTGGCAGCACGCGAAGCTGGGTGCGGCCCTCGACCTCTGCGACCTTGTGGGACCCGGTGAGGGCACCCGGATCCGGGTGCCCTGGCGCCCCGACCCGAGGCCACCGGAGGGCGTCCTGCAGGGCGTCTACGCCCACCTCGCCATCACCCAGGTCTGGCAAGCCCGGGCGGTCACCGGCGGCGGCGACGCGTCGGCGCACGCTGCCCACTTCCTGGCGTGGACCCGGGACGGTGCGGACGCGCTGCTGGCCAGCCGGTCGCTCACCGCGGCGGGTGAGCGGTTCGTGGGCCGGCTGCGCCACGCCCTGGAGGAAACCCGTGCCGGAGCCGGCTGAGCGTCTTCCGTCCACACCGGACCATCTCCGCATCGCCGATGACCTGCGGGCGCTGGGCCTACGCCCGGGGGCGTGCCTGTTGGTGCACTGCGGCCTCCGTCGGGTGGGTCCGCTGGAGCACGGCCCGGCGACCCTCGCCGGCGCGCTGCGCGACGTCCTCGGCCCGGCCGGCACGCTGCTGGTGCCCACCCACAACGACGGCAACTCGACCACCTCCCGGGCCCACCTGGCGGCCGTCGCGGGCATGGGCCCGGAGCAGCGCGAACGGTACGAGGCGGCGCTACCGGGCTGGGACCGCCGGACCACCCCTTCCCAGCGGATGGGTGCGCTCGCCGAGTACGTCCGGTGCAGTCCCGGCGCCATCCGCAGCGACCATCCGCAGACCTCGTTCGTCGCGCTCGGCGCGAGGGCCCGGCAGCTCACCGATGGCCATGACCTCACCTGCCACCTGGGGGAGCGGTCACCGATCGGCGGCCTCTACGCGGCGGACGGGCAGATCCTGCTGCTCGGCCTCGGCTACGAGGCGTGCACCGCACTGCACCTGGCCGAGTACCGGCTGCCGGCGCCGCCGCCCCAGCGCGACTACCGCTGCTTCCGGCTCGTCGACGGGCGGCGGGTCCGCCTCGACTTCCGGGCCCTCGACCTGGACGACCGTGACTTCCCACAGGTCGGTGCCGCGCTCGACGAGACACCGTTGGTGCGGCACGGCCGGGTGGGGCGGTCCGACGCCCGCCTGCTGCCGGCGCGGGCCACTGTCGACTTCGCGACTGCCTGGTTCGCCACGAACCGGTTGGCAGCGCAACGTTGACGCGGGGACTACGCTGATGTTCCGGCCGCGTGGGGAGGGCGGAGGGGCAGCGGTGAGCACAGTGGATGCGCCCTCCAGCGCACGCGCCCCACTCATCAGCTGTTCACGAGCGCCGGTCGGCCGCGCAACCGGCGAACCCGCCGAGTACGTCTCCCGCTTCTTCGAAGGCCTCTCCGTCCACGTCAGCGAACAGGTCGGCCCGGTGACCGGGGCGAACGCCGGCTTCCTGGACACCTCCACCGCTGACGGGGAACGCTGGAGCCCAGAGATGCTCCAAGCCGCCGGCACCTGCCAGGTCTTCGTTCCGCTGGTGTCCAGCGCGCTGCTCGGCAGTGCCTGGTGTGGCCGGGAGCAGGAGTGAGCCCGCCGACGGACCGGCGCCGACCGGGAGCGCGCGGGACGTACTTCTTCCTGAGCTACGCCCACTCGGCGCCGCCGCCGGGCGCCCGTGCCGGCGCCGACGTCTGGGTCGGCCAGTTCTTCGCCGACCTCACCGACGAGGTGCGGCGTCAGGCTCGGCCTGTCGCCGGCATGCGGATCGGCTTCTTCGACCAGCACATCCCGTTGGGTGCCGACTGGAAGGCGGCCCTCGCCGATGCGCTCGGTGACGCCGAGGTCTTCGTCCCGCTCTACTCACCCGGCTACTTCAGTCGCCCCTGGGCGCTGGGGGAGCAGGAGTCCTTCCGCGCCCGGCTGGCCGCCGCCGGGCCGGCCCGGGTCACCGCCGGCCACCTCACTCCGGTGCTGTGGATCCCGTTCCCGCCGTGGGAGGACCATCCGGAGTTGGACGGCGCCCTGGACCTGGGCCGGGACGTCCCGGAATACGCTGCCGACGGCCTGCGCGCGTTCTGCATGCTGGCCCCCTACCGAGCGCAGTACGAGCTGCTGCTGAGCCGCCTGGCGAGCCGGATAGTGCACACTGCCGAGCGGCGACCGATCGGCCCGTCCAGGGTGCCTGGCCTGGACGAGGTCGTCCGCCCGGCACCGACCGACCCGGACTTCGTCGTGGCCGTCCTGGCTCCGACGCGGGACCGACTGCCGAACGATCGCGACCCCTCCGGCTACGCCTCCAGCGCCCGGCTCTGGCGGCCGTACGGGCACCGCCAGCAGCTACCCGCCGCCGAGTACGCGGCCAGCACCGCCGAGCGGCTCGGGCTCTCGGCCCGTACCGAGGACTTCGCGCAGGCCTCCGCGCTGCTCGACCGGCGGCCGGCCGTGCTGCTTGTCGACCCGTGGATCGCGGCGGCGCCGGCCGCGGCCGCGGTGCTCGCCCGCATGCTGCACGGCCTGCGGGAGTGGGTCGTGCCGTTGGTGGTCACCGACGACGACGACAGCCAGGACGCCACCCGCTGGGCCACCGAGGTGACCGAGTTGCTGCACGACGCCGGTCTGCCCCAGGTGAAGCGCGCGTGCAGCGTGCCGGAGTTCATCGACCTGATGCCCGCGCTGGTCACCGAAGCGCGCCGGCAGTTCCTCAAGTACGGCCCGGTCGTCCCCTTCGAACCACAGCCGGAGCCGGTGCCGAGCTTGCGTGACGGCCTGTCCACCGCCGGCTCGACCGTGTCGACCGACCCCGCGTCCCCGCCTGATGATCCGGCCCCACCGCGTCCCTCCGGGAAAGACCGATGAACAGCGATCGCGAAGGCCAGATCGTCACCTTCTACTCGTTCAAGGGGGGAACGGGTCGGACGATGGCGCTGGCCAACGTGGCCTGGATCCTGGCCGCCAGCGGCCGGCGGGTGCTCGTCGCCGACTGGGACCTCGAGTCACCCGGTCTGCACCGCTTCTTCCATCCGTTCCTGGACGCCGAGGCGATCCAGGGCACCAGCGGTGTGATCGACATGATCCGTGACTACGAGTGGGAGACCACCCGGGTCGACGACCGACCGGACCGCTGGATGGAGCAGTACGCCCGGGTCGGGCGGCACGCGTTCTCGCTGCGCTGGAACTTCCCAGCCGGCGGTGGTCTCGACTTTCTCTCCGCCGGCCGGCAGAACAGCGACTACGCCGTCTCGGTGAGCGGGCTGGACTGGGACAACTTCTACAACCGCCTGGGTGGGGCGCAGTTCTTCGAGGCGCTGCGGGCGGACATGAAGCGCCAGTACGACTTCACCTTGATCGACAGCCGGACGGGGCTCAGCGACATCGCCGACATCTGCACCCTGCACCTGCCAGACACCCTTGTCGACTGCTTCACCCTCAGCGACCAGGGCATCGACGGCGCGGCCCGGGTGGCGCACTCGGTCCGGGACCGGTACCGGCGGCGCGACATCCGGGTCCTGCCGGTGCCGATGCGGGTCGACCAGGCGGAGAAGGAGCGGGTCGAGGCGGGTCGCCTGCTGGCCATGCGGCGGTTCGCCGGGTTGCCGGCTGGCATGACCGAAGCGGAGCGGCGGCGTTACTGGGCTGCGGTGGAGGTGCCGTACCGACCGTTCTACGCGTACGAGGAGACACTTGCGACGTTCGGTGACCCGCCGGGCTCGCCGACGTCGTTGTTGGCCGCGTTCGAGACGTTGACCGGGATCCTCACCGACGGCGCGGTGACCGCGCTGCCGGTGATGGACGAATCGGTGCGGGAGCGGGGCAAGGCCCGTTTCCGCCGCCGCACCGAGGCGATCGACGACCAGATCGTGCTCCGGTACGCACCGGAGGACAGCATCTGGGCCGAGTGGCTGGAACGGGTGCTCAGCTCGGCCGGGCTGCGGGTGGTGGAGCCCGCGGCCGACGCCGGCGTCCCGGCCCCGCGCACGCTGACAGTGGTCTCGCCAGCCTACGTGGCGAGGCCGTCCGGCGGTCTGCCCGACCGGGACTCGAGCACCGGTTCCACGGCCCTCGCCGTGTACGTCGCCGACCTGCGCCCGTTGGCGGAGTTTCCGGCGCAGAGCTTTACGAACCTGGTCAACGTGAGCGCCGCGACCGCTGTGGAGCGGGTGTTGCGGCTGGTCGGCCGGCCGGTGCCGTCGTCGGCGGACGGGCCGGCGGGTGGGAGCACCCGTTACCCCGGCACCGAGCCGTTGGTCTTCAACGCTCCCAACCGGAACGCGCGCTTCACCGGCCGGGAGGACGACCTTGCGCGGCTGCGCGCGCAGTTGCAGAGCGGGGGTAGCGCGGTGGTGCTGCCGGTCGCTCTGCAGGGCATGGGCGGCGTCGGCAAGACGCAGGTGGCTTTGGAATATGTGCACCGGTTCAGGGCCGCGTACGACGTGGTCTGGTGGGTCGTGGCAGACCCGCCGCAGTTCGTCGACACTTCCCTCGCCGACCTCGCCGCTCGTCTCGGCATCCCCGTCGGGTCGACCCTGCCCGACACGGTCCGGTCGGTGCTGCAGGTACTCGGCCGTGGCGAGCCGTACGAGCGGTGGCTCGTCGTGTTCGACAACGCCGAAGAGCTCGACCAGATCGAGCCCTTCCTGCCGCAGGGCCCCGGGCACGTCCTGCTGACCTCCCGCAACCGCGCCTGGGGTGACCGGGCGAACCCGATCCAGGTGGATGTCTTCGACCGCACCGAGAGCGTGGCGCACCTCGCCCAGCGGGTGCCCACGATCAACGCCGACGAGGCCGACCGGGTGGCCGAGGCGCTCGGCGACCTGCCGATCGCGGTGGCTGCGGCGGGCGCATGGCTCGCCGACACCGGCATATCGGTGGCCGACTACCTGCGGCAGATCGAGCGGCACGGACCCAGCGCGCTCTCCGTGGAGGCGACCTGGGATCTGTCGCTGAACCGGCTGCTCGACCAGGCGCCGGCCGCGTACCGGCTGTTGCAGCTCTGCTCGGTGCTGGCCCCGGAGATCGCCCTCGAACTCATCTACAGCGACGAGATGGCGGAGGCCCTTGTGCCGTTCGACCCGTCGGTGTCGGAGCGGCTCGTGCGCGGCGCCCTGGTCCAGCAGATCAACCGCCTGGCACTGCTGAAACTGGACGTTCAGGGCGGTCGGGTCCAGGTGCACCGGCTGTTGCAGGCGGTGGTCCGCGACCGGATGACCGACGACGAGATCACCGCCGCTCGACACCAGGTGCACCTGGTGCTGGCCGCGTCCCGACCCCGTGGCGACGTGGACGGCCCGACCACCTGGGCTCGATTACGCATGCTCTGGCCGCACCTGGAGGTCTCCGAGGCGCTGACCTGCCCCGATGAGTCGGTGTGCCAGCTGCTGATCGACCGCGTCCGCTATCTGTGGCAGCGCGGTGGTCTGGATCAGGCCGACGGATTCAGCCAGGAGGTGGACGACACCTGGAGTGCCAGGCTCGGGGACACGCACGACGAGGTCGAGGCGTCGGCGCTGGGCCGCCAACTGTTGCACCTGCGGTTCAACCGGGCGAATATCCTGCGCAGCCTGGGCCGGTTCAACGAGGCCCGGGACCTGGACGAGGCGGTGCTGGCCGAGCAACGCCGACTCCTGGGCCCCCTGCACCCGCACAGTCTGATGACCGCCGGCAGCCTCGGTGGTGACCTGCGAGCGCTCGGTCGCTACGCCGAGGCCCTGGAACGGGACCGCTCCACCTACGCCTCCTGGTTGCAGGTGTTCGGCGAGGACCACCCCCGGACGTTGAGTGCGGCCAACAACCTCGCCGTGTCGTACCGGCTGGTCGGTGACTACCGGTCCGCCCGTCGATGGGACGACGAGGTGCACCAGCGGCGGCGGTTGGTGCTCGGCCCCACTCATCCGTACACCCTCGTCTCTGCCGTACGGCTGGGCAGCGACCTGCGGGAGGCAGGCGAGTACGAGAGATCGGCAACCCTGCTGCGTACGGTGTACGACACCTACTGCGAGGTGCTCGGTCCGGATGACGGCCAGACTCTGGCGGCGCAGGTCAACCTGGCGGTGTCCCTCCGCAGCTGCGGCCGGGGGAGCGAGGCGGCGCCGATGTTCGAGACGGCGTACCGCGAGTTCGACGAACGGTTCGGGTCGGACAACCCGGACACGGTGGCGTGCCGATCGAGCCGCGCGGCAAACCTGTTGGCTGTCGGTGATGCGGCCCGGGCGTTGACCGAGTTGACCGCGGTGCGCCAAGCGTTCGAGGAGGTGCTCCGGCTCGGCCCGGAGCACCCGCACGTCTTGGCGACGGTGAGCAACATCTCGGCGGCGGAACGCGCGCTCGGCCGCAGGTCCGACGCGCTCGCGTCGGCGGCCCGGGCGGTCGGTGACTTGCGCAAGGTGCTCGGCCCCGACCACCCGCACACCCTCGCGGCGGAGATCAACCAGGCGGTGTGCCTCGCCGAGGAGGGTGACTGGGAGTTGGCACGGGACCGGCTGCGGGAGACCGCCGGCCGGCTGGCCACGGTGATCGGCGCGGAGCACCCCGACACGCTCCGCTGCCTCGGCGATCTCGCCCTGGTGGCGAAGCGGGCCGGCGACAGCAGCGCCGAGGACGTCGACGTCGTGGCGGACCGGCTGGCCGAGGTGATTGGCGTGGAGCACCCGACCGTGCAGACCCTGCGCGAACGGCGGTTCGTGGTCCGGGTGATCGACCCACACACCATCTGAGCGGGCGTTCGGCGGGCGGCCGGTCGGGCCGACCCACCGGTCCCGGCCGGGCCGGGCGCTCAGAGCCCCGGGCTGGTCGCGAGGGTCGGCGTGGCCAGCCAGGCCAGGGTCTGCGGGAGGATCTCCACCGCCCCGAAGTGCGCGGCCCCGGGCTGCACCTGCACCTCGGCGCGCGGGATCCGCGAGGCGAGCCAGTGCGAGTGCTCCATTGGGGAGAAGCGGTCCTGCTCGCCGTGCCAGAGCCGGACCTCCGCGCGGATGGCGCTCAGGTCGAACCCCCAGCCACGCCGTATCGCCAGCACGTCGTCGATCCAACCCTCTGGGCCGTGTCGCAGCGCCTCGGCGTACATGTCGGTGAGCAGCCGGCGGATCGCGAGGTCGTCGACGACCCGGATGTCCTCGCCGGGCAACTGGGGGCGGAGGAAGTCCAGCAGCGTCATCGGGTCCCGCCGGGCCTCGTCCGCGCGAACCTTGAGGTTGAGCATGAGCGCGGCCAGGTCGCCGTCGGCCTGCCCGTAGTCCTTTATGTTCGTCTCGGCCATCCCGGCGTACCAGTCCAGGTCGGGCGCGCCGGCCGGGGCGAGCCCCACCAGTACGGCGGCCCGGGTGACCCGGTCCGGCAGGAGCGCGGCGCAGGCCAGGGCGTGTGGCCCACCACCGGAGCGGCCCACCACCGAGAACCGCTCGATGCCGAGGTCGTCGGCGATCGCCGCCACGTCGGTCGCGGCGTCGGCCACCCGCCGCCCCTCGTGCCGGTCGGAGTCGCCGTACCCGGGTCGGTCGTAGCAGACGAGATGCACGCCGAGGCGGTAGATGACGATGCCGCGGGGTCGGGGGCCGCTGCGGCCGCCCGGGGTGCCGTGCAGCAGGAAGACCACGGGCCCGTCTGGCGCGCCCGAGGTCTCCACGGCGAGGTGCCGTCCGTCCGGCGTCATGACGGTGCGTTGTGCCGCATCTTGTCGCGTCACGTGTGGCCTCCCGCGGGTCGTTCTGCGCTGCCCGGCTGAGCGGAGCCGCGCAGCGGCCCTGAGTACGAAGACCCCGAATCGCCCGGGGTCACGTTCTGTGCCGAAGCGTACTGTCCGCCGTAAACCCTCACCATGGGCCGCCGGGTCAACGCCGCAGGACCGGACAAAGCCGGTCGGAGGTCCCCCCGGGCCGGGCCGCTACCCTGGTAGCCCGAGGGGAAGGGGCACCAACAGGGTGGCTAGGACCTACAACGTCGTCACGTACGGCTGCCAGATGAACGTGCACGACTCCGAACGCATCTCCGGCCTGCTCGAGCAGGCGGGATACGAGCGTGCACCCGCTGGCGACGACACCCCGGACATCGTGGTCTTCAATACCTGCGCGGTGCGGGAGAACGCGGACAACCGGCTCTACGGCAACCTCGGTCGCCTGCGCCCGGTCAAGGACAAGCACCCCGGGATGCAGATCGCTGTCGGTGGCTGCCTCGCCCAGAAGGATCGGGGCGACATCGTCCGCAAGGCCCCCTGGGTGGACGTCGTCTTCGGCACCCACAACATCGGCGCGCTGCCGGTGCTGTTGGAGCGGGCCCGGCACAACGCCGCCGCCGAGGTGGAGATCCTGGAGTCCCTCGACGTCTTCCCGTCCACGCTGCCCACCCGCCGCGAGTCCACGTACGCCGGCTGGGTGTCGATCTCGGTTGGGTGCAACAACACCTGCACGTTCTGCATCGTGCCGGCGCTGCGCGGCAAGGAGAAGGACCGACGCCCCGGAGACATCCTCTCCGAGGTGCGCGCCCTGGTCGACGAGGGCGTGCTGGAGGTGACCCTGCTCGGGCAGAACGTCAACTCGTACGGCGTGGAGTTCGGCGACCGGTACGCGTTCGGCAAGCTGCTGCGGGCCTGCGGCGACATCGACGGGTTGGAGCGGGTGCGGTTCACCAGCCCGCACCCGAAGGACTTCACCGACGACGTCATCGCCGCGATGGCCGAGACGCCGAACGTCTGCCACTCGCTGCACATGCCGTTGCAGTCCGGCTCCGACGACGTGCTCCGGGCGATGCGCCGGTCCTACCGCTCCGAGCGCTACCTGGGGATCATCGAGAAGGTCCGCGCGGCGATGCCGGACGCGGCGATCACCACCGACATCATCGTCGGCTTCCCCGGTGAGACCGAGGCCGACTTCCAGCGCACCCTGGACGTGGTCCGGGAGGCACGGTTCTCCTCGGCCTTCACCTTCCAGTACTCGAAGCGGCCCGGCACGCCCGCCGCGACGATGGACGACCAGCTACCCAAGCAGGTGGTGCAGGAACGCTACGAGCGGTTGATCGCATGCGTCGAGGAGATCACCTGGGCGGAGAACAAGCGCCTCGTCGGTGAGACCGTCGAGGTGCTGGTCGCGGTCGGCGAGGGCCGCAAGGACGAGCGGACCGGCCGGATGTCCGGTCGGGCCCGCGACGGTCGACTCGTGCACTTCGCGACGGAGACCGCCGGCGGGGAGTCCCTGGCCGGTCAGATCCGGCCGGGCGACATCGTGCACACCACTGTGACGTACGCCGCGCCGCACCACCTGAACGCCGACGGCGCGCCGGTGGCGCACCGTCGCACCCGGGCCGGTGACGCGGCCGAGGCGGGGCGCTCCCCGCGTACCCCTGGGGTGTTGCTCGGTCTGCCGACGATCGGCGCACCGCCGGTCGTGGCTGCCCCCGCCGCTGGCTGCGCCACCCACTGACCGCGCGGAGGGGCCCCTCGACCAGGGGCCCCTCCGTGGTCAGACGGTGATCTTGCCGGCGCCGGCGCCCGCCGTCACGATGGACTTGACGTTGCTCGCGGTGTCCAGCTGGTACGAGTACGGGATGCTGGCCACGCTGCCGCCGGTCTGGCCGGTGGGCGAGTTGACGAAGTGGTTGTTGCGGGCGACAAGGCTGCCGGGCCCCGAGTCCCCCTCGCCGAGGTGGTACGGGTCGTCCACGTTCTCGAAGTAGTTGCCCTCGACGAGCACGCCGGCGTTCTCGGTGGACGCCACGCCGTAGCCGCCGTTGGCCCGGTAGTAGTTGTTGTAGACGTGCACCGGGTTGCCGAAGCGCACCCGGGGGTTGCGCTGGTTGCTGCCGTCGAACCAGTTGTGGTGGTAGCTCACCCGCAGGTGACCGACGTCCTGGCTGGCGTTGTCGTCGCTGTGACCGAGCAGCATCGTCTTGTCGTGGCTGAAGACCCGGTTCCACGAGACGGTGACGAAGTCCGAGCCGCGCTTGATGTCGACGGCGCCGTCGTACCCGTTGCTGAAGCTGTTGTGGTCGATCCAGATGTTGGTGGCCGACTCCTGCACGTTGATCGCGTCGTCGTTCCAGTTGCGGAAGGTCAGGTTGCGAATGATCACGTTGCGGTCACCGCTGATGTTGAGCCCGCAGCCGACGATCGTCGCCCCGTAGTTGCCGATGATGGTCTTGTTGGACCGGACCCGCAGCATCCCCGAGCAGGTGATCGTCCCGGTCACCCGGATGACTGCGGCGCCGGTGGCGTTCAGCGCGCTGGTCAGGCCCGAGGCGTTGCTGACGGTGGTCGTGGCGGCGTTGCCGCCACCCGTGGTGCCGCCGTTCTGGGTGGCCCAGCCGACCAGCGCCGAGGGCTGCTGGCCGGGCGGGGGAGTGCTCGACGGTGGCGGGGTGGTCGGCGGCGGGGTGGTCGGTGTGGTGCTGCCGGTGCAGGCGACGTTGTTCAGGCTGAAGCTGCTCGGAGCCGGGTTGCTGGAGTTGTTCCAACTCGCGTTGAAGCCGAACGAGGCGCTGGCGTTCGTCGCCAGGTTGCCGTTGTAGTCGACGTTCGTCGCGGAGACCTGGCTGCCGCTCTGCGTGACGGTGGCGCCCCACGCCTGGCTGGTCTGCTGACCGGCCCCGTACGACCAGCGCAATGTCCACCCGGAGACCGGGTCGCCGAGGTTGGTGACTGTGACGTTGCCGGTGAATCCACCCGGCCACTGGCTGGCGACCGAGTAGGCCACCTGGCAGCCGGCGGCCGCCTGGGCGGACACGGAGGTCAGGAGCCCGGCGGTGACCACTGTGGCGGTGGCTGCGGCAGTGGTGGCGATCAGCGTCATTCGACGCCGTCCTGTGCGCATGCTGCTTCCTTTCGATGAGGCGGACGGAGGTGTCGCGACGCCCATGCCCGTGGGCGGCGAATCTCGGCCGGGACCAGTGGTCCTCGGGTCCGCCGGTGCAGGTTCGTGAAGGAGAGCGGCTCCCGCGCTCGCACCCACCAACGAAGAGGCAAGCGCTTTCCCGATGAAAACATAGAAGAATCTGAATGTAAATGGCCGGGACGGCCGATGCGCTGCACACCGGCCGCCCCGGCAGCAACGCACCGGCCGTCCTGGTGGATCAGCAGGCGGTGCCGTTGAGTTTCACAGTGCCCGGCGCGCTCGCCGTGCCGTTGGCGGTGAAGCCCACCGTGACCGAGCCGCCTGCCGGCAGGGACGGAGCGTGGCTCGGAGCCGCCGCGGTCACCGTCGTACCGGACTGCGTGACAGTGGCGTTCCAACCACTGCCCAACGTCACCCCGGACGGCCAACTCCAGGTGACCGACCACGGGTTCACCGCGCCCGAGCCGGTGTTCTTCACCGTCAACTCGCCCTGGAAGCCGCCCTGCCAGGCGTTGACCTGCCGGTAGGTGGCCGTGCAGGCACCGGTCGGCGGGTCCGTCGGCCCGCCGGTCGGCGGCCCGCTGGTGCCGCCACCGGACGGCGCGATCAGGTACGGCTGGAGGATCGCCTGCTTGGCGGTGTTGACATTGGTCCAGTCGTCCAACGCGATACCGCCGGTGTCACCCGAGTTGGGGTTCCACGACCAGTAGGTGAACGACATCCCGGTCACCCCGGTCCCGGTGTACGCCATCAACTTCTCCAGCCACACCTTGTCCTTCGGGTCGACCAGGGTGCTGCCGAACTCGCCCATCATGATCGGGGCGATGTTCTGCTTGTAGAGGTAACCGAAGTACTTGTCCCAGATGGCCGGCATGTTCGCCGGGTAGTCCGGGGCGTCGAACCAGGTCTGCCGGTACACCGAGGTGGCGTACTCGTGCGGCGAGTAGACCAACCGGTTCGCCACGCTCAGCCGGACCGGGAACTGACCCGCCTTCGACAGGTTGCCACCCCACCAACCGCAGTCCTCGTCGTTGCTGGTGTCGCCGTCCCAGACGTTGGAGAGGCCACCACTCGGGCAGCTCACCCCCTCCACGAAGATCAACCAGTTGGGCTGGACACCGAGGATGGCGTTCCCGGCCCGCTCGGCGGCGAGCCGCCAGTCCCGGGTCGTGTCGCCACATCCCCAGCACGCGCCGGTGGCCGCCGGGTTGGTGCCCTCCGCGTGCGGCTCGTTGTGCAGATCGGCGCCGATCACCGTCGGGTTGCCCGCGTACCGCTGAGCGAGCATCTTCCAGTCGTTGATCCAGGTCGCCTCGGAAACAGTCGACGTGTACCAGAGTGGTGACTGCCCGGCCGCCGTCGGCCGGTGCCGGTCCAGGATGATCCGCATGCCTTTGCTGCCGGCGTAGTCGATCACCTTGTCCAGGATCTGCAACGGCGACAGCCCGATCAGGTCCGGGTTGACGAAGTCGTTGATCCCACTGGCGGTCGCACCCGGCTTCAGCGCGTCGTTCGAGTACGGCACCCGCAACGTGTTGTAACCCAACCGGGCCATCGTGTCGAGCTGCCCCCGCCACGGGTTGTTCGACCACAGCCCGTGGAAGGTCTTGTTGTCGGTCTCCATGCCGAACCAGTTGATGCCGGTCAACCGCACCGTCGCACCGGTGCTGTCCACGATCTGGTTGCCACTGGTATGCAAGTAACCCGTACCGGTGCCGGCGGCGACGGCCGGGCTGGTGCTGACGGCGGTGGCGAGGAACACGCCAGCCGCGACGGTGGCGAGCGCGGTGAACGCGCCGCCGAGAGCTTTCGGACGGAACAATTCGAGCTCCACTTCGGAGATCCGGCGCCGTCAAGAAACGACGCCGGCGGGCGGCCGTCCGCACGTCACGGTCCCTCAGGGGTACGCGGACAGCACGCGACGGCCCATGTCACGCGGACGTGGTCACTCGCGGAAGCTCACCGGCGACCCTCGACGGCGGATGCTCCGCCTTCGTCGCCCTCGCGCCGGTGGCCCTACCTGGCTCCGTCGCTCATTCTGATCAGCCCACGTCAATGCGTCAACCTGCCCATCGGCACCGCCCCGCCCCGCCCCGCGCTGCACCGCAGCGGCCGTCTCGCCCGCCCCGCCCGCGCCCCGGCGGCGTGGCGTGGCGCTGCCCGCGTCGAGCGTCCGTCACAACGCGTCCCCAGCGGCGCAACATCAGGGATGTTGCTGTCTCCCGCCTGTCCGAGGCAGCAACATCCGGGAAATTGCGCGCATCTTGACGCGGTAGCGGCGACGCGGGCTCGGGTGAGCGGGGGTTCGGCGGACGGGGCGCGGGTGTTCGGAGCGCGGGGCGCGGGGGATTCGGGCGTGTGTGGGCGCGGTTGTCGGAGGCCGGACACGCGGGAGCCCCCGGACCCGTGAAGGGCCGGGGGCTCCGGACGTCGTCAGCTCAGCCGGCCTGCTCGGCGAGTTGGAGGAACTGCCGCTTGGAGGCGAGGGCCTGCTCGGCCTCCTTGATCCGGCGTGCGTCCCCGGCGCTCTGCGCCCGGGCCAGCCGGTCCTCGGCCTCCGCCACCTGCGCCCGCATCTGGGCGAGCAGCGGGTTGTCCTCCTTGGTGGTGCGGCGCCACGCCGAGTCCATCACGTCACGGACCTTGTCGTCGATGACGCGCAGTCGACGCTCCAGCCCGGCGGCCGCCTCGCGGGGCACCCGGCCGGCCTCGTGCCACTGGGCCTGGATCTCCCGCAGCTTGGCCTGGGCCCCCTTCGGGTCGGCGTCGATGTCCAACGCCTCGGCCTCGGCGAGCAGGGCCTGCTTGCGCTCCAGGTTGCCGCGCTGCTCGTTGTCCCGTGCGGAGAAGACCTCACTGCGCTTGCTGAAGAAGGCGTCCTGCGCACCCCGGAACCGTTCCCAGAGCTTCTGCTCGGCCTCCTTGGAGGCGCGCGGGGCAGCCTTCCACTGGGTCATCAGGTCCTTGAGCTGGTTGGCGGTGGCGGCCCAGTCGGTGGAGTCCGCGAGCTTCTCCGCTTCGGCGACCAACTCCTCCTTGGCGGTCTGGGCCTGCTTGCGCTGCGAGTCGAGGGAGGCGAAGTGGGCGCCGCGGCGGCGGGTGAAGCCGTCCCGGGCGGCGGCGAACCGCTTCCACAGCTCACCGTCGGCCTTCTTGTCGACCCCGCGGATGGTCTTCCACTCGTCGAGGATCTCCTTGAGCCGGTCACCGGCGGTCTTCCACCCGGTGGATTCGGCGGCCAGCTTCTCGGCTTCCTCGACCAGCGCGGTCTTGCGGGCCAGGGCCTCGCCTCGAGCGGCGTCCCGGGCGGCGCGCGCTTCGCCGGCCTTCTCCTCGGCGAGGGTCGCCAGCTTGTCCAGGCGGGTGGCCAGCGCGTCGATGTCGCCGACCACGTTGGCCTCGGGCAGCGTGGTCCGGATCCGCCGGATCGTGCTCAACGAGTGCCCGGCGTCCGCCGCACCCGACTTGAGTCGCGCCTCGGTCAGGTCCACCTCGGTCACCAGGTCGGCGAAGCGTCGTGCGAAGTGTGCCAGGCCCTCCTCCGGTGCTCCCGCCTGCCAGGATCCGACCACCCGCTCTCCCTCGGTGGTCTTGACGTACACGGTGCCGTCCGCGTCCACCCGTCCGAAGGCAGTCCAGTCGCTCATGTGCCCATCCTCGTTCTCCCGGCGTCGAGGGATCGATCCCCCGTCGCCGCCACGGCGCAGCCAAGTTGCTTCCGGCATTGTCACAGGTCCGACCCGGTCCGCGTCGAGCGCCTATCGCCGACCGTGACCATACGGTGTCCTAGGGGCCGAATGACCGGATCGGCGCGGAGACGCACCGGGGATTCCCGCTACGGTGGACGGGTGCCACTGGTCGCCGCCGCCGTCTGCCCGCATCCGCCCCTGCTCGTGCCCGAGGTGGCCGGCTCCGCAGCGCCGGAGTTGGACGATCTGCGGGCGGCCTGTGACACCGCCGTACGCCGGCTGTTGACCACCGATCCGGACATTGTGGTGCTGGTGGGCACCGGCCCGGTGACCGGCCCGATCCGCACCCCGGCGACCGGTTCCCTTCAGCCGTGGGGTGTCGACCTGGACGTGCCGTTGGTGCCGGGCCAACCGGACCGGGGCGCGGTGCTGCCGTTGAGCCTGACCATCGGCGCGTGGTTGCTGGCCCGGCACGAAACCCGACCGCCGGTGACGGCAGTGCAGGTGGCCGCCGACGCCGGCCCGGCCGAGCTGGCCGCGCTCGCCGACGAGGTCGGTGCCGCCGGTGACCGGGTGGCGTCGCTGGTGCTCGGGGACGGGTCGGCCTGCCGCGGGGAGAAAGCACCCGGGTACGACGACGCGCGTGCCCTCCCGTACGACCAGGGGGTTGCGGCGGCGCTGGCCGACGCGGACCTGGACGCCCTGCTCGACCTCGACCCGGTGGTGTCGACGGAGCTGAAGGCCGCCGGTCGCGCCCCCTGGCAGGTGCTCGCGGGCGCGGCCCGCGCTGCCGGTGGTGGGTGGCGCGGCGAGTTGTTGCACGACTCCGCTCCCTACGGGGTGGCGTACTTCGTGGCGTCCTGGGAGCGGGCGTGACCGGCCTGGTCGTCGCCGTGGTCGGCCCGACCGCGGCCGGTAAGTCCGCGCTGAGCATCGCGTTGGCGCATGCCCTGGACGGGGAGGTGGTCAACGCCGACTCGATGCAGCTCTACCGGGGCATGGACATCGGCACGGCGAAGCTGACCCTCGCCGAGCGGGACGGGGTGCCGCATCACCTGCTGGATGTCTGGGAGGTCACCGAGCCGGCGAGCGTCGCGGAGTACCAGCGGCTGGCCCGCGCGGCGGTGGACGACATCCTGTCGCGGGGGCGGGTGCCGCTGCTGGTCGGTGGCTCCGGGCTGTACGTGCGGGCGGTGCTGGAGCGCTTCGAGTTCCCCGGCACGGACGCGGCGCTGCGGGAGCGGCTGGAACGGGAGTTGGCCGAGGTCGGCCCGGCCCCGCTGTACGCGCGGCTGCGCGCCGCCGACCCGGTCGCCGCCGAGAGCATCCTGCCGGCGAACGGCCGGCGGATCGTCCGGGCCCTGGAGGTGATCGAGCTGACCGGCGCGCCGTTCGCCGCCTCGTTGCCGCAGCCCACGCCGTACTACCCGTCGGTGCAGCTCGGCGTCGACCTGGACACCGGTCTGCTGGACGAGCGGATCGCGCTGCGGGTGGACCGGATGTGGGCCGACGGCCTGGTGCCGGAGACCCGTGAGCTGGTCGGGCGCGGGCTGCCCGAGGGGCGGACGGCGAGTCGGGCGCTCGGCTACCAGCAGGTGCTGCGCCTGCTCGCCGGTGAGCTGACCGAGGCGCAGGCGCACGACGAGACGGTCCGGGCGACCCGGCGGTTCGTCCGGCGGCAGCGGTCCTGGTTCCGCCGCGACCCGCGGATCCACTGGCTGGACTCGACGACCCCGGACCTTATCGGGGCCGCCCTGCGTCTGGTGCCGGCTGCTGCGCGATGATGGTGCTGTGGAGTTCACCAAGGGCCACGGCACCGGCAACGACTTCGTCCTCCTCCCCGACCCGGACGGTCAGCTCGACCTGACCCCGGAGCTGGTCGCGGCGCTCTGCGACAGGCGTCGGGGCATCGGCGCGGACGGCGTCCTGCGGGTGGTCCGCGCGGCCAAGCATCCGGACGGCGCGGGTCTGGCCGGCGAGGCCGAGTGGTTCATGGACTATTGGAACGCTGACGGCTCGTTCGCCGAGATGTGCGGCAACGGCGCTCGGGTCTTCGTGCGCTACCTGCTCGACACCGGGTTGGCCACGCCCGCCGGCGCGGCGTTGCCGGTGGCAACCCGGGCCGGCGTCGTGCGCGCGCTGGTCGAGGGCGACGCCGTGTCCGTCGAGATGCGTCGACCCCAGGTGTACGACAGTTCTGCCGCCACCCTCGGCGGGCTGACCCTGACCGGTGCGGTGGTGGACGTCGGCAACCCGCACCTGGTCTGCGTCCTGCCGGCCGGCGTGGAGCTGTCGGCGCTGGACCTGACCGTCGCGCCCGGGTTCGACCCGGCGGTCTTCCCGAGCGGGGTGAACGTCGAGTTCATCGTGGCGGGCGACCCGGTCGACGGCACCGACGAGCACAGCCTGATGCGGGTGTACGAGCGCGGCAGCGCCGAGACCCTGTCCTGCGGGACCGGCGCCTGCGCGGTGGGCGCGGTGGCACTGCGCGACGCCGGCCTGGACACCGGCGTGGTCGCCGTCGACGTGCCCGGCGGTCGCCTGACGGTGACCGTCACCGAGAGCTCCTGCTGGCTCTCCGGCCCCGCCGTCCTGGTGGCCACCGGCGAGGTAACCCTCCCCACCTGACCACCCCCGGGTCCGCCCCTCGGGTTCGCCCCGTTGATCATGAAGTTATTGCCACTCGGCTCGGCGTGTCGGGGCAACAACTTCATGATCGACGGACGGTTCGGGGCCGGACGCGGGCAGGGCCGGGCCGGGCCGGGTTGGGGTTACGGGGTGGCGCTGGCGGTGGCGGCGATCTCGGGGAGGTCGGCGGGGCCGGGGTCGGCGGCCGGGAGCGGGCTGGGGTTGTGCGCGGCGGCCCGGACGGCGGCGGCGACAGCCGGGGCGACCCGGGAGTCGAAGACGCTCGGCACGATCACCGTCGGGTTGATCTTGTCTTCGCCGACCACGTCCGCGATGGCCCGGGCGGCCGCGATGGCCATCTCCTCGGTGAACTCCTCGGCGTGCGCGTCCAGCATGCCGCGGAACACCCCGGGGAACGCGAGCACGTTGTTGATCTGGTTCGGCTGGTCCGAACGGCCGGTGGCGACCACCGCGGCGTGCTTGCGTGCCTCCCGCGGGTCGACCTCCGGGTCGGGGTTGGCCAGCGCGAAGACGATCGAGTTCTTCGCCATCTGCGCGATGTCGTCGCCGGTGAGCAGGTTCGGCGCGCTGACGCCGATGAACACGTCGGCACCCCGGATCGCTCCGGGCAGGTCGCCGGAGTAGTTCTCCTTGTTGGTGTTCTCCGCCAGCCACTGCCACGCCGAGTTGAGCCCGGTCAGCCCGCGGTGCAGGGCGCCCTCCCGGTCGTACGCGATGATGTCGCCGACGCCCTGGCGCAGCAGCAGCTTCATGATCGCGGTGCCGGCCGCGCCGGCTCCGGAGACGACCACCCGGACGTCCGCGAGCTGCTTGCCCACCACCCGCAGCGCGTTGGTCAGCGCGGCCAGCACGCAGATCGCGGTGCCGTGCTGATCGTCGTGGAAGACCGGGATGTCCAGCGCCTCGCGCAGCCGGGCCTCGATCTCGAAGCAGCGCGGCGCGGCGATGTCCTCCAGGTTGATGCCGCCGTAGGCCGGCGCGATCGCCTTGACGATCTGCACGATCTCGTCGGTGTCCTGGGTGTCCAGCACCACCGGCCAGGCGTCCACCCCGCCGAAGCGCTTGAACAGCGCGGCCTTGCCCTCCATCACCGGCAGCGACGCGGCCGGGCCGAGGTTGCCCAGCCCGAGCACCGCCGAGCCGTCGCTGACCACGGCGACGGTGTTGCGCTTGATGGTCAGTCGCCGGGCGTCGGCCGGGTTCTCGGCGATCGCCATGCAGACCCGGGCAACCCCGGGGGTGTACGCGCGGGACAGCTCGTCGCGGTTGCGCAGCGCGACCTTCGAGGTCACCTCGATCTTGCCGCCCAGGTGCAGCAGGAACGTCCGGTCCGACACCTTGCGCACGTCCACGCCGTCCAGCGCGGTCAGCGCGTCGACCACCTGGTCGGCGTGACCGGCGTCGGCGGTGTCGCAGGTCAGGTCGACGATCACGTTGGTCGGGTCCGAGTCCACCACGTCCAGCGCCGTGACGATCGCCCCGGCCTCGCCGACGGAGGTGGTGAGCCGGCCGATCGAGGAGGCGTCCGCGGTCACGGCGATCCGGATGGTGATCGAAAATCCGGCGCTGGGCAGTCGGGTGATGGCCACGGGATCCCTCCGTAACGGCTGTGCGGCCGTTCGGCCGCCGCCCGCATTTCTACCGGGTCGTCGCGGCCGACCAGCATTCGCCCCCACTTTTGGCGACCTTCACCATGGGCATATAGCAGGTGCGTTCGGCGTTGTGTCATGTCAGGATTACGTTCTACTTATCAAAACGGACAGGAGAACCGCTTGCGAGACCAGGAGAGCTTTGTCCCCGTCGAGGACGAGCTCGACGACGTCACCACCGGCGAGATGGAGCTGTCGGAGCGGCAGTCCCTCCGACGCGTCCCGGGCCTGTCAACCGAGCTCACCGACGTCACCGAGGTGGAATACCGCCAGCTGCGGCTGGAGCGGGTCGTCCTGGTGGGCGTCTGGACCGAAGGCACTGTCACCGACGCGGAAAACTCGCTGACCGAGCTCGCCGCGCTGGCCGAAACCGCCGGTTCGCAGGTGCTCGAAGGGCTCATCCAACGTCGTACCCGACCCGACCCGGCCACGTACATCGGCCGTGGCAAGGTCGACGATCTCGGCGCGGTGGTGCTCTCCACCGGCGCCGACACTGTCATCTGTGATGGTGAGCTGTCCCCGTCGCAGTTGCGCAACCTGGAGCAGCGCACCAAGGTCAAGGTCGTCGACCGCACCGCGCTGATCCTCGACATCTTCGCCCAGCACGCCAAGAGCAAGGAAGGTAAGGCGCAGGTCGAGCTGGCCCAGCTCGAATACCTGCTGCCCCGACTGCGCGGTTGGGGTGAGACGCTCTCCCGGCAGACCGGTGGTTCCGGCCGGGGTGGCGGTGCCGGCGGCGGTGTGGGTGTACGTGGTCCCGGTGAGACCAAGCTGGAGACCGACCGGCGGCGCATCCGGCACCGCATCTCCCGGCTGCGTCGCGAGATCAAGAGCATGAAGACGGTACGCGTGACCAAGCGTTCGCGCCGTTCCCGTAACTCCGTTCCCGCGGTCGCCATCGCCGGCTACACCAACGCCGGCAAGTCCAGCCTGCTCAACCGCCTGACCGGCGCGGGCGTGCTGGTGGAGAACGCGCTGTTCGCCACGCTGGACCCGACGACCCGCAAGGCCACCACCTCGGACGGGCGGCTCTACACCCTCTCCGACACCGTCGGCTTCGTCCGACACCTTCCGCACCAGATCGTCGAGGCGTTCCGCTCGACGCTGGAGGAGGTCGCGCAGGCCGATCTGGTGGTGCACGTCGTGGACGGCACCCACCCGGATCCGGAGGAGCAGGTCCGGGCGGTCCACACGGTGCTTGCCGAGGTCAGCGCGGACCGGCTTCCCGAGCTGTTGGTGGTCAACAAGACCGACGCCGCTGACGAGGACACCCTGCTGCGGCTCAAGCGGCTCTGGCCGGACGCGATCTTCGTGTCCGCGCACTCCGGGCGGGGCATGGACGAGCTGCGCGCGGCGATCGAGGAGCGGCTGCCGAGTCCGGCCGTCGAGGTCCGGGCCGTGCTGCCGTACGACCGGGGCGACCTGGTGGCTCGGGCGCACCGCACGGGTGAGGTGCTCAGCACGTCGCACCTGCCGGAGGGCACTCTCCTGCACGTCCGGGTCGGCGCGGAGCTGGCGGCGGAGCTGACGGCCTTCGACGTGGAACGGCAGGGGCAGGCGGCCGGCAGCCGATCCTGAGCGGCCACGGCGTCATCCCCCGGAAACGCGCGGCATGCGACACTGGCCGAATGCGCCGCGTTGTTTCCTCGGTCACGGTTGCCCTCGGCCTGCTCGGGGCAACCGTGGCGCTCGCCGGAGCCGCCGCGGCGGCTCCCGCCCCTGGGGCGTCCGGGCCGCCCGCCGCGAACCCTGGCCAGAAGCGATGCACAATCACCGACGAGCGCCTACGGGAGCTGTCCGGGCTGGTCGCCACCAAGAGTGGCTACATCGTCATCAACGACGGCACCGACGTGGCGGAGCGCAAGCGGGTCTTCTTCCTCGACAGCAAGTGCAAGATCTCGAAGGAGCCGGTCCGCTACTCGGGGCAGGGTCCGTTCGACACCGAGGATCTCGCCCTGTCCAAGGACGGCCGCACCCTCTGGATCGCCGACACCGGTGACAACCCCGACTCGAAGGAGCGCCGCAGCCGCGTCGCGCTCTGGTCGATGCCGGTCAGCGGCGCCAAGCAGCCGACGCTGCACCGGCTCTCCTACCCCGAGGCCAAACCGCACGACGCTGAGGCGTTGCTCATCGGCGACGACGGAAAACCGCTGATCATCACTAAGGTGACCAGCGGCAAGGCCGAGATCTACACGCCGTCGGCGGCCCTCAAGAGCGGCGACACCGAGCCGGTGCCGATGCGTAAGGCCGGCGAGCTCACGCTGCCGAAGACCCAGACGGAGAACACCCTCAACACGTTCGGCCGGATCGCCATCACCGGCGCGTCCCGGGCACCGGACGGCTCCCGGGTGGTTCTGCGCACGTACGCGGACGCCTTCGAGTTCGACGTGACCGGTGGCGACATCGTGGGTGCGCTCACCACCGGCAAGCCGCGGGTCACGCCGCTGGCCGACCCGTTCGGCGAGGCCATCAGCTACACCCCGGACGGAAAGTCGTTCCTCACCGTCTCCGACGCGGGCCGGTTCAGCGAGGACGAGCCGATCGACATCCTCGGCTACACCCCGTCCACGTCGACGGCCGCGCCACTGGCCGCCGAGGACGGTGCCAAACCGGCCGCCTCGAAGTCCTGGACCGACGGGCTGAGCCTCGACGACATCACGTACCTGGTGGGGGCGGTCGGGCTGATCGGCCTGCTCCTGGTCGCCGCCGGAATCTTCGGCATCGTTCGCGCCCGCCGTCGGCCGCCGACCGCTGACGCGTCCGACCCGTCGGAGCCGGACGATGAGCCGTTCGGCCCGCGTGCCGGCCGTGCCGTCGACGGGTTCCCGGCCGACGATGACCGCAGGGGTGGTGTGTACGGGGGCGGCGCACCGGCCGGCGGCGCTGTCTACGGCGGTGGCGCGGGTCGTGGTGGCCCGGCCCCGGCAGGTGGCGCGGGTCGTGGTGGCCCGGCCCCGGCGGGCGGTGGGGTGTACGGCGGTGGCGGCCGGCCGGCTTCGGCTGACGGCGGCTACGGTGCGCCGCGCCCGGACGGCGGCGGTGCTGGCGTTTACGGCGGCGGTGGTCGTCCCCCCGCTGGTGGTGGTGGCCGTCCCCCGGCCGGTGGCGTTGGTCGTCCCCAGGGCGGCGGTGGTGGTCGTCCGCAGGGCGGCGGTGGTGGTCGTCCGCAGGGCGGTGGTGGTCGTCCTGGCGGTGGCGTGTACGGCGGCGGTGACGGCGGTCAGCCCGGTCGCGCGGAGCCGCCCCGGCGCGGTGGGCAGGAGCCCGACTACCGGGGTCAGCGGCCCAGCCGGCGACGTGACGAGGACGCGCCCGTCGACCCGTACGGGCAGTATCCCGGGGGCGGTCGCGGCCCACGCGGCGACCGTTACTGATCGGACGCTGTAGCGCTCACCTGGCCTGACGAGCGGTGCGGATGAGCGCTTGGTGGCACCCACCCGCCGATCGGTCAGATTCGGCGTAGCACCGCCACGACCCGGCCCATGATGGTGGCGTCGTCGCCGGGGATCGGGTCGAAGGCCGGGTTCTGCGGCATCAGCCAGACGTGCCCGTCGCGCCGCCGGTAGGTCTTCACTGTCGCCTCGCCGTCGAGCATGGCGGCCACGATCTCGCCGGAGTCGGCGGTCGGCTGCTGCCGGACGACCACCCAGTCGCCGTCGCAGATCGCCGCGTCGAGCATCGAGTCGCCCTTGACCTGGAGCATGAAGACCTCGCCCTCACCCACCAGCTCGCGGGGGAGCGGGAAGATGTCCTCCACGGCCTGTTCGGCGAGGATCGGCCCACCGGCGGCGATCCGACCGAGCATCGGCACGTACGCCGGGGTGGGCCGCTGTGCCCTCGACAGCTCGTCGTCGATCGCCTCGCTGGGGGCGCGTACGTCCACCGCGCGCGGCCGGTTCGGGTCGCGGCGCAGGAAGCCCTTCTTCTCCAGCTCCTTGAGCTGGTAGGCGACGCTGGACGGCGACACCAGGCCGACCGCCTCGCCGATCTCGCGGACGCTCGGCGGGTAGCCGTGGCGCTCGACCCAGGTGCGGATGAACTCCAGGATGCGCCGTTGGCGGGCGGTCAGGTCGATCGTCGCCGGGTCGGGGAAGGCGCTGACCACCGGGGTGACCGGACGCACGGCGGGCTGACCCGTCCGGCTGCGCGCGGCGCTGCGGCGTCGGGTGGCCGGGGGGCCCGCCTCGGTGATCTGCTGCGGGCTCTTCGGCCGGCTGGCCCGGTCCTCGGTCACGTCCGTCCTCCCTGGTCGGCGCTGGGTGCCTCGTCGGCTCGTGGTGCGTGCGGTGGTGCCACGTTGTTCATGACCGTATAGGTGAGATCAGTCATTTTCAAACATCTGTACGACCTCTCACCGGCGTGTCGGGGTGAAAAAGCGCTCCGGTCGTACGGATGTTCTGATAAATGGTACGTCAGGTAGCACTGGTGTTCGATCCTGCATCATTTCCCAGCTGGGTCCGGCCGGCTGGCCGGTAACCCGGGCGGCGTCGTGACGTTGGGTCTTCGGGCGTTGTGCGGTGCGTTGATGACCGGATGGTCCGTGACGCGCCGGACACGCCGACCAACTTGACCCGGCTTCCGCGGCGACATACGGTCGACCCCTAGATGTAGTAGTGACACAGGCGTAAGTTGCCTACAGGTTGGGTCTGACTACCGACCGCACTCCCGTAAGGTTCACCACGGCGGGCGCTGTGAGCGCATCACACCGCCGTGGTGAGTCGTGCCCGGGTGTGCCCGGTACGACGCGGTTGATCACGATCAGGAGGTGGGCGATGCGGTGTCCGTACTGCCGGCACGCTGACTCCCGGGTGGTCGACTCGCGGGAGGCCGACGACGGCCAGCTCATCCGACGGCGGCGATCCTGCCCGGAGTGCGGCAAGCGGTTCACCACCGTCGAGGAGGCGGTCCTCGCTGTCGTCAAGCGCAGCGGGGTGACCGAGCCGTTCAGTCGCACGAAGATCATCGGCGGGGTGCGTAAGGCGTGCCAGGGCCGGCCGGTGGACGACGACTCCCTCGCGCTGCTCGCGCAGCGGGTGGAGGAGTCGGTCCGGGCCAAGGGGGCCGCCGAGATCCCCAGCCACGACGTGGGCCTGGCGATCCTGGGTCCGCTACGCGACCTGGACGAGATCGCCTACCTGCGGTTCGCCAGCGTCTACCGCTCGTTCGACTCGCTCGCCGACTTCGAGCGCGAGATCGAGACGTTGCGGTCCGCGGCGCGAGCCCGGGAGCAGGGCCGGGCCGATGCGGTGGAAACCGCCGGCCGTACCAACTGAGTCTTCACGGTTTTTCAAGAGATTGGGACGCGCGGTGGGGCACCGCGCAGACGAGGGGGGCGACGGCGTGACAACTAGCCGTTCACGAAACAAGGCAGGCGCGGGGCTGAAGATCGAGCGGGTGTGGACGACCGAGGGGGTCCACCCGTACGACGAGCTCTCCTGGGAGCGCCGTGACGTCGTGATGACGAACTGGCGGGACGGCTCGATCAACTTCGAGCAGCGTGGGGTGGAGTTCCCGGAGTCGTGGAGCGTCAACGCTGCGAACATCGTCACCACTAAGTACTTCCGGGGAGCGGTGGGGACCCCGGAGCGCGAGTGGTCGCTCAGGCAGCTGATCGACCGGGTGGTCACCACCTACCGCACCGCTGGTGAGGAGTACGGCTACTTCGCGAGCCCGGCCGACGCCGAGGTCTTCGCGCACGAGCTGACCTGGATGCTGCTGAACCAGGTGTTCAGCTTCAACTCGCCGGTCTGGTTCAACGTCGGCACGCCGTCGCCGCAGCAGGTCAGCGCCTGCTTCATCCTGGCCGTCGACGACTCGATGGACTCGATCCTCGACTGGTACAAGGAGGAGGGGCTGATCTTCAAGGGCGGCTCCGGCTCCGGGGTCAACCTGTCGCGCATCCGTTCGTCCCGTGAGCTGCTCTCCTCCGGCGGCAACGCCTCCGGCCCGGTCAGCTTCATGCGCGGCGCGGACGCCTCCGCCGGCACCATCAAGTCCGGCGGCGCGACCCGCCGGGCGGCCAAGATGGTCATCATCGACGTGGACCACCCGGACATCCAGGAGTTCGTGGTCACGAAGGCGCGCGAGGAGGACAAGATCCGCGCGCTGCGTGACGCCGGGTTCGACATGGACCTCGGTGGCTCCGACATCGTCAGCGTGCAGTACCAGAACGCCAACAACTCGGTCCGGGTCTCCGACGAGTTCATGTCGGCGGTCGAGAACGGCAAGGGCTTCGACCTGCGCGGCCGGCTGGACGGCTCGGTGATCGAGACCGTCGACGCCAAGAACCTGTTCCGCTCCATCTCGCAGGCAGGCTGGGAGTGCGCCGACCCCGGTCTGCAGTACGACGACACGATCAACGACTGGCACACCTGCCCGGAGACCGGGCGGATCACCGCGTCGAACCCGTGCTCGGAGTACCTGCACCTGGACAACTCCTCGTGCAACCTGGCGTCGCTCAACCTGATGAAGTTCCTCCGCGCCGACGGTGGCTTCGAGGTGGAGAAGTTCGTCAAGTCCGTCGAGTTCGTCATCACCGCGATGGACATCTCGATCTGCTTCGCGGACTTCCCGACCGAGAAGATCGGTGAGACCTCCCGCGCCTACCGGCAGCTCGGCATCGGCTACGCCAACCTGGGCGCCCTGCTGATGGCCAGCGGCCTGCCATACGACTCGGAGCAGGGTCGCTCGGTCGCCGCGTCGATCACGTCGCTGATGACCGGCACCGCCTACCGCCGTTCCGCCGAGCTGGCCGGTGTCGTCGGCCCGTACGACGGCTACGCCCGCAACGCGGAGCCGCACAAGCGGGTCATGCGCAAGCACGCCGCGGCCAACGACGAGATCAAGCCGACCAGCCCGGTGGCCACCGCGATCGTCCGCGAGGCGACCAAGCAGTGGACCCAGGGCAACAAGATCGGCGACAAGTTCGGCTGGCGCAACGCGCAGGCGAGCGTCCTCGCCCCGACCGGCACCATCGGCTTCATGATGGACTGCGACACGACCGGCGTGGAGCCGGACCTGGCGCTGGTCAAGTTCAAGAAGCTCGTCGGCGGCGGCTCGATGCAGATCGTCAACCAGACGGTGCCGCGCGCCCTGCGCAGCCTCGGCTACCCCGAGGAGCAGGTCGAGGCGATCGTCGAGCACATCGCCGACCACGGCCACGTGGTGGACGCCCCCGGCCTCAAGCCGGAGCACTACCCGGTCTTCGACTGCGCCATGGGGGAGCGGACGATCGCCCCGATGGGTCACGTGCGGATGATGGCGGCCATCCAGCCGTTCGTGTCCGGCGCGATCTCCAAGACGGTCAACATGCCGGAGGCGGCCACCGTCGAGGACGTCGAGAAGATCTACTTCGAGGGCTGGAAGCTCGGCCTCAAGGCGCTGGCGATCTACCGGGACAACTGCAAGGTCGGCCAGCCGCTGTCGGTGGCCAAGTCCAACAAGACCACCGAGCCGGCCGCCGTCGAGACCGCAACGGCCGCGCCGGCCGCGGTCGAGAAGGTCATCGAGTACCGGCCGGTGCGTAAGCGCCTGCCGAAGAAGCGCCCGTCCGAGACGGTCAGCTTCTCCGTCGGTGGCGCCGAGGGCTACCTGACCGCGTCGTCCTACCCGGACGACGGCCTCGGTGAGGTCTTCCTGAAGATGTCCAAGCAGGGCTCGACCCTGGCCGGGGTGATGGACGCCTTCTCGGTGGCCATCAGCATCGGCCTCCAGTACGGCGTGCCGCTGGAGACGTTCGTCAGCAAGTTCACCAACATGCGCTTCGAGCCGGCCGGCATGACCGACGACCCGGACGTGCGGATGGCAGCCTCGGTGATGGACTACATCTTCCGTCGCCTGGCACTGGACTTCCTGCCCTACGAGCGTCGCGCCGAGCTGGGCATCTTCACCGCGTCGGAGCGGGCCGCGCAGCTGCGGGCCGAGGCCGACGCGGAGGCCGCCGCCGCCGTCACCGGCGCCGACCTCACCGCGATGGCGTCGTCCGCGCCGGTGGAGACCCCGGCCAAGCCGGAGGCGCTCGCTCAGCCGGCCCAGGAGATGGCCGACGTGGCCGCCGCCAAGCCGGCTCCGAGCGTGGGCTCCAGCACCGAACTGCTGGAGGCCGTGATCGGCAAGGCCGCCGACGCGCCGCTGTGCTTCACCTGCGGTACGAAGATGCGCCCCGCCGGTAGCTGCTACGTCTGCGAGGGCTGCGGCTCCACCAGCGGCTGCAGCTGACGTACGCGTAAAGCGGCGCTGCCCCGATCTCCGTGCTGGAGGTCGGGGCAGCGCCGCTTCTCCAGTGTCCGCGACTCGGCTGGCCGTTCCGATTCATCGGCACGACGGGCCCGGTCCTCCACCGTCGAGCATGATCAAGTGATGAAAAGTAGGTCGGGGTGCCATCTCTGACCTACTTTTCATCACTTGACCATCGATGTTCTGTCTGCGTGGTCTGGGCGGCCGAGGATCTGACCCGGGTGCCCGCCGGGCTGCTGCACCGGCGTTTCCTGGGCTGGGCCCGGTGACCGTTGGCGGCGCGGCGACGTGGCCGGGCTACTCGCTCGCTCGTTCGGCGGCGCGGACGGCGTTGCGGAACAGCATCGCGACGGTGGTCGGGCCGACTCCGCCGACCCGGGGGGTGATGGCGCCGGCCACCTCGGCGCACGCTTCGTCCACATCCGGCAGGAGGCGCCGCCCGTCGTAGCGGACGCCGGCGCCGATGACGACCGCGCCGGGCTTGACGTGCTCAGGCTTCACGATCCCGGGTACGCCGGCGGCGGCGACGAGGATGTCGGCGCGGCGGGTGTAGCGGTCCCAGTCGGGCACGCCGGTGTGGACGACGGTGACGGCGGCGTTGGCGGTCGGGCGCTTCTGGGCGAGCAGCATCGCCAGGGGCCGGCCCAGGGTGGCGCCCCGGCCGAGGATGACGACCTCACGGCCGGCGACGGGGATTTCGTAGTACGCCAGGAGGGCTTCGATGCCGGCGGGGGTGCACGGCAGCGGGCCGGGCAGGCCGACGGCGAGACACCCCATGTTCAGTGGGTGCATGCCGTCGACGTCCTTGTCCGGGTCGATGGTCTGCAACGCCGCGTCGTAGTCCAGATGCCCCGGCACGGGGTACTGCACGAGCAGCCCGTGCACGTCGGGATCGGTGTTGAATCGGGCAATGGCCTGGTGCAGCTCGGCCTGGGTGGCGGTTGCCGGCAGATGCACGTGCGGGGAGGCGAACCCGAGCGCGGCGGCCTGACGCTGTTTGATGGCGATGTAGCCGGCGCTGGCGTCGTCGTCGCCGACGAGGATGGTGGCGAGGCTCGGTGTGATCCCGCGGCTGCGCAGCCGGGCGGCTGCGGCGGCGGTCTCGGCCAGGACGGCTTCGGCGACGGGTGCACCCGGCAGGAGCCGGGCCGCGCCCGATGCGGTGTGGTGCTCGGCGGATGGGCTGGTCGTGGTCATGACGGTTCCTCGACGCAGGCGCCCAGGCGGTCGACGCCCGCGAGAGGCTCCCCGATGGTTTCGACCATCCCCGTGCCGCCAGTCGCCGGTGCCTCGATCATGCCCCATCACCAGGGCAACTGCCCAGTTGGACCAGCAGCGCCGCCGAAGCGGTGCCGCCGAGGAAAGCCGGTCGGGTCTAGTCGGTCGGCAGGAGCGGGCGCATGAACGTTCGTTCGTAGCGCACGACACAACCCGAGTTGTCCCGGATGCTGTCGGCCGCGACGAACTCCGGGTCGTTGCCGAACCGTGCGCGGTAACGCTCGTAGGCCGCCAGGCTCTCGAAGCTGAACAGCGCCTCGGCCTTGTCGCTGGCACCCTCGGCGGGCAGGAAGTAGCCGTGGTGCACGCCACCGTGCTTGGCCACCAGCCGCATCCATGCCCGGGCGAAGTCCTCGAACGCTTCGATCTGTGCGGGATCGATGGTGTAGTGCACGACGCAGGTGATCACGCCGTCACCCTACGGCCGGAGGTTCGGTAACACCCGTGCTCCGCCTGACGAAGAAGGGGTGTGAAGGCTACTGGCTTTCGAGGTCTTCTACCTCCGGCACGTGGAGGCGGTGGGCCGACGTGCTGAATACCGAGGAATGGGCTGCGACGATGAGGCCATGACGACCGCTGAGACGTACGCCGAGTTCGGCAGCCGCGAGGCGCGCGGGGTGTCGCCCACGTACGAGCGTCTGTCGCAGGCGGTCGCCCGCGACGACGACCTGCTCACCCTGCTCGACGGGCTGCCGCCAGCCAAGCGGCAGCCGAATCTGCTGTTCGGCGTCGTCCGTTGGCTCGGTGGCCCGGTCGACGACCCGGCCATGTTCCACGACTACGTGGTGACGCACTGGCCGGCCATCGAGACGCAGATGCTCACCCGGGCGACCCAGACGAACGAGGCGGGCCGATGCGCGGTCCTGCTGCCGGTGCTCGCCGCGCTACCGCAGCCCCTCGCCCTGCTGGAGGTCGGTGCGTCGGCCGGGCTCTGCCTCTACCCCGACCGGTACGCGTACCGGTACGGCGACCGTCAGATCGGCTCGGGTGAGCCGCTGCTCGACTGCGCGGCCGACGGGTTGGTGCCGCCGGCAGGCGTACCCCGGGTGGTGTGGCGGGCCGGGCTCGACCTCAACCCGCTCGACGTGACCGACCCCGACGACGTGTCCTGGTTGGACGCGCTGATCTGGCCGGAACAGGCCCATCGGCGGGCCCGGCTGCGCGCCGCGGCGGCGGTGGCCGCAGCCGACCCGCCGTTGCTGGTCCGCGGTGACCTGGTGGACGATCTGCCGGCGCTGGCCGCGCGGGCGCCGACCGATGCGACGCTGGTGGTCTTCCACACCTCCGTGCTCTATCAGGTGCCGTCCCCGCGCCGGGACGCGTTCGTCCGGTTGGTCGGCGAGCTGCCGGGGCACTGGGTGGCGAACGAGGCGCCCACGGTGCTCCGGTACGACGGACTGCCCGCTCCGCCGAGCGACGCGCTGCACAACGTCCTCGCGCTCGACGGAAAGCCGCTGGCCTGGACCAGAGGCCACGGTCAGGCGCTCACCTGGTTCGGCTGACGTCACCGATCCGACCGGCCGCCACGCCGTTGGTTCGACCCGGTGAGCTCAGCGGGCCGGCTCGGGCATCCGGTGGCGCAGGGCCCGGATGAACCAGTCCACCGCAGGCGTCGTCGCATCGCCTGTCGACCAGCCGTTGAGCACCGCCAACAGGTCGAGGTAGCGGTCCCGGCGGGGGTCGTTGGCCGGCACCAGCCGGTCGAGCAACCGCTGACGCAGGTCGGCCTCGTCGGAGTGACCGTGCAGGTTCGCGTACCGCTTGGTGACGGCCGCGACCACCGGACCGGCGTCCGGGCTGGTCGGGTCGAGACCGGCCGCGAGGGCTGGGGCCACCGCGTCCCGGACCACCGCGACGGCGTCCGGGCGGGGCAGCCCCGGGATGTCGTGGTCGGCGGCGTGCTGCCGCGCGAGTCGCCGCATCCGGGCCCGGAACTCCCGGTCCCGGCACAACTCGGCCAGCTCTAGCCACGCCTCGACCTGCTCAGTGCTCGGGTCGTCGGGGAGCTCCGGTGTCAACGAGACGATCACACCCGGGTACGCGGTCTGGTCGCCGAGGCCGGCGAAGACGCCGTCCAGGAAGTCCGCCACCAACTGCCCGCGTTCGTGGGTGGTGAGCTGGGTCAGTCGATGCAGCTCGTCCACCTCGGCCGGGCTCGACCCGCGTTTCGCCGCGACGGTGAGCACCGCCTGGCGCAGCCGCAGCACCCGGATCTGCACGGCCAACGCCTCGGCGTGCGCGGCGGCCACCTCGTGCAGGGGCACCTCGTCGTTCACCACCCGCCGGATGGTGGCCAGGTCCAGGCCCAGGTCACGCAGCGTCCGGACCAGCTCCAACCGGGCCACGGCCGCCGGGCCGTACCGCCGGTAGCCGGCCGGGCTCCGATCGGTCGGCGGCACGATCCCGCTGTCGGCGTAGTACCGGATGGTCTTGACGCTCAGGCCGGTCCGTCGGGCCAGCTCGCCGATCGTGTGACGCGTCTCCCCGCTCATGCCCCCACCCTCGCGTCTCCCCCCGGTGGAGACTCAAGCAGCTGCGCTCATCGGTCAGCGGACCCGCTGGTGGTGGAGCAGGACCACGCCGTTGCCGAAGACGCGGCTCTCCACCAGCCGCAGACCGGTCGGAGTCTCGGCGTCGGGGAAGAGTCGGCGGCCCCGACCGACGAGCACCGGGTGGATGTAGATCCGGTACTCGTCGATCAGGTCGTGTCGGGCGAACGTCGCGGCCAGGTCGGCCCCACCGAGCGCCAGGTCGCCGCCCGGTTCGGCGGTGAGCTTGCGGACCTGCTCGACGTCGACCTCGCGCACGACCGTGGAGTTCCAGGCGGCGTGGTCGAGGGTGCGCGAATAGACGACCTTCGGCATGTCCCGCCAGATCCGGGCGAACTCGCGCTCCGGGCCGCTGGCGGTCGGGTCCTGATCGGCGGTCGGCCAGTAGGCGGCCATCAGCTCGTAGCTGACCCGGCCGTTGAGGAACCCGCCCATTGGGGCGATCACGTCGTTGAAGTGCTGGTGCAACTCCTCGTCGACCTGGTGCCAACTAATGTCCCCACCCGGGCCTTCGAAGAACCCGTCCAACGACAGGCTCATCTGCACAACGATCTTCCGCATCGCGTCTCCTCCGTAGGATTCGATGGTTGTCGACCTCGATCGTCGTCGGACCGTACGACGAAACGCGACCACGCCGGGGGCATCTCGCCGGATTCCAGGCACCGGGAGGCCGACAAAGCGCCGTCCCTAGACTGCTGCGGTGAGCGAAGAGCGGAAACCCCTGGCCGGCCGGCCGCTCACCGAGCCGCACCCCTCCCGGCTGTCACCGGAGCACCCCGACCGGGCCCGGATCCTCGCCGCGCATACCGCCGCGTTGGCCGCCGGTGAGGCTGGTTACCTCGACCCGGCGAGCGGGCTGTTCGTGCTCAGCGCCGGCTTCCTGGCCCGTCGTGGCACGTGCTGCGGGCGCGGCTGCCGGCACTGTCCGTACGTGGACGATCCACCGTCGGAATAGGCGTCAGCGGGGGCTTTCGCCCGACACCGACACCCCGTACGGTGTCCGACGGACACCTGGCGGGCGCCTTCCGCCGTCGGTCGGCGAGAGGGTGGAACGTGCGCGGGCGGATCATGGTCGCCGGGCTGGCCGGGCTGCTGGTGAGCGGGTGCGCCGAGGAGGCGGAACCGGTGGCGGTGCCGCCGCCGGTGCCGATCGCGGTGGACGTGGCGGCGGCCTCCTCGGGCGGCGCCTGCCGTCTGCTGGACTTCGCGGTGATCGAGCAGGTGGTGAAGGTCCGCTTCGACGTGGCGGCGGCCAGCGAGCAGGGCGACACCCACACCTGTGTGGTCCGGGCCGCGGGTGCCACTCTGCCGGAGTTGACGCTCAGCGTGACCGAGACCACGATCGACAAGACCACCTTCGGCGCGGACGTGGTGCCGGACAAGGCGGCGAAGGTCACCGGGCTGGGTCAGCAGGCGTACAAGCGGACCACCGCGGCGGCGAGCGGGCACGGGCCGGTCGCCGAGGTGGGCTGGCTGGCCGGCGACGGAAGGCTGGCCACGGTGAGTTGGACCACGGCCCGTGGCAGTGAGCGCTCGGCGGCGGAGAAGCTGACCGGTGACCTGACCGCGTTGGCGAAAAAGGTGGACACCCGGGCGTTGTGACGCCCGGATGCCCGGTTGATCAGTTGGCGGCGACGAAGACCCGGGAGGCGACCTCGCGGGGCAGCCGCACCCGGTCACCGGAGCGGTCGATCGACACGCCGTCGCGCTCCTGGGCCACTGTCACAGTGGCGCCCGGGTCGACACCAGCGGCGTGCAGCTGACGCAGCACGTCGCCGTCGGTCTGCACGCTCTCGCAGATCCGGCGGACCACCACCGGCCCGGAGAGGCCGGGGAAGGCCAGGTTGCGCTCACCCTCGGCGGCCTCGGTCGCTTCCGCCTCGGGGGAGCCCAGCTCCTCCAGGCCCGGGATCGGGTTGCCGTACGGGGAGCGGGTCGGCCGGTTGAGCAGGTCGTAGACCCGCTTCTCCACCGCGTCGCTCATCACGTGCTCCCAGCGGCAGGCCTCCTCGTGGGCCTCCTCGTAGGGCATCCCGATGACGTTGACCAGCAGCAGCTCGGCGAGGCGGTGCTTGCGCATCACGGAGACGGCCGTGCCGCGACCCAGCGCGGTGAGCGTGAGGTGTCGGTCACCCTCGACGGTGAGCAGGCCGTCCCGCTCCATCCGGGCGACGGTCTGGCTCACTGTGGGGCCGCTCTGTCGTAGCCGCTCGGCAATCCGGGCACGCAGCGGTGGCACCCCCTCCTCTTCGAGTTCGAGGATGGTGCGCAGGTACATTTCGGTCGTGTCGACCAGGTCGTGAGACTTCATAACGTCAGCGGCCCTCCGGTGCACGATGGTACCTCGGGTGAACGGCCGACGACCGTCGCCGAACCGCGTGCCGTCCAGCCGAATGGTGTTGGATGTCGCCATGTCCGGTACCCAGGAGCCGTTGGTCGAGGTCGACCGGCTCGTCGCCGAGCTCGACCAGGTCGACCCGCCCACCCTGCTCGACGTCCGCTGGCGGCTCATCGGCCCGCCCGGGCATGACGACTACCTCGCCGGCCACCTGCCGGGGGCCGTCTTCGTCGACCTGGACACCGCGCTCTGTGGGGTGCCCGGCGTCGGCGGCCGGCACCCGTTGCCCGACCCGGCGGCGTTGCAGGCGACGCTGCGGGCCGCCGGCGTCCGCGCCGGTCACCCCGTGGTGGTGTACGACGGCGGCGACGGCATGGCCGCCTCGCGGGCCTGGTGGACGCTGCGCTGGGCCGGCCACCGGCCGGTGCGCCTGCTGCACGGCGGCTACCCGGCCTGGGTCGCCGCCGGCCGACCCGTCTCCACCGACGCGCCCGCCCCACCCCCCGGTGACATCGTGGTGCGCCCCGGGGATCTCCCGGTGCTCGACGCCGGGCAGGCCGCCGCGTTGGCCGCCGCGGACGATGCCGTGCTGCTCGACGTACGGGCGGCGCCCCGCTACCGGGGCGAGGTCGAGCCGATCGACCCGGTGGCCGGGCACGTGCCGGGAGCGGCGAACCTGCCCGCCGGGGAGTACGTCGGGCCGGACGGCCGTTTCCTGGCCGCCGACGTGCTGAGTGAGCGGTTCGCCGCCGCCGGGGTGACCGAGGGGCGGCCCGTCGGGGCGTACTGCGGCTCGGGGGTGACCGCCGCCCAGGCGGTGCTGGCGCTGCACCTGGCCGGCCGGACGGACGCCGCGCTCTACGTTGGATCGTGGAGCAACTGGGTGGCGGACCCGACCCGACCGGTCGCCTCGGGGTCGACGCCCGGCCACTGACCAGCGCGTGCGGTGGGCCCGCGCCGATCCTCGTGCGACGATGGGCTCATGTCCGACGACACTGTGGTGGTGTGGGACGAGTCGCTGCTCGCCTACGACATGGGTGACCATCCACTCGACCCGGTCCGGGTGGAGCTGACCATCGCGCTCGCCCGCGAGCTGGGCATCCTGAATCGGCCAGGGGTGCGGATGGTCAAGCCGGAGCCCGCCGACGACGCCCTGCTCACCCGGGTGCACGCGCCGGCCTACCTCGCCGCGGTGCGCAACGCGCCGCGCGACCCGCTCTTCGCCGGGTACGGGCTGGGCACCTCCGACAACCCGGTCTTCGAGGGTATGCACGAGTCCAGCGCGCTCATCGCCGGCGCGACGGTTGCCGCCGCCGAGGCGGTCTGGCGCGGCGATGCCCGGCGGGCGGTGAACGTGGCCGGTGGGCTGCACCACGCGATGTCCGCCCGCGCCTCCGGCTTCTGTGTCTACAACGACCCCGCGGTGGCCATCGCCCGCCTGCTCGACCTGGGCGCCGAGCGGGTCGCGTACGTGGACGTCGACGTGCACCACGGCGACGGCGTGCAGGACATCTTCTGGAACGACCCGCGGGTGCTGACGGTCAGCCTGCACGAGACCCCGCTGGCGCTCTTCCCGGGCACGGGTTTCCCGGACGAGACGGGTGGGCCGGGTGCGCAGGGCACCGCCGTCAACATGCCGTTGCCGCCGGGCGTCGACGACAGCGGCTGGCAGCGCGCCTTCCACGCGACGGTGCCGTCGGTGCTGCGCGCGTTCAAGCCGCAGGTGCTGGTCAGCCAGTGTGGCGCTGACGGCCACCGGCTGGATCCGCTCGCCGATCTCAACCTGACGGTGGACGGGCAGCGGGCCACCTACCTGGCGCTGCGCGCGCTCGCCGACGAGCTGTGCGACGGCCGGTGGGTGGCCACCGGCGGCGGCGGGTACGCGCTCGTCGAGGTCGTGCCCCGGGCCTGGAGTCACCTGCTGGCAGTGGCCACCGGTGACCCGATCGACCCGGCCACGCTCACCCCACCCGCGTGGCGGGACCTGGTCACCTCCCGAGGTCTGGGCCGGGAGGTGCCGCTGCGGATGACCGACGATGCCGACCCGTCGTACGAGCCGTGGCAGCCGACCGGCGAGCCGAACGCGGTGGACCGGGCGATCGCGGCCACCCGCAAGAAGGTCTTCCCGCTGCTCGGGCTCGACCCGCACGATCCGCGGGACTGAGCCGGGCCGTTCGGTGACGAGTCTGGACCAGCCGGTCGACGTGCTGCTCAGCGATGGCAGCACGGTCCAGTTGCGACCGATCGACCCGGCCGACGCGCCGGGCATCGTGGCGATGCACAGCCGGTTCTCCGAGCGCACCCGCTACCTGCGGTACTTCTCGCCGTACCCACGCATCCCGGAACGGGATCTGATCCGTTTCGTCACGGTGGACCACCACGACCGGGAGGCGTTCGTGGTGCTGGCCGCCGACCAGATCGTCGCGGTCGGTCGGTACGAGCGGCTCGGCCCGCAGGCCCCCGAGGCGGAGGTGGCCTTCGTGGTGGAGGACGCCTACCAGGGGCGGGGGATCGGCTCGGTGCTGATGGAGCACCTGGCCGACGCGGCCCGCCGCAACGACATCATGAGCTTCGTCGCGGAGGTGCTGCCGGCCAACGGGACGATGCTGCGGGTCTTCGCCGACTTCGGCTACCAGGTCCAGCGCGAGTACGCCGACGGCGTGGTCCACCTGAGCTTCCCCATCGCGCCCACCGAGGCCAGCCTGGAGGTGCAGCGCGGCCGGGAGCACCGCACCGAGGCCCGCTCGATCGCCCGGCTGCTCTCCCCGCGCGGCATCGTCGTCTACGGCGCCAGCGCCACCGGCCAGGGCGTCGGCGCGGCGGTGCTCGGGCACCTGCGCGACGCTGGATTCACCGGTGCGGTGGTGCCGGTGCATCCGAGCGCGTCGACAGTGGCGGGCCTCCCCGCGTACCCGTCGGCTGTTGCTGCCGGAGCGCCGGTGGACCTGGCGGTGGTGGCGGTCCCACCGGAGGCGGCGACCGCTGTGGTCGCCGACGCCGCCGCCGCGGGGGTGCACGGCCTGGTGGTCATCTCGGCCGGCTTCGCCGAGGCCGGCGGCGAGGGCGCGGCCACCCAGCGGGCGCTGGTCCGCGCGGCGCACGCGGCCGGCATGCGGGTCGTCGGCCCGAACTGCCTGGGCGTGGCCAACACCGACCCGACGGTACGCCTCAACGCCACCCTCGCTCCGGCGTTGCCGCCGGCCGGCCGGGTCGGCATCTTCAGTCAGTCCGGTGCGTTCGGGGTGGCGCTGCTCGCCGAGGCGGACCGACGGGGCCTCGGGCTGTCCAGCTTCGTCTCGGCCGGCAACCGGGCCGACGTCTCCGGCAACGACCTCCTGCAGTACTGGCAGGACGACCCCGGCACCGACGTGATCATGCTCTACCTGGAGACCTTCGGGAACCCGCGCAAGTTCGCCCGGCTGGCCCGGCGGATCGGCCGGGCCAAACCGGTGGTCGCGCTCGCCTCGCCGGCCCGACCGCCAGGGGTCGGTGACGCCGTCGGGCCGGACGAGGTGGCGGTGGCGGCGCTCTTCGCCCAGTCCGGGGTGATTCGGGTGGACACCGTGCCGGAGCTGCTCGACGTGGGTGTACTGCTGGCCAACCAGCCGCTGCCGGCCGGCGGCCGGGTCGGTGTGGTCGGCAACTCCTCGGCCCTCACCGGGCTCGCCGCGACCGCCTGCGTCGGGCACGGACTGAGCGTGGCCGACGGTTATCCCCGCGACGTCGGGCCGAGCGCCGGTGCCGCCGAGTTCGCCGCCGCGCTCGCCGAGACGACCGCCGACGAACGGGTGGACGCCCTGGTGGTGGTCTTCGCCCCGCCGCTTCCCGGCCAGCTGACCGAGGTGGACGCCGACGTGACCGCCGCGCTGCCGGCCGCCCTCGTGTTGGGCAAGCCGACAGTGGCGACGTTCCTGGTCGGGCGGCTGCCACCGGGGGTGCCGGCGTACGGCGGCGTGGAGGAGGCGGTCCACGCGCTCGCCCGCTCCCACCGGTACGCCGAATGGCTCCGCCGCCCGCCCGGGGTGGCACCGGAGCTGCCCGACGTCGATCGGGCCGCCGCGCAGGCCGCGCTGCGGGCCGACGGGACCGACCCGGGTGCGCTGCTGGCCGCGTACGGCATCGACGTGGTGGCCTCGGTGTCTGTCGACTCGGTCGACGCTGCTGTCGACGCGGCGGCGCGGCTGGGCTTCCCGGTTGCGCTCAAGGCGGCCGCTCCCGGGCTGCGGCACCGACTCGACCTTGGCGCGGTCCGGCTGGACCTGCCCGACGAGCCGACCCTCCGCCGGGCGTACACCGACCTGGCGGCGACCTTCGGCGCGGACGCGCTGGTGCAGCCGATGGTCCCGCCCGGCGTGGCCTGCGTGGTGGAGGTGGTGGAAGACCCCGCGTTCGGGCCGGTGGTGGGCTTCGGTCTGGGAGGCGTCGCCACCGAGCTGCTCGGCGATCGGGCCTGGCGGGCGGTGCCGTTGACCGACACCGACGCGGCCGAGCTGGTCGACGAGCCTCGGGCGGCACCGCTGCTGCGCGGGCACCGGGGAGCCGCGCCGGTCGACCGGGCGGCCCTGGCCGATCTGCTGCTACGGGTGGGTCAGCTCGCCGACGAACAACCCCGGGTGCGCTCGCTGACCCTCAACCCGGTGCTCGCCCGCCCGGACGGCATCTCGATCCTGCACGCGCAGGTGGGGGTGGGTGGCGTCGTCGCCCGCCCGGACACCGGCCCCCGCCGCCTGTGAGCTTTGCCCAGTCAGGCGCGGCTGGAGATCTGCTGGACGCCCCAGGTGTTGCCGTCCGGGTCGGCGAAGAAGACGAAGCCCACGTTGTCCAGTGGATCCGGCACCGGCCGGGGGTTCTGACCGACCACCTGGATCTCGCTGACCTCCACACCCCGTTCGACCAGCTCCTCGTGGGCGCGCTTCAGGTCGGGCACCACCAGTTGCAGGCCCTTGAGGGAGCCGGGCGGCATCTCCGGGACGACGCCCTTGCCGATCACGACCGAGCAGCCCGAGCCGGGTGGCGTCAGCTGGACGATGCGCGCGTCGTCATTGATCACGGTGTCGTGGTCCACAGTGAAGCCGAGCTGCTCGGCGTAGAACTTCTTCGCCCGGTCCACGTCGGAGACCGGCACGATCACCACTTCGAGTGTCCAGTTCAACGTCGTTCTCCTCGGTCGTCGGACGGTGTCCCCAGTCAAGCACCCCGACA
Organism: Micromonospora sp. NPDC050795; assembly: GCF_044456785.1. Lineage (NCBI taxonomy): Bacteria > Bacillati > Actinomycetota > Actinomycetes > Micromonosporales > Micromonosporaceae > Micromonospora > Micromonospora sp. NPDC050795. The sequence continues at coordinate 11,336 of NZ_JBITGE010000013.1, read as the reverse complement.
GCACGGAAGGCCCCGGCGAACCGCCGGGGCCTTCCGTGGGAACCGGGTGCGTCAGCAGGCGTACGCCTCCAGGCGCTGGGCCCGCTCCGGGGCGCGCAGCTTCAGCAGCGTCACCTTCTCGATCTGCCGGATCCGCTCCCGGGACAGGCCGAACTCCCGACCGACCTCGTCCAGGGTGCGCTGACGGCCGTCGTCCAGGCCGAACCGGAGGCGGATGACCGCCTGTTCCCGCTGGGACAGGGTCGAGAGCACGATGCTGACCTCGTTGCGCAGCTCGCCCTGGGCGGCGGCGTCGCCCGGCTCGGTGCGCGGGTCCACCGAGGCCACGAAGTCGCCGAGCGCGCTCTCACCGTCGTCGCCGACGGCCTGGTCCAGGCTGACCGGCTCCCGGTCGTAGGAGATCAGCTCGATGACCTGGATCTCGGGGACCTCCAGCGCGCGGGCCACCTCGGCGACAGTCGGTTCGCGGCCCAGCGTCACCGCCAGTTCGCGGCGGGCCCGGACCATCCGGTTGACCTGCTCGACCATGTGCACGGGAATGCGGATGGTGCGGGCCTGGTCGGCCATCGCGCGGGTGATGGCCTGCCGGATCCACCAGGTGGCGTACGTGGAGAACTTGTAGCCCTTGGCGTAGTCGAACTTCTCCACGGCCCGGATCAGACCGAGGTTGCCCTCCTGAATCAGGTCGAGAAACGCCATGCCACGGCCCGTGTAGCGCTTGGCGATGCTGACCACCAGCCGCAGGTTCGCCTCCAACAGGTGGTCCTTGGCCGCCCGGCCCTCGGCGACGATCAGCTCCAGGTCGGCTCGCAGCTCCGCGGAGACCGGGGTGCAGGTGGCCAGCTTCTCGTCGGCGAACAGGCCGGCCTCGATGCGCCGGGCCAGGTCGACCTCCTGCGCGGCGGTCAGCAGCTTCGTCCGGCCGATTCCGTTGAGGTAGGCCCGGACCAGGTCGGTGGAGATGCCGCGCTCGTCGGTGGCGTCCAGGTCGACGAGGGCCTCGGAGGCCCCGTCAGTGTCGGTCGTGGTGGCCGGGCGCGTCCGGTGTTCCGTCATCTGCAGAACCATCTCTGTCTCTCCCCGTTTCCACGTCGGTGCCGTGTTCCCGGCCCAGTGGTGCCGGTGTGACAACAGCTTGGCGGGCGGGGCGTAAAACGGGAGTGAGGCGATCGGGCACCCGACAGGAATCGCGTCGGATCACTGGTGCGGTGTGTCGTCGGAGTGTGTGGTTGCCCGCCCCGGCTACGTTGCGGACGGCTGGCCACCTCTGGCCAGCCGGAAACGACAGTTGGAGGACGGTGTGGTCTTCAAGCGGCTCATGAAGGCGATGGGCGTCGGTGGTCCGTCGGTGGAGACGGTGCTGGCCAACCCGAACTGCCGCCCTGGCGGCCAGTTGGAGGGCCGGATCCAGGTGCTGGGCGGCGACCACCAGGTCGACATCGACCACGTCACCCTCGGCCTGGTCACCCGGGTCGAGGTGGAGAGCGGTGACAACGACTACGACACCACTCAGGAGTTCCACCGCCAGCAGGTCACCGGCGCGTTCCGGCTGGAGCCGGGGCAGCGCTACGACCTTCCGTTCCGCTTCGACGTGCCGTGGGAGACACCGGTCACCGAGCTGTGCGGGCAGCACCTGCACGGGATGACGATGGGCCTGCGTACCGAGCTGGAGGTCGCCCGCGCGGTCGACAAGGGGGACCTGGACGCCGTGTCGGTGCATCCGCTGCCAGCGCAGGAGCGACTGCTGGACGCGCTGCTGCGGCTGGGATTCCGGTTCGCGCGCGCCGATGTGGAGCGCGGTCACATCTACGGGGTACGCCAGACCTTGCCGTTCTACCAGGAGATCGAGTTCAGCCCGGCGCCGCAGTACGCCCGCTCGATCAACCAGTTGGAGGTCACCTTCATCGCCGACGCCCAGCAGATGCAGGTGGTGCTGGAGGTCGACAAGCGTGGCGGCGTCTTCACCGAGGGCCGGGACGCCTTCGGTCGGTTCACCGTCGACCACGCCACCGCCGACCGCACCGACTGGACCGCCGAACTCGACAACTGGCTCCGCCAGTCCCTGACCCGCCGAGGCCTCTTCTCCTAAACACACCCCCTCTTTTTGCGCGTTGATCATGAAGTTATTGCCACGACACGCCGAGGCGAAGGGCAATAACTTCATGATCAACGGAGGGGGGTGGGGCCGGGTGGGGTGGGGCGGGGTGGGGCCGGGTGGGTGGGGTTAGAGGTCTAGGAGGAGGGTTTGGGGGCCTATGTTGGTGCTTTCCACCACCATGTGGGCGCGGAAGCGACCGGTCTCCACCTTCGCTGCTCGTTCGCGGAGGGCGTCGACCACCGCTGTCACCAGTGGCTCGGCGACCTCGGCGGGGGCGGCGGCGGACCAGCTCGGCCGGCGACCCTTGCGGGCATCGCCGTAGAGGGTGAACTGGCTGACCACCAGGATCGGCGCGCCGGTGTCGGCGGCGGACCGCTCCCCGTCCAGGATGCGTACCTCGTGCACCTTGCGGGCCATCGTCCGAGCCGTGTCCGGGGTGTCGGTGTGGGTCACGCCGAGCAGCACCAGCAGGCCGTTCTCGATCGCACCGACCACCTCGCCGTCCACCGTCACGCTGGCCCGCCCGACGGTCTGCACCACCGCCCGCATCAGGCGTTCACCGGCTCGATGAAGCCGCGCTCCACCAGGTGCGCCACGATCGGGCCGGCGGCCTCGGCCATCTCGTCGGGCTCGACGTCGTGCGCGGCGGCGAGCAGGGCGAGCTGGTCACGCAGCGGCAGCCGGCCGTCGGCGCCACCGACCAGCGCCAGTACCAGCGGGTCGATCTCCTCGGTCCAGCGCAGGCCGTGCGGCATCGCGAGGACCTGGCGGTCCACCCCCCAGCCCTCGTCGCCCATGGTGGCCTCCTGTCGCAGTTGGAGGCCCTCGGCGGCCCGGTAGCGCTCGGCGAGCAACGCTGCGGTGTCGCGTACCCGGAGGAAGTCCTGGCGGTCGAACCAGGCGGCGACCTGATCGCCCAGCGGCGGCTGCACCTGCTGGCGCAGATCCTCCACCCGGACCACCGGGTCGGCATGCCCGCCACGACGCAGCGACACGATGCCGAAGCCGATGCCCTCCACCTTGTGCGCGTCGAACCAGTCCAGCCAGGCGGCCATCCGCTGCGGGTCGGCGGTCTCGGCGGCGTCGGTGAGCCACAGGTCGACGTACGCCATCGGGTCGGCCACCTCACGTTGGATCACCCAGGCGTCCAGGCCGGTCCCGGCGAACCAGCCGGCCACCCGCTCGTCCCACTCCTCGCCGGCGACGTGCACCCAGTTGGCCAGGTACTGCATGGTGCCGCCGTCGGTGAGCAGGCCCGGGGCGGCGGCGGCCAGCTCGGCGCCGATCGCGTCACCGACCCGCCCGGAGTCGCGGTACACGTGCGTGGTGGTGCCCGGGCCGACCACGAACGGTGGGTTGCTCACCACCAGGTCGAACCGCCGACCGGCCACCGGGGCGACCAGGTCGCCGCGGAGCAGCTCCCAGTCCTGACCGTTGAGCGCGGCGGTGGTCGCGGCGAAGCGCAGCGCCCGCTCGGAGAGGTCGGTGGCGGTCACCGAGTCGGCGTGCGTGCCCAGGTGCAGGGCCTGGACGCCGGAGCCGGTGCCCAGGTCCAGCGCGGTGCCGACCGGTCGGCGCACGGTCGCGCCGATCAGCGTGTGGGTGGCCCCACCGATCCCGAGGACGTGCTCGGTGTGCAACGGTCGACCCGGGCGGGCGCTGGCCGGCACGTCGGCGAGCACCCACCAGTCCTCGCCGTACGGCTCCAGGTCGACGCCGGCACGCAGGCCGTCGCCGTACCGCTCGACCAGCCCGCCGGCGAGGGCCTCCGCCAGGCTCAGCGGTGTCAGCGCGGCGGCCACCGCTTCCTCCGGCTCGGTCTGGTCGCAGATGAACACCCGGATCAGGGTGCCGAGCGGGTCGCCGTCCTCGGTGGCGCGCAGCGCGGCCCGGTAGTCGTTGCGGGCGAGCGCCGCGGTCGCCTGCGCGCCCAGCCGCTCGGCGATGCCGTGGCTGGTGAAACCGGTCCGGGTCAGCGCGGTGCGCAGCGCGTCGACACCGGCGGGGGAGAGCAGCATGTCGTGTTCGTCCACCCCGACATCCTGCCTTCCGTCGCGTCCCGGGTCAGCGTCACCCGCCGGAAGGTGTCGGAGCGTCGGTGTCCGCCCGGATCGGTGCGCCGGGCAGGATGGTCGGCATGACGCTCGTGCTGCCCATCGACCCCGAAGCGAACCGGCTGCTGGAGCGCAGCCCACTGGCCCTGCTCCTCGGCATGGTCCTGGACCAACAGGTGCCGATGGAGAAGGCGTTCTCCTCGCCGTACGTGCTGGCGCAGCGGCTCGGCCATGAGCTGGACGCGGCGGAGCTGGCCGGGCACGACCCGGAGGCCTTGGTCGCGCTCTTCGCCCAGCCGCCTGCGCTGCACCGGTTCCCCAAGGCCATGGCGGCCCGGGTGCAGGAGGTCTGCCAGGTGCTGGTGGAGCGGTACGACGGTGACGCCGCGCTGCTCTGGGCCGAGGTCGCCGACGGGCCGGAGTTGCTGCGCCGGGTCTCCGCGCTGCCCGGCTTCGGTAAGCAGAAGGCCCAGATCTTCGTGGCCCTGCTCGGCAAGCGGTTCGGGGTGACCCCGCAGGACTGGCGGAAGGCGGCCGGGGACTACGGCGATCCGGGCGCCTACCGGTCGGTGGCCGACGTCACCGACGCCGATTCGCTGCGTCGGGTGCGGGAGTTCAAGCAGCAGATGAAGGCGGCGGCCAAGGCGAAGACCGCCGGCGGCTGACCAACCGGCCAGGTGAGGGGTTGTCTGCTCAGGCGGCGGTGGGGTGCGCCAGCGAGGCCAGCGCGCGTCGGACGTCGGCCAGCGAGACGGTCGCCGAGTCGTCCAGGTCGGCCAGGCCGGCCTCGATCCACTGGCGCATCAGCGTGGTGACCCCGATGCCCCGGGCGTCGGCGGCAGCACGGACCCGCTCGTAGGTGTCCAGTGGCAGCCGCACCGAGCGGCTCACCATCGGCACGTCGCTGTCGGGGGTGGGCAGCTCCGCCGCCGGGCTCTCGTCGATCAGCTCGGCGATCCGTTCGCCGCCGCCGTGGAACTGCTTGGTCGCGTCGTTACGGTGCATCGTCACGGCCTCCTCATCTACCGAGATCTCCGCACGGCCTCGTCGTAGCGCTTCGACTCGACGTCGCTCAACTCGCGGGCGGAGAGAATGTCCCAGTCGTTGTCGGTGCCATCGGCCTCGGCGAGCAGCACCGCCAGCCTGCGGCCCCGACGGGCGGCGGCGTAGACCACCATCACGTCGTCACCCAGATGACGGATGACCCGTCGGGCGCTGTGCAGCGCCTCCCAGACTTCCCCGGGTGTGACGTCGTAGACCCTCAGGTTGGCCAACGCCTCGTCGGTGAAGCTGAACCTGCTGCCCACATCGCGGAGCGTACCACGCACGTAACACGTCGCGGGATGGGTCGAAGTTCGCTGATCACGGACCTGCGGTGACAGGATGAGGCGTAACCCCCTCGAGGAGGTCCATGGTGAAGCGTCAGGCGTACCAGCCGATTCTGATCACCGACGCCTCGCGCAGCCAGGACGATCAGCTCAACAGTCGCCAGCGCCGCTATGTCCTGATGATGGGCATCCGGGTGCTGTGCATCATCGTCGGCGCGATCCTGGTCGGTGCGAACGCCCCACTGCTCTGGCTCTGGCTGCCACTGTGCGGCCTCGGCATGGTGCTCATCCCCTGGCTGGCCGTGCTGCTGGCCAACGACCGGCCGCCGAAGGAAGAGCACCGGCTGGCCAACCGGTTCCACCCCCGTCAGCAGGACGACACCCCACCGATAAGCCTCGCCGCCGAGGAGCGCCCACACAAGGTCATCGACGCCGAACCCTGACCCGCGAACGGGCCAGGGTTCGAGCGGCCGGGGAGGTGGCCGTGCGCCGGCCGCTACGCCTGTGGCCGAGCTCCGGCGGTGGAGACGGCCAGTGCGCCCAGGTCGGTGGCGCGACCCAGTGCCGCGGTCGGAGTGGCACCCGCGAGCCACGCGGTGAGCAGACCGGCCGCGAAGGCGTCGCCCGCACCCGTGACGTCCACCACCGCCACCCGGTTGGCCGGCGCCACGCAGACCGGCGTGGTGCGATCCACCCAGACCGCGCCGGCCGCACCGCGCTTCACCACCACCCGTCGAGCCGTCGCCGACAGCGCCCGCCCCTGCGCCGCCGGGTCCAGGCCGCCGGCCAGCACCGTGGCCTCGTCCGCGTTGACCAGGAGCAGGTCGATGTCGCGTACCCAACTCAGGAACACCGCCGCGCCGACCCGCCGCAACGGCGCCGCGGAGGCTGCGTCGACGCTGATGGTGAGCCCGCGCTCGCGGGCGGAGGCCAACGCCCGCAGCCCCGCGCCGCGCGACTCCGCGTCCAACAGGGTGTACGCGGACAGGTGCAGATGCCCAGCGTCGGGCACCGCCGCGAGGGCCTGCTCGACGTGCGCGGCGCTCAGCCGCAGGTTCGCGCCCCGCTGGCTGACCATGGTGCGCTCGTCGTCGGCGGCCAACACGATGACAGTGCCGGTCGGGGCGCCGTCGATCCGCTCGATGGCGCAGTCGACGCCGGCCCGTTCCAGCTCGGCCACCCGGTCCCGCCCGGCGTCGTCGTCACCGACGGCCCCCACGAGCGTGACGTCCACCCGCTGCGCGGCTATCCAGGCGGCGGTGTTGGCCGCCTGACCGCCGCCGCCGAGACTGATGGCGGCCCCGGTGTCCGAGCCAGCCGCCAGCGGTCCGGACAACACGGCGACCACGTCAGTGATCACGTCGCCGACGACGACCATCCGGGCCGGTCGGGTCATGCCGGGACGGCGGTGCCGCGGGCCACCGAGGCGACCGCGATCCGCGCGGCCAGGTCGGCGTTGCGCAGGATGATCCGTACGTTCACCGCCAGGCTCGCGCCCTCGGTTGCCGAGTGGAAGTGCGCGAGCAGGTACGGCGTGACGGCCTTTCCGGTGATGCCGTCCCGCTCCAGCAGGGCCAGGCCCTCGGTGAGAGTCCGGTCGTGCAACTCCGGGTCGAGCTGCTCGTCGACCGGCAGCGGGTTGGCGATGAGCAGCCCGCCGGTGTGCACGGCGTGTTCGTCCCGGGCGGCGAGCACGGCGGCGACCTGCTCCGGCGAGTCCACCGACCAGTCCAGGTCGAAGCCGGCGTCGGTCAGGTAGAAGCCGGGGAACCGGCGGGTGCGGTAACCGACGACCGCGACCCCGAGGGTCTCCAGGCGCTCCAGAGTCGCGCCCACGTCGAGGATCGACTTGACCCCGGCGCAGACCACAGCGATCGGGGTCTGCGCCAGGGTGACCAGGTCCGCCGACTCGTCGAAGGTGTGCGCGGCCTCCCGGTGCACCCCACCCAGCCCGCCGGTGGCGAACACGCCGATGCCGGCGGCGGCGGCCACCGCACTGGTGGCGGCCACGGTGGTCGCGCCGTCCGCGCCGGTCGCGGCGGCGACCGCGAGGTCGCGGACGGAGAGCTTGGTCACGCCGTCGACCGTGGCCAACCGGGTCAGCTGCGCGTCGTCGAGGCCGACCACCAGCTCACCGGCGATCATGCCGATCGTCGCCGGAACGGCCCCGGCCTCCCGAACCGTCCGCTCGATCTCCCTGGCCACGCGCAGGTTGTCCGGTCGGGGCAACCCGTGCGAGACGATGGTGCTCTCCAGGGCGACGACGGGTCGGCCGTCGCGCTGGGCTTCGGCCACCTCGGTGCCGTAGCTGATGCGAAAGTCAGTCACACGGGCACCGTACGGGGTGGGGCCCCCGCCGGGCTCAAGTGGACCCGGCCGTGATGACCTGCCAAACTTGTCCGTTGGAGGTGCAGACGTGAGCACAGAGGTTCTCGAGCGTCCGGAGCTGAAGGACGCCGACACCGGTCCCGAGATGTTCCATTACGTCCGCAAGGAGAAGATCGCCGAGAGCGCCGTCATGGGCACTTTCGTCGTCGCTCTCTGCGGCGAGACCTTCCCGGTCACCAAGGCGGCCAAGCCGGGATCGCCGGTCTGCCCCAAGTGCAAGGAGATCTACGACTCGTACCGCGAGTGAACCTCGGCCGGTGCTCCGGCCGGCGACGTAGCCTGCGGCGGTGACCACCTCCACCGCCCTGCTCCTCGCCGACCTGACCGGGGTGGCGGTGTTCGCCGCGTCCGGGGCCTCGGCGGCGGTGGCCAAGCGACTGGACCTGTTCGGTGTCGCGTTCGTCGGCTTCGTCGCCGCCCTCGGCGGTGGGATCTTCCGGGACCTGGTCATCGACGAGGTGCCGCCGCTGGCCTTCGCCGACTGGCGGTACGCGGCCACCGCCGCGATCACCGCGCTCGCCGTCTTCTGGCTGCACCCGCAACTGGCCCGACTGCGCACCACGGTGCTGGTGCTGGACGCGGCCGGTCTGGCGCTGTTCACCGTCACCGGCACGCTCAAGGCGCTCGACGCCCGGGTGCCGGCGGTCGGGGCCTGCCTGATCGGCATGCTCACCGCCATCGGCGGCGGGCTCGGCCGCGACCTGCTCACCGCCGAGATCCCGGTCGTGCTGCGCCGGGAGATCTACGCGCTGGCCGCGCTGGCCGGGTCGATCCTGGTGGTGCTGCTGTACGTCACCGGGCAGACCGGGCCCGGCCCGCTCACCGCCGCCGCCGTCCTGGTCTTCGGGCTGCGCCTGATCGCGCTGCGTCGACGCTGGTCCGCGCCGGTGGCGACGCTGCGCCCGCCGCGCGCCGACGGGGCGGATCCGCGCACCGACCGGGACTGGTGAGACGGTCGGGCCGCTGTTCGCTCGGGTGCGGGATTGTGACCAGCGTGGCGTCGCCTGGGCCCGACGGCCCGTGCTGGTTATGCTGAGTCGGCCTTCGCGGCAGCTTCTGCGCGGAGGCGTTTTCATGGGCGGCGGATCCTCGTGGCCCTCGCCCGGGGTCCGCCATCGTGCGGTCGGAGAGGAGCTTCGCGTGGCAGCCCGGACGCCGGTGCTCGAGACGTTCCCGGCGCTACGCGCCTGGCAGCGCAAGGCGATGGTGGAATACCTGCGTCGCCGTACCGAGGACTTCACCGCGGTCGCCACTCCCGGCGCCGGCAAGACCACCTTCGCCCTGCGGATCGCGGCCGAGTTGCTCGGTGACGGCACCGTGGAGGCGGTCACGGTGGTCGCCCCGACCGAGCACCTGAAGAGCCAGTGGGCAGACGCGGCAGCCCGGGTGGGCATCCAACTCGACGCCGCCTTCCGCAACGCCGACCTGCACTCCTCGGCCGATTTCCACGGCGCGGTGATCACCTACGCGCAGGTGGGGATGGCCCCGCAGGTGCACCGACGGCGCACCATGACCCGACGCACCCTGGTCATCCTCGACGAGATCCACCACGCCGGCGACTCCCGCTCCTGGGGCGACGGGGTGAAGAACGCCTTCGAACCCGCCGTACGCCGGCTGATGCTCACCGGGACACCGTTCCGCTCCGACGACAACCCGATCCCGTTCGTCAGCTACGAGCGGGGCGGGGACGGGCTGCTGCGCTCCCGCGCCGACTCGGTGTACGGCTACTCCGACGCGCTGCGCGACGGGGTGGTCCGGCCGGTGCTCTTCCTGGCGTACTCCGGGGAGACCCGCTGGCGTACCAACGCGGGGGACGAGCTGGCCGCCCGGCTGGGCGAGCCGATGACCCAGGACCTGGTGGCCCAGGCGTGGCGTACCGCTCTGGACCCGGCCGGCGACTGGATGCCGCAGGTGCTGCGGGCCGCCGACGCCCGACTCACGGTGCTGCGCAACGCGGGCATGGCCGACGCCGGTGGTCTGATCATCGCCACCGACCAGCAGACCGCCCGCTCGTACGCCAAGCTCATCGAGCAGGTGACCGGTGAGAAGGCCGCCGTGGTGCTCTCCGACGACCAGGGCGCGTCCGCGCGGATCGCGACGTTCGCGGCGTCCGACCAGCGGTGGATGGTCGCGGTGCGGATGGTGTCCGAGGGGGTGGACATCCCACGACTGGCGGTCGGGGTCTACGCCACCAGTGCCAGCACGCCGCTGTACTTCGCCCAGGCGATCGGCCGGTTCGTGCGGGCCCGCCGGCCCGGGGAGACCGCGTCGGTGTTCCTGCCCAGCGTGCCGCACCTGCTCGGGCTGGCCAGCGAGATGGAGACCGAGCGCGACCACGTACTCGGTAAACCCAAGGAAGCCGACGGTTTCGACGACGACCTGTTGGAACGCGCGCAGCGCGACGACCAGGCCAGCGGCGAACTGGAGAAGCGGTTCGCGGCCCTCTCGGCCACCGCCGAGCTGGACCAGGTGATCTTCGACGGCGCGTCGTTCGGCACCGCGGCCCAGGCCGGCACCCCCGAGGAGGAGGAATACCTCGGCCTGCCCGGTCTGCTCACCGCCGACCAGGTTTCGCTCCTGCTCACCAAGCGCCAGGCCGCCCAGCTCGCCGCCCAACGCCGTCGTACGGCCGACGGGGCCGCTCAGCCGGCCGCTGCGGCCACGGCAGCGCCGCCCGCACCCCTGAGCGCCGCCCAGCGTCGCGTGGCGCTCCGGCGCCAACTGAACGCTCTGGTGGCCGCCCGACACCACCGCACCGGTCAGCCGCACGGCAAGATCCATGCCGAGCTGCGTCGGCTCTGCGGCGGGCCGCCGAGCGCCCAGGCCACCATCGAGCAGCTTGAGGAACGCATCGCCACCGTGCAGACCCTCTAGAAGGGGCGTTGGTGGCGGCGGTGTCGCCGCGGGGCGTGTCCCTGTGGCGGGACCGGGTGTTGTCTGCGGCGGGACGTGCCTGCGTGGTGGTTGGTGTTCCTGTTCCTTGGTGTTCCTGTTCCTGTTCCTGCGTGCGGTGTGGTCGCTGTCCGCCCTTGCGCCGTGATCCACTCGGGTTCCTTGAAGACGCGGGGTTCGAGCGAGGTGGAAAGCACGACTTCAAGGAACCCGAGTGGATCAACGGGTGCCTGCTGCGGCTTGCCTGCCCGGAACGGCTGTGGATGCCCCTGTCCGGGCGTCCCGAGTCCCACGATCGCGCACCATCCCGGTTCTAGTGGCTTCCCGGCGTTCGGTGGCCACTACATCCTGGTTCGAGTGCGATCTTGGTGGCCCCGGGGCGTCTAGGCCGGGGTTCCGACCTCCAAAGGGGCGGCGTTCGTCGTCAAGATCTGAGCAGGATCAGGGATGTTGCTGTCTCCGGCGTGTCGGAGGCAGCAGCATCGGGGAAGTTGCTCGGATCTTGGGCGCGGGGCGCGGGGCGCGGGGCGCGGGGCGCGGGGCGCGGGGCGCGGGGCGCGGGGCGCGGGGCGCGGG
>NZ_JBITGE010000012.1:0-180566 GCF_044456785.1 Micromonospora sp. NPDC050795 | reverse complement strand
AGCGGCGCCAGCACAGCCCACTCATGGTTCGTCAGATCGCCTCGTGCCACACAGGCCTAACGAGCGAGATTCATGATCCGCGAGACAGAACCTAGTCGGAAAAGGTGCCCTGGCCGTGCATGCCAGGACACCTTTCACGGCTTCCTAGCGTTAAAACCGCATCGTCACCACAGGCTAGGTGTATCGCTGGGGGATTCTTGCCATGCCTTAGCTACCTTGCGTTTCTCCGGCGGCACCGGGAGAATGCCTACCTCGGTCAGCTCCTGCACTGAAATTAACGTACCCTCGCGAATTGCGCCCAACAGTCGAGCTTGGTCATTTTCAAGATCGGCGAGTAGGCCCAATACATTGAGCAGGTCGATCAAATCGCGTGTGTAGTCGGCATGCCAACGGTCAGGCTGGATTTCAAGAAGAGCCGACACCCGCCGATCGCCCATGACCGGCCGGTCGCGAGTCTTGCGACGGTAACTAAACCATTTGCTGAGTATATTTACGCCAGAAACCTGATACGACCACATCTGAGCAGTTACATTACCGACACGTCCGGTACCGACGTGTAGTTGTTGAGAGTTCGGATCATAGGTGAGCGTGTCCGGCATGTGTTCCGAGTCGGACGGAATTGCCGCTCCGGGTAGGACCTTGGGCGCACGATCTTGCGGCAGCCGCGGTGAGCGGCGAGGGCGGCCGTCGCTAGCGTCGGTGAATCGCTGGCCATAGCTGTGCAGCCAAAGTATTCGTCTTCCAATGGCCGATGCCTCGGCAAAGATTTCACGGTCCCCAGTCAGAGGCACCCTGAGCCCGGGAGTGGTCAAGTCTTCGGCGAAGGTCCGCGCGTAGCCCGGGTGCGCTAAAATGGCCGCCAGGTAGGCGAATAGATCTTCGGCGGCCACCGACTTACCGTAATGGGCAGCAAGTAGGTCGAGTAGGCCGGGAACTACATTCGGTATGGTGCCAGCGGGGTCGAGCCACAGCGGGAAAGCCCGACCGCCGAAGCTGCCCTTGTAGTGGTGAAGGTCAGGGACTTCAGCGGTAAAGGTAGCGGCTGGACCGGACGACGGTACCGTGTCATGGGGTGCCGTGAGGTAAGTTTGTTTGTCTGATCGCACTCCCCACAGGGTTGGGTTTGGCTGGTTGATCAGCCGTTTGTCAGGGATGATCAGTTGCCGGTCAAAGGATCGATAGCCAATCCAGACCGGTTCCGCACAAGGGCCTACCTCGTCTTTGATCGGCACTCTTGTCGCCGGGTACCCCGGCAAGGCGTCGGTGAGCACCTTGTTAATGTGCCGATCCCGCGGATGCTCCTGCATAAGCAACGACTTATCCTCTAATGGAGCAGCGATGAGCGCATCCCACCTCTGACGTAGAGTTTCCGCGTCCGGTGCAACTACCCACGTGCGGCCAAGCATTGTCCCTGAGCCGGAATAGAGCAGAAGGTCTTCCAGGGTCGGGTAGCTGAGCCAGCGCGAGCCGCCTGCCGGGAGGAAGGGCGCCCGGAATTCGGTTGGACATTCAACCCAATCATCGTCGGCTAGCGAGATGCCGGTCAACTCGGAAAATTTCGCATTCCGATTTCCGGGTTGCAGGCCCCTGAAATAGACGGGAGCGGCGGTGGCGGCGTCGGTGCTGCCGTCCCGGACGGCGAGGGTGATGCAGATTGGCTGCTGCACGCCCTGGAAGATGCGCGTGCTGGCCGGTGGCTGGTGACCCTCAGGAGAGCAGTCGATCACCCATATTGCGTCGGCGCGCCGGCGCAAGTAGTCGCGCATGCCTTGGAAACCTGGACCGTCTAGAAAGCCTGCCACGGTGATTAGACAGATGACTCCGCGGTCCGAGTCAGCGTGATTGTCGAAAACCTTCCATGTTGCCCATCGCCAGAAGTACACGTAGGGGTTGTAGAGATGCTTGACGTGGGCCCCTACGCCCCATTCAGGAGGGGGAACGAAGTCAGCTAGCGGGGCTCTCTGCCCGGCGGCCCTGTTTCCGGACTCGACCCAGCCACCCTTTCCGTGTGACTTGTCTTTATAGGGGGGATTGCCGAGTACGACCAGCACGTTCTCATCACGCTTGATGCGGTTGGCCTCGCGTCGAGACTGCGCAATCGGCTCGTACCAGGTCCCAAGGCTCTGTTCCTCAACGAAGGGGTTGCCTAGAGTGTTGGTTACGAACAACCTTGGATTAATGTGTTCGGGATTTGCGCCCAGTTCGGCTAGTTCTGCAAGGATCCGCAGTTGCGCGACCGCGAACGGGCCGAGCTGAAGTTCAAATCCGACCAATCGCCATAGTGCGGCGGCTACGGCAGCCGGCGCTGCCCCTTCGCCGAGATCATCTGAGACCGCCTGGCCAATCGCGCGCACGACTTCGAGCAGGAATGTGCCAGTGCCCATCGCCGGGTCTACCACGTTGACGTGTTGGTTCGCCAGCCCATCGTGCATCTCGAAACGCCCACGTAGCGCCTCGTCGACGAACCGTGTCATTGCCTGCACGACTGGTATTGGGGTGTAGTAGGAGCCAGTTTGCTTGCGCAGGCTATTGTCGTATTCCTCTAGGAAGTCTTCGTAAAAGTACAGCCATGCATCCGATTGGCCCTTCGAGATCTTCGGCCAGTCGACTACCGCCAGCACGCGCGTCAGCGTGGCTACGGAAGTGGCCAGTGTTTGGCTCTTGACCACTTGGTCGGTAAGTACCCGCATGGCGGTACCGATGAGCGACTGGCGGCTCGCAAGCGCTTTGGCGGCTGGATCGATACCCCTGCCTAGCTCGATGCCCTGGGCGCGTGCGAGCAGCAAGCCAAAAGTGACCGCTTGGGCGTAGCTGTCGGCGAACTGGCTGTCTGTAGCCTCGGGAAAAAGAAGATGCCGCCAGTCCTTTGCGAGGCCCGCAAGAGTCGGGTCTTGGCGTGCCAGCTGTTCTTCAACCTCGGAACGCAGCAGCCGGCACAGACGCGCGGTGGTCTCGGCGAGTTGTTTGGGCGTTCGCGGGGGCGTGGGGTTCCATCCGAGAAACTGCTCAAAGAGCGGCAGCAGCGCTCGTGGCGCCGTCAACACGCCATCGGAAGCTAGGTCGCCGGCTAGGCGGACGATCTCCCCTACAAGTTCGCCGTAGCGCCAGAGGGAAAATGCCAGCCCGTCGGTATAGATGAGGTTTGGCAGGGCCTGAAGTTTCGCCCACTGCTCCTTGTCGTGCTTGCGCTTGAACTTGCGTGGATCAGCGCCGATTCCAGGTGCCTTGACCTCAATGAAGCCGACGAGGGTGTACGAGTACGTGACTGCGTAGTCAGGCCGACTCTGGAGGTCGGCGAGGGAAGTCTCCCCGACGAGGGTGAGGCGGTCGCGACGGTGGTTGCACAAGACCGCAAGGTCGCCAACCAGCTTCTCCAACGGCGCACGGAGCTGATCCTCCGGCTCGCCGCGAACCGCTATGTCGGTGAGCTTGTTCGTAGCCGTGCGACCAAACTCAGCCACCGCCGAGTCCAGCGTCAAGGGATGACCAGCCACGACACCTCCACCTAAGGGCACATCCAAGATCTGATGCGAGCCCCCATCCTGCCTGCACCCGGCGTTTACCTCAAGGTCACGCTGCGCGAGACCCTCGAAGTGACCGAATCCGCATGTCAGCTGGACCAGCAGCTCAGCAGGGAGAGCCGCTCTATCAGCGACATGACAGTGCGTCGGGACGACGTGCTGTCGCTGGCGAGCGGCGACTATGCACGACGGCGCCGTCGAGCCTGCTGTGGTGGCGGCTCGGGTCGAACATATGCCACTTCGCCCCTCACCGGCGCGCCGACCTGGAGTTGGTAGACCACGCGCTCAGTCGGCGCGGTCGTTGCTTCGCTCCACGACGATGATGCTGAGACGAACACCCGGCCCGCGAGGAGGAACCCCAGTACCGGCCCGGTATCCGGCTGGAGTTCAGCCAACACCACAGACCCCTCCGTGATCGGGTCTCCCCAGTGCCGCAGCACGGTTAGCCCCAGCGCAATCGGACTGACCGGCACGTCCACCTTGCGCTTTACGTCGCGCACCGCGAGCAGTTCGGCCCGCAGCCGATTCGCTGGTGCGCCTTCGGGAACGCCGGCCTTGATACACAGCGCGAGATACATCGACTTGAGCAGCGCCAGGCGGCAGCGATTCTGATCCGGTGGCGAGGCCTCAAGAGTCACGTCACCGCCGGCCGCCAAGATCTCGCTGACCGCAGGATCGCAGCGCCCTTCAGGCAGGAAGACGAAATGTCCGTCTGATGTCCACCGTCTCAGCAGCCGGCTCGTCTGCCGCCTGCCGGGGACCGCGTCCGACTGGAGGGACGACGTCGACCAGGCTTCGTCGAACCAGTCGACCAGGTCGGCTTCCAGGAGAGTCCCGAAGCTGTTGTTGCACCGAGCGCAGGTCCGGGTCATCTTCGTACCGCCGAGCCGCTGCGGCGGTACATGCTCCTCCGTCGTCGCCGGGTCACCGCAGATGGGGCAGTCATCGAACATGCGCGGGCGCAGCACTTCGATCAGCCGCAGCGGCACCGTCTCCATCGGCCCTGGCGGCTCGATCCCAAAGTCCAACGGGCCGCCGCTCGCGCGATTCACCGACATTGCCTCGGGTGGCCGCTTACGCAAGGGAGTACCCCTTCACCGACCAGGCTGCGTGCGAACGCATCACAGAACCGAGCCGATCCCCGCCGTGATCTGGTCCAGGCCCTGCTGCGCGAGCTGCCGGGCCTCCTCTGTCGCCGCCTCCTTCGCGATCGGGAACAGGAAGCCCTTGAGCATGGCGACGCCGCGACGAAGCTTGCCCGGCTCGGGCTGCTCCTGCTGCACCTCGGCGAGCAACTCGTTGGCCGCGGCCTCGATGTCCTGCTGATCCTGCCGCGTCAGCCCGTAGCCGGGAAGCTGCTGGAGGATCGTCACAACCGCTTCCGCGAGCGGCTGGAACTCCGGTGCGACCTGCTGGGCGATGTTCTGCTGCTGCGTCACATCGCGGTTTCCCCACGCGAACTGGCCACCCTGAGAAGTGCCGTGGAACACCGGCCCGTGGTTGATCGTC
The DNA here is from genome assembly GCF_044456785.1 of Micromonospora sp. NPDC050795. Lineage (NCBI taxonomy): Bacteria > Bacillati > Actinomycetota > Actinomycetes > Micromonosporales > Micromonosporaceae > Micromonospora > Micromonospora sp. NPDC050795. The sequence continues at coordinate 175,536 of NZ_JBITGE010000012.1, read as the reverse complement.
GGGCCGTATCCCTTCTGGTCGCGCAGGTAGTCCGCCACACTGCCCTCCCAGTCGGTCGCGCAGTCGATGCCGTCGGTGGTGATCTCGGCGCGTACGGGGCCGCGTAGCTCGGCGACCTCCCTCCCTTCGATCAGCCCCTTGGCGGACAGGTACTCGGCTGCGTCCTGGATCTCGACGTCCGTGAACCGGAGGCCCTCCCAGAGTGACCCTTCGTCCTTGCCGAACTCCTCGGTGATGGGCATGTGCACCTGGGCGATTCGCTGCCGGTAGAACCAGTTCAGCAGGCCCGACCGGCACGCGCGCGCCCGCAGCGCAGGGTCGGCCCGCCGGCGCCGCCGCTCCCGCACGTCGGCGATCCCGTAGGCGGTGAGGATGCCGCACGGGTTGCCCATGCCCGAGCCCGTGTCACTGAGGAGCCCTTCGTCACGGCAGTACCAGAGCAGCGTGTACGCACCATCAAGATCCAGCCCGACGCTCTCAGCGAACTCCATGATGGGCACATCTTTCGTGGAGGTGCCGTTTGCCTTGTCGTACACCCAATCCATGAGCTGATCACGAAACGCGGCAGCGTCGCCCATGCTGATCTTCCTTACGTTCTGTGACGGATTGCCCACACGCTACACACGACCACCGACAGGTAACGTGCGCGACGGCCCCGGCTCGGCGCGAATCGCGGTAGGGGGCAGCACAATCACTGCACTTCGAACGACGTCAGTTCTGCTCCACTCATCGGCGTGACACTGCGTCGGGATGGGGCTGTTGCCCTTGCTGGCACGAGGGCGGCGCTGTCGGGTCGGCTCAGGGGTGCTCGCAGGGTGGTGCGATGCCTAGACATTTCCACCATCTCCCCGATCGTCCGAGGTTGTGTGGGAGTTGTCGGCGCCTTCGGCTGCAGCCCGGCGGCGCGCCCGCGTTGACTGGCCCTCAGCTGGCGGCTCGTCGATCTTCCGGATGGGCTTGGCCACTTGTAGCCCCGCTCTGCGCGCGTTCAGTCCCATCGTTGTGTCCATGGTCATCAGCTGTGCGGGCTTGCCGGCGAGGGTCTGTACGGCGATCGCCCGGTCGATAATCTCGGCATCGGGGTCCGAGAGGGGCCGGTGCGCCGGGTCGTCATAGAAGATCCGCAGGTGGACTGCTCCGCGTGGCATTTGCTGCCCACGTGAGGTCGCCTCATCCCAACCGTCTTCGGGTCGGATCATGACCGTGCCGCTCGGATCAGGCAGCAGCCTGTCGATGACAGCCAGTGTTACCTGCGCCCGGTGGCGTAGCGTCTTGTTAGACGATTCCTTGATCCGATCAAGCTCTCGAATCACAACTTCTGGAAGCACGAGCAGGATGTCCTCGGCCCTGGCGCCGAGTTCGTCTGCCCAGGGGATGCTCGCGAGCACCGCTGCCGGATCGTCGTCCCTCGTCCAGCAGGGGTGGGACAAAAACACGCTACTGTCCACGACTGCCAGAACCAGTCGCGCCGCGGCGTCCCACGCGTTGAGCTGTGCGTGCAACGTGTCGGCAGCTTGAGTCAGCATTGCCTGGCGTTCGGTGATCTCGGCGTTGAGCAGCAGTAAGCCCTGCGGAGTGCCCATCAACGTCGGATCAATAAGCCGGTAGAACGCTGGTGTGAGCAGCAGTTGCTCCAGGTCGGACTGAGCAATCTGACCCCGCAGCATGCGGCTCGTGTCCAATACCCATTGGACGTATTTGTCCTGCTGACCGTGGTTATTGGTGATCTCTAGGGAAGCAGATCGGAGGAGCTGTAAGGCGCGATCGCGGGCGACGCCAGGTGTCAGGGTGACAAGCATGGGGCCCATTCTGTCCAGCCACTCTCGCGAAGGCGACAACCCCCGTGGTAAGTCTTCCATGCTGTAGACCGGGGCACCGCTTGCTGGGCGGGACGGCGCGGACGGGATCCCTAATCACTTGGGGGCGCGTGGACGCCCGATCGCGCCCCCGTTTACCCCCCGAAAACCCCTGCCAAACGATCGACCAGCGGTGACAAGCGGCGCTTATCCCGCTGCGACGTTTGCGCAGTTCAACGCCAAACTTCGACAGCCGATGACAAGTCCAAGGCCCCGATGGTCGAGGACCGTGTGTCGCAGGTTCGAATCCTGCCGGGGGCACCAGGCGAAACGCAGATCACCTCCCTGATCTGGAACTTCGCGTGGCCTCACCGCTTCCGCCGGCACAGTCAGCGGGCGACGACTGAGCCAGCCTGATCAACCGAGTCCTCGCAAGCCGTCAGCCGCCTCGCCGCGAGCGCTGAGAAACGGCGGATGATGCCTACCGGTGTCGCGATGTAGGCGGCCGACGGACCGGCGACGACTTTGCCGGGCGCTCATCGAAACGTGATGATCACGATCCCGCCTGAAGCACTAAGGTAAGGGGGTGTCTTCGGCCAAACCCCTTACCTTGTGGACGGGGCGCGTGGCCGCGTTGCTGGGCATCGTGCTGGTGGCGCTCACCCTGCGTCAGACGGTTGCGGTGATGTCACCGATCCTCGACGACATCCGGGCGGACATCCCGATATCGAACATCGGCGTCGGGCTGCTCGGCACGTTGCCACCGCTCCTGCTGGCGGTATCGGGTTTCGTCGCGCCGCGCGTCGCCCGCGGCATCGGCCTCGGCGGCGGCATCGTGCTGGCGCTGCTGTTCATGACAGTCGGCCATCTCGTGCGCGCGGTCGCCCCGGGCTACGGGGTGCTGCTCATCGGTAGTGTCGTCGCGCTCGCCGGCACGGGCATCGGCAATGTGCTGCTGCCGCCGATCGTGCGGCGCTACTTCCCCGACCGGATAGCGCTGCTGACCGCCGTCTACGTCTGCATCCTGGGCGTGAGCACAGCCCTGCCCGCCGCGGTCGCCGCCCCGGTCGCCGAGCAGGTCGGATGGCGGTTCGCGCTCGGCATATGGGCGGTGACCGCGGTGGTCGCGCTCGTTCCGTGGCTCGTCATCATCGCGCGGGAGCGCCGCGCACGACTCTCGGACGCCGACGCCGTCGAGTCTGCGCCCACCACCCTCGTCACGCGACTGTGGCGGTCACGCGTGGCCCTGTCGATCACCGTCTTGTTCTCGACCAGCACGATCCTCACTTACGCGTGTTTCGCGTGGCTGCCCGAGATCCTCGGCGACATCGCCGGCTCGACGCCGACCGAGGCCGGTGTGCTGCTCGCCGTCACCGGCATTATCAGCGCGCCCATCGCGCTCGTGGCGCCCCTGTTCGTCGCGCGGCTGGGCGCTGTCAGCTGGCTGATTGCCGCCGGTGCCGCCAGCTTCGTGCTCGGCTACCTCGGCCTGCTGCTCGCGCCCGCGACACTCACACTGCTCTGGGTGCTGCTCATCGGCTCGGGCTCGATCCTGTTCCCGATCAGCCTCGTGCTCATCAACGATCGCACCCGAACCCAGGGCGGCACTGTCGCGCTGAGCGGCTTCGCGCAGGGGGTCGCGTACGCGCTCGGCGCGCTCGGTCCTCTGCTCGTCGGGCTGCTGCACGACGTGAGCGGCGGATGGACCCTGCCGCTGCTGTTTCTGCTCGCTGTCGCGTTCGTGGCGGCCATCCCGGCGATCACGCTGGCCAAGCCCGCGTTCGTCGAGGACGAGCTCGCCCGTTCCAGCCGAGGATCGTGACCACGGTTCGATGAGCGTCTCTCCGTCTTCTCCAAGCGCGCGTCCTTCCGGTGGGCGACTCAGGCGGCGTAGATGAGCTTGACGCCGTCCAGCCCCAGGGCGGCTGCCCGGGTTCCGCGGATCCCGCTGTTGAGGTTGCGCCAGCCGTTGTTGCTGGCGGCCTCGTGCACGTACCCGTCGACGACGGTGTAGATGTGCTTCACCCCGTTGACGTTGAGCGCGGCCAGGGCGTCGCCCTGTGCGCCCTGGATGCCGGTCCACAGGTTCGCCCAGCCGGCGTTGCTGGCGGCCTCGTAGATCCGGCCGCCGTTCAGGGCGTAGAGGATCTTCGTGCCGCCCACTGTGATCGCCGCTACCGCCGAGGCGGGGACGCCGGTGTTCAGGTTCCGCCAGGCGTTGGCGCTGTGCGCCTCGTGTATGTAGCCGCCGACGATGCTGTAGATGTACTTGACGCCGTTCAGTGCGATCACCGAGATCGAGGACGAGCTCGCGCCGCCGATGCCGGTGTTGAGGTTGCGCCAGGCGTTGGCGCTGTGCGCCTCGTGCACGTACCCGTCGACGACGGTGTAGATGTGCTTCACCCCGTCGAGGTTCAGCGCGGCCAGCGCCGTGCCCTGCGCCCCGTGGACGCCGGTCCACAGGTTGTTCCAGCCGGCGTTGCTGGCGGCCTCGTGGATCCGGCCGCCGTTGAGGGTGTAGAGGATCTTCGTGGATCCGAGGGTGATCGCGGCCGCCGCAGTGCCGGTCACCGCGCCGGTGCTGCCGGAGACCGGCAGGGCGCGCCAGCCGGCGTTGCTGGCCGCCTCGAAAACCTGACGGGGCTGGTCGGCGGGGTTCTGCTGGATGTAGACGAGTGGGCTGATCAGGGCGCCCGACGGGTTGATCATGTGCCAGTGCAGGTGTGGGCCCGTCGAGCTGCCCGAGCCGGGCGCCCCGGCCGCGCCACCGGAGCGGCCCACTATCGTGCCCGCGCCCACGCTGGCGCCGTTGGCGAGCAGGAACTGCGACAGGTGCAGGTACTGACTGCGGTATCCGTCCGCGTGGTGGATAGTGACGGTGTGCCCGCCCGCGCCGTTGTTCGGGATGTTCTGGATGGTTCCCGCGCCGCAGGCGGGCAGCGGCGTACCCACTCCCATCCCGAAATCGATGCCGCCACGCGAGCCGCGGCTGAGGTGGCCCTCCCAGGTGTCGGTGATCGGGTAGGCGCTGAACGGGTTGTAGATCGCCGGCGCGGCCTGTGCGGCCTCGGGGACCACCAGGCCACCGGCGCCGATGGCACCGGCGCCCAGCACCGCCGCGCGCAACACGCTGCGGCGACTCACTGCGGAGGTGGTCGTGTCGTCGCCGCAGTTGCTGCCTTCGTGACCGTCAGTCATTCCCACTCCTTCTGCGCCCGCCCAGGTATCTACGGAGGCTAATGGGTGGGGTGGTCGGGCGGTACTGCGGCCGCCAGACGTTGATCAGAGCGTCGGCAGCTGTTCGGCTCGCGTGACCACCTGGTCGATGAGGCCGTACTCCCGGGCCTGCTCGGCGGTGAACCACCGGTCCCGGTCCCAGTCCTGCTGGATCTCGTCGAGGGTCCGTCCACTGTGCTGGGCGATGAGCTCCTGCATCGTCCGCTTCACGTGCAGCATGTTCTCCGCCTGGATGGTGATGTCGGCGGCGGTTCCGCCCATCCCGCCGGACGGCTGGTGCATCATGATCCGCGAGTGCGGCAGCGCGTACCGCTTGCCGGCCGCACCCGCGCAGAGCAGGAACTGCCCCATCGAGCCGGCGAACCCGAGCGCCAGCGTCGCCACGTCGTTGCGGACGTAGCGCATCGTGTCGTAGACCGCCATCCCCGCGCTCACCGAACCGCCCGGCGAGTTGATGTAGAGGTAGATGTCCCGGTCGTCGTCCTCGGCGGCGAGCAGCAGGATCTGCGCGCAGATCTGGTTGGCCGACTCCTCCGTCACCTCTGTGCCGAGGAAGACGATCCGTTCCCGCAGCAGCCGCTCGAACACGTGATCACCGAAGGACGGCTGCCCGCCGTTGAGCATCTGTACGCCGTACCCCATCATGTGCCGCCGCCTTCCGCCGTGCCGGCGGGCGGTGGGACCACCCCGTGGACCGGCCCTTCCAGCGTGCCGGCGGTTGCGACGGCCAGCCACGGATTCTGCCGCCGGCAGATCCGCCGACGGCAGAACCGGCGCGGCCTACGCGGCGGTCAACTGCCGCGCGCCGACCGGGGCCGACCCCCTGCCAGCCAGGCAAGGGGTACGCGGGCCGGGGCGCGAGCCACCAGCGGAGACCGTCACGCCGACCCGCATGGCCGGCTCGCCGGCCCTGGGCACCCGCTGGAGGGGCAGCCCGCCGCCGAGCGGACCCACCAGGAGGGTGGCATTGCCGATCTCCCGTCGGACCGCCTCGACAGGCTCCAGGTAAGTCAGAGCGGCGCGGGGTGCGGCCGGGAGACGGGGTTCGACCCGGCGCATGTCGTCGCGGGCCTCCCCGAGCAGGTCGGCGAGGCTGATGCCGAGCGCCCGACAGATCGCCGCGAGCACCTCCGAGGACGCCTCCTTGCGGCCCCGCTCCACCTCCGACAGGTAGGGCACCGACACGTCGGCCGACTCGGCCACCTCGCGCAGCGTGCGGCCCTGACGCTGGCGGTGGCGACGCAGCACCCCGCCGATGACTCGTCGCAGCAACGACATGCCGGCCTCACTTTCGCGGTCGTCGTCGGGAACACCCTCATCATGCCCGTCCCCGGCCGTTCAGGCCGACCCGTCCGGGCCCGCGCCGCTCGACGGCGCGGGCCGGGGGCTCTCACCGGTGCAGGTGGGTGTGCCAGTTGCCCGCTCGGCCACCCGGGGGTACGGATCGCCGTGCACCCGCTATGTTGTGGGCGTGCAGGCGACGGCGGGGGAGCAGGTTCGACGGTGATCCATTTTCCCGCGCAGCGTCGGGGCCCGCTGAGCGCGCTGAGCCTTCGGCTCGCCGCCGCCCTGGGCCTGGTCTTCGCAGTGGTCGCCGCGGTCTATCTCGGCCGGGACGGCTACCGCGATGTCAATGAGGACGGTCTCACCCTCCTCGACTGCTTCTACTACGCGGTCGTCTCGCTCTCGACCACCGGTTACGGGGACATCACCCCGGCCGCGCCGTCGGCCCGGTTGGTCAACGTCCTCTTCATCACCCCGGCCCGAGTGATCTTCCTTATCATCCTGGTCGGCACCACCCTGGAAGTTCTGACCGAGCAGTACCGGACCGGCCGTCGCCTGTCGCGGTGGAGGAGAGCCGTGAAGGACCACGTCATCATCTGCGGCTACGGCACCAAGGGGCGTAGCGCTGTCTCCGCCCTGATGGAGAACGGTCTGGACCGTTCGCGGATCGTGGTGGTGGAGCGCAGCGCCGCCGCCCTTCGGCAGGCCACCTCCGCCGGGCTGGTGGCGATCGAGGGATCGGCGACCCGCTCGTCGGTGCTGAACGAGGCGCACGTCAAGAGCGCGAAGGCCGTGATCATCGCGACCGACAGCGACGACGCGTCGGTGCTGGTCGCGCTGACGGTACGGCAGCTCACGGCCGGGCAGGTCCGCATCATCGCGGCGGCGCGGGAGGCGGAGAACGCGCCACTGCTCAAGCAGAGTGGCGCGCACCATGTGATCGTCTCCTCGGCCACGGCGGGCCGGCTGCTCGGCCTGTCCACCTCGGCGCCGCCGCTGATCGACGTGGTGGAGGACCTGCTCACCCCCGGCCAGGGCATGGCGCTGGCGATGCGTTCCGCCGAGCGGGACGAGGTGGGTCGCTCGCCGCGCGAGCTGGAGTCGTTGGTGATCGCCCTGGTGCGGCGGGGCAAGGTGGTCACCCTGGCCGACCGGGCCGGCGCGGTGATCGAGACCGGCGACATGCTGGTGCACGTACGCGACGACCGTCCCCAGTCGGCGACCACCGCCTGATCGTCCTGCCGCTGCCGCAGCGTGCCGGCCCCGCTGTCGAAAGTGTGGTGAGGCGGCGTCAGCAGGTGTCGTCGGCGACGCAGATCGCCTCGGTGCAGTTGACTGCCGTGCCGGTGGAGGCCCGGCTGAGCAGTTTGTAGAGCGTCTCCCGCTCGGCGGGATCCAGCGCGCCCAGCACCTCGTCCTCGGCGCTGGCCAGGGCGCATTCGGCCTCGCTGAGGCGTTTCGCCCCATCTTCGGTGAGTTCGACGACGTGTCGGCGACGATCCTCGGGTGAGCGCCGACGCTCGATCAGCTGCTTCGCCTCCAGGTCGTTGAGCAGCCCGACGATGTTGGTGCTGTCCATTTCCAGGATGGTGGCGAGCGCCTGCTGCCCGGTGCCGCCGCCGGCGCGCAGCACGGTGAGCGCGACCAGATGCCGGGGGCGTAGTCCCAGAGGCGCCAGCACCGACTCCGACCGCAGTCGCATCCGCCGGGCCAGATGGTCCAGGAGTGCGCCCGAGCGGTGCTCGGAGGAATCGAGCGGCTGCGCGGACATGTGACCCAGTCTACCGAGTCTGCGGAACATCGGCCTGCTATAAATAGTTGGTGCTTCACAGACGATTCCTGGAGGAGGAATAATGCATCTGCTGCATATTGACTCGAGCATCCGCGGTGACTGGTCGGTCAGCCGGCGGCTCACCGCCCGCGCCGTCGCGACCTGGCGTGCGGCTCACCCGGACGGCACGGTGGCCTACCGAGATCTGGGCGCGGAGCCGCTGCCGCACCTGGATGCAGACGGTGGGCTGGCTCGCATGACGCCGCCGGACCAGCACAGCCCGGCGCAGCGCGACTCCTGGCAGCTCAGTGAGCGGCTGGTCGACGAGGTGAAGCGGGCCGACGTGGTGCTGCTCGGCCTGCCGCTCTACAACTTCGGTGCGCCCAGCAGCGTCAAGTCCTGGGTCGACCACCTGATCGTTCCCGGGCTGGCGTACGACCCGACGACGCAGGAGGGCCTGCTCGGCGGGCGCGAATTCGTGGTGCTGGCCACCCGGGGCGGCGGCTACGGCGAGGGCACCCCTCGCTCCGGCTGGGACCACGCCGAGCCTTGGCTCCCGCACGGCCTGTCGATGACCGGCATGCAGCCGCGCTTCATCAGTGCCGAGCTGACCCTGGCGCCGTCGGTGCCGGCGATGGCCGAGCTGATCCCGCTGCACGAGGCGAGTCTCGCGGCGGCCGAGAAGGAGATCGACAACCTCTGGACGCCGGCCAGCGCCCAGCGCTGAGGCAGCGCCGGTACGACGAGAGAGCGGCCGCCCCCCGGATCGGGGACGGCCGCTTCGTCAGTAACGACGGATCAGATGATCGTCCAGGTGTCGCCGCTGCCCAACAGGCCGGCTAGCTGCTGCTCGGGGGTCTCGGTGACAGTCGCCTTGGCGGCCGCGAGCTGAGCCTGCACCACGCTGTCGTAGGACGGCCGGTCCACCGAGCGGAACACCCCGATCGGAGTGTTGCGCAGGTCCAGGCCGGGCAGCCGGGACAGCGCGAACGCGTACGCCGGGTCGGTCACCGTCGCGTCGTGCACGACGATCTCCTCGGGGCGGACCGAACTGGTCTCCCGGACCTCCAGACCGAAGCCACCCGGCGGGTGCACCACGCAGAACCGCCCGGCGGCACCGCCGGGCTGGCCGTTCGGCTCCCGAGCAGCGCCGAAGGTGATCGGCTGCCCGTGCTCCAGGCGGATCAGGTAGTCGTCCCGGGTCGACGGGTCCTTGAGCTGTTCGAACGCCCCGTCGTTGAAGATGTTGCAGTTCTGGTAGATCTCCACGAAGGCCGAACCCTCGTGCTCCGCGGCGGCCCGCAGCACCGACTGGAGGTGCTTGCGGTCCGAGTCGATGGTGCGGCCGACGAAGCTGGCCTCCGCCCCGAGCGCGAGCGAGAGCGGGTTGAACGGGGCGTCCGCCGAGCCGGCCGGGGTCGACTTGGTGACCTTGCCGACCTCGGACGTCGGAGAATACTGGCCCTTGGTCAGACCGTAGATCCGGTTGTTGAACAGCAGGATCTTGAGGTTGACGTTGCGACGCAGCGCGTGGATCAGGTGGTTGCCACCGATGGAGAGCGCGTCGCCGTCACCGGTGACCACCCAGACCGACAGGTCCGGCCGGGACACCGACAGGCCGGTCGCGATCGCCGGGGCCCGACCGTGGATCGAGTGCATTCCGTACGTGTTCATGTAGTACGGGAAGCGGGACGAGCAGCCGATCCCGGAGACGAAGACGGTGCGCTCCCGGGGGATGTTCAGCTCCGGCATGAACTGCTGGATGGCTGCCAGGATCGCGTAGTCACCGCAGCCGGGGCACCAGCGCACCTCCTGGTCGGACTTGAAGTCCTTGGCGGTGAGCTTGAGGGCGACGGGCTCAGACATTCTTCAGCACCTCTTCCAGCGTCGTCTCCAGCTCGGCGGCCGTGAACGGCAGACCGCGGACCTGGTTGTAGCTGATCGCGTCGACCAGGTAGCGGGCCCGGATGACGTGGGCCAGCTGGCCCAGGTTCATCTCCGGGATGACCACCTTGTCGTACGAGCGGAGCACCTCACCGAGGTTGGCCGGCATCGGTGCCAGGTGCCGCAGGTGCGCCTGGGCGATGGAGAGGCCACGCTGGCGGACCCCGCGGCACGCCGCGCCGATCGGCCCGTACGTCGAGCCCCAGCCGAGGACCAGCACCCGGGCGTCGCCGTCCGGGTCCTCCACCTCGATGTCGGGCACCGGGATGGTCTCGATCCGCGCGGCCCGGGTGCGCACCATGAAGTCGTGGTTGGCCGGGTCGTAGGAGATGTCCCCGGTCTTGTCGGCCTTTTCCAGACCGCCGATCCGGTGCTCCAGGCCCGCGGTGCCGGGGATCGCCCATGGCCGGGCCAGGGTCTCCGGGTCACGCAGGTAGGGCAGGAAGGTGGTGCCGTCCTCGCCGTTGGGCTTGGTGGCGAACTCGACCCGCAGGTCGGGCAGCGACTCCACGTCGGGCAGCAGCCACGGCTCGGAACCGTTGGCGACGTAGTTGTCGGACAGCAGGATCACCGGGGTGCGGTAGGTGAGCGCGATCCGGGCCGCCTCCAGCGCCGCGAAGAAGCAGTCCGACGGTGACCGGGGCGCGATCACCGCGACCGGCGCCTCGCCGTGCCGGCCGTACAGCGCCATGTTGAGGTCGGCCTGCTCGGTCTTGGTCGGCATGCCGGTCGACGGGCCGGCCCGCTGCACGTCCACGATCACCAGCGGCAGCTCCAGCGCCACCGCGAGCGAGATCGTCTCGCTCTTGAGTGCCACGCCGGGGCCGCTGGTGGTGGTCACTCCGAGCGATCCGCCGTAGGAGGCGCCCAGGGCGGCGCCGACGGCGGCGATCTCGTCCTCGGCCTGCATTGTGAGAACGCCGAAGCGCTTGTGCTTGCTCAGCTCGTGCAGGATGTCCGACGCGGGCGTGATCGGGTACGCGCCGAGGAAGACCGGAAGCCCGGAGCGGACACCGGCGGCGACCAGCCCCAGCGAGAGAGCCGCGTTGCCGGTGATGTTGCGGTAGGTGCCCGGCTTCATCTTGGCCGGCTTGACCTCGTAGCGGACAGCGAAGTCCTCGGTGGTCTCGCCGAAGTTCCAGCCGGCCTTGAAGGCGGCGACGTTCGCGGCGACCAGCTCCGGGCGGGCCGCGAACTTGCGCTCCAGGAAGCGCAGCGTCGACTCGTAGGGCCGGGAGTACATCCAGGAGAGCAGGCCGAGCGCGAACATGTTCTTCGACCGCTCGGCGTCCTTCTTGGACACCTGGTGGGCCGCGAGCGCGCCAACGGTCATCGAGGTCAGCGCCACCGGGTGCACCACGTAACCGGCCAGCGAGTCGTCGTCCAGCGGGCTGCTCTGGTAACCGACCTTGGCGAGGTTGCGCTTGGTGAACTCGTCGGTGTTGACGATGATGTCCGCGCCGCGCGGCAGATCGGCCAGGTTGGCCTTGAGCGCCGCCGGGTTCATCGCCACCAGCACGTTGGGCGCGTCGCCCGGCGTGAGGATGTCGTAGTCGGCGAAGTGCACCTGGAAGCTCGACACGCCGGGCAGGGTGCCGGCGGGAGCCCGGATCTCGGCGGGGAAGTTTGGCAGTGTGGAGATGTCGTTGCCGAGCTGCGCCGTCTCCGAGGTGAACCGGTCGCCGGTCAGCTGCATGCCGTCGCCGGAGTCACCGGCGAACCGGATGACCACGCGGTCGAGTTGACGGATCTGCTTGGTCACTGTGCCACCTTCGTTCGCGACTGCGGGGCTTGCCCGGCCACGGAACCTCCTCGACGCAACGCTTCACCGCACCGCCCCAGGCTGGTCCGGCCGCTGTCGTTCCTCTCCTGAGAGCCTACGTCTAAGGGAGCCCTAACCATCCCCGGAGGGTTGCCGACTAGGACCGGATCTGTATGTGAAATGCCCGCCTTTGCGGGCTTACGCACCGCCCGCCGTAATTCAGATCACCACCCGGTCGCGCCGACGACCCCGGTCGCGCGGGCCGGGGTCGTCCGTCGATCAGTCGGCGGGGTTGGGCGCGGGCTCTGGCGGTGGACCGCCGAACCGGCGGCGCAGCGACGTCGTCGCCAGCGTGAGGGCCAGCACCACCAGCAGCGTGGAGACCGCGATCAGGATGACCGCGGTGCGCTCGACCGAGGTCAACCCGCCGTCTCCGGTCGTGGCACCGGCGGGCAGTACGCCCTGCGAGCCGGTCGGCGCGGGTGGGGAGACCACCGGCGTGGCCAGTGCGGCTGCCGCGGTGATTCGGAAGCTCATCTGCACCCGCCGGGTCGGGCCGCTGCGTGGATCGAGTTGCCCGATAACGGCACCGGACAGCGGCGCTTCCCGCTGCGCCTGCGGCGTCGCCTCCACCGGCAGCTGCACCTCGGCGGTCGTGCCCGCCAGCACCAGGCCGGCGTCGCAGCGGGTACGCGTCGGGTCGACCGCCACGCAGCCGAGCGGTGGGGTCGGCACTGTCACCCCGGCCGGCAGGACGACCTCGACCCGACCGGCGGCGTCCACCGCGCCGGTGTTGCCCAGCCGGAGCGTGAGGGTGCTGGGGCCGCCGCTGATGTCGAAGGTCACCTCGTCGGCGGTGAGCGCGATCCCGGGCACCGGCGGGCCCGCTGGGAAGAGCACCGCGAAGCCCTGGTCGTCGGTCGCCTCCCCTTCCGCTCCCGGCGCGTCCGCGATGACCTGGACCGAGCCGCTGAGCGGCATCTGCTTCCACGCCGTGCCAGCGACCCGCAGCCGCAGCACGGTGCTGAACCGGACGCCCGCTCCGGCGGTCCAGGCACCGCACCGGTACGTCCCACCACCGGCGGCGGCGCAGCCCTTCGTGCCGGCGTCGGTCAGCCCGACGGGCAGCGTGTACGAGAGTCGGATCTGTTCCGCGGTGGTGCCGGTGTTGTGCACGGTGACCTGGAGGGTGGCGGCCGTGCTCGGCGTGTTCCAGTACGCCTCGGTGAGGGTGACGTCGCCGGTGGTGACCTGCACGCCCAGCGGGCTCTGCGGCGGCGGCGCCGAACCCGGGGCGGGCGGGCGGACCGTCGGCCCCGGCGGTGTCGGCGGGGCGGGGGGCGCCGTCGGTGGCACCGGGGGAGCCGGGCTGGGCGGTCGGGTGGTGGCGCCCGGGGCGGGCGCGCTTGTGGTCGGCGCCGGCGGGACCTCCGGGGCGGTGGTCACCGGTGCCGGTGGTGTCGTCTCCGGTGGTGGCGCGGAGGTCTCCGGCGCCGGGCCGGTCGGCTCTGGTTCACCGCCCGGGTCCTCGGTCGGGGTGGGCTCCTCCGCCGGTGTGGTCGGGGGCTCCTCGCCTCCCGGCTCGTTGACCGGCTCGGACGAGGTCGCGACCGGCTCCGCGTCCGGTGTGGCCGCGCTGGCCCAGGCCGGCCCCACGGCGAGCGCCGTGAGCAGGCCGAGCGCGAGCGCGGTCGCCAGCAGGGGCGTGGAACGTCGCCCCTCCGCCCGGTTACCGGGCGATGCCTTCACGCGGGCCATCTATCCTCCGGTGACATGGGTGGGGGTCCAGTATTCGGTAACAGTTGCCCCAGAGCACTAGTCCCACCTGGAAACAAATCCGTAACGTGTTTGGGACGGCCCGTCCGGGCGGACGGTAGGCTGCCGACTGTGAACGGATACCTGGGCTCGTACGCGACGCTCGGGCTCCTGCTGCTCGCCAGCGTTCTCTTCTTCGTTACGGCGTTCTCGGCCAACCGAGTGTTACGCCCGGCGCGTCCGGCCGACCCGCCGGGCAAGCGGGCCAGCTACGAGTGCGGGCTCGACCCGGTCGGCGCCGACTGGGCGCAGATGCAGATCCGCTACTACGTGTACGCCTACCTCTACGTGCTGTTCGCGGTCGAGGCGGTGTTCCTCTTCCCCTGGGCGGTCGTCTTCGATCGGCCCGGATTCGGTCTGGTGACGGTGGTGGAGATGGCGGTGTTCGTGGCCGTGCTCGCGCTCGGCATCCTCTACGCCTGGCGTAGGAACATCCTCCGCTGGACCTGAACGCCACCGCCTCCGGCGATCGTGTCGGTCCCTCCGTCCGTTCGCTGTCGGTTACGGCGACGACCGGTCACGCGAGCCCCCGGCGGGTGGCGGTGGGCGGGCGGTCGCCTCGGATCGAGGCCACCATGTCCAGCACCCGGCGGGTCGGGCCGACCTGGTGGGCCCGGAAGACCCGGGCACCCAACCAGGCCGAGACGGCCGTCGCGGAGAGCGTCCCCTCCAGCCGTTCGGCCACCGGCAGGCCCAACGCCTCCCCGATGAAGTCCTTGTTGGAGAGCGCCACCAGCACCGGCCAACCGGTCGCGGTCAGCTCGTCCAGCCGGCGGGTGATCTCCAGCGAGTGCCGGGTGTTCTTACCGAAGTCGTGCGCCGGGTCGATGAGGATGCCGTCGGGGCGTACCCCTGCCGCCACCGCGCGCTCGGCGAGCCCGGTCACCGTCGCTACCACGTCGGCGACCACGTCGGTGAAGGCGGCCCGGTGCGGCCTGGTCCGCGGCGTCAGCCCGCCGGCGTGCGAACAGACCAGGCCGGCGCCGGTCTGCGCGGCCACCCGGACCAACGCCGGGTCGGCGCCCGACCAGGTGTCGTTGAGGAGGTCGGCGCCGGCCGCCACGGCCTCCGTCGCCACCTCGGCCCGCCACGTGTCGATGGAGATCACCACGTCCGGAAACGCGGCTCGGACGGCGGCGATGGTGTCCACCGTGCGCCGGATCTCCTCGGCGACGTCCACGTCCGCGCCGGGGCCGGCCTTGACGCCGCCGATGTCGATGATGGCCGCGCCCTCGTCCACCGCCCGCTCCACCGCGCGCAGAGCGCTGTCGGCGGCGTAGGTGGCCCCGCGGTCGAAGAACGAGTCCGGCGTGCGGTTGATGATCGCCATCACCACCAGCTCGCCGGGGGCGAACGTGTGCCCACCCAGCCGAAGCGCCCCGGCCATGCCCGCCTCCTGCAAGTTCACGCCGCCGCCGCCGCGTCGGCCGGTCCCGACGCTAGTCGGTCGCCCGTCCACCATCCCGGGCGGGCGTCGGCACCGATCGTGATCGAGGCGGGTGGCGGGGTCGCTCCCGGCCGGCTGCCATGCCACGATCAGTACATGGGTCAGCTTCTGCTCCTCCTGGTCGTGGCGTTGACGGTCGCGGCGGTGATATTCGGTGTCACGGTGCTGGTCAGCGGGCGTGATCCCGGCCTGGTGCCGGCCGAGCCGGATTCGCAGGCCGTGGCGTTGCCGGGCACCCGCCCGTTGCGCGAATCCGACGTGGCGACGGTCCGTTTCGACACCGGGTTGCGCGGGTACCGGATGGACCAGGTCGATAAGGCGTTGCGCCGTGCCGCCTACGACATCGGTTACAAGTCCGAGCTGATCGGCGTACTGGAGTCGGAGGTCATCGCCTTGCGTGAGGGGCGCACCGACGACGCGGACGTGCTGCGGCAGGCCCGCGAGCAGTCCTCCAGCAAGGTGACTCCCACGGACGCGGCCGAGCCGGACGCAGTCGAGGCGGTCGAGCCGGGCAGAGACGTGCCGCTGACCGGCGAGGCGGGCTCGGCCCCGGTCGGTGCGACGACTCCCGGCCCGTTGCCCACCGCCAGTTCGTCCCCGGCCGATTCCGACGGGGTGGCGCCCGCCGACGACGAGTCGGCCGATCGTGAGCAGACCGCCGGCACCGACCAGCACGACGCGGTGGTTCGGTCGGAGTCGGCGTGACCGAGCCGGAGGGCGCTGACGATCTTCGCGAGGCGGCCCGACCCGGTGCCGGTGAGGTGACCGCCACGGTGATCGTCGAAGCCCCGGCGGAGCGGGTGTTCGCCGCGCTGCTCGCCTGGGAACGTCAGTCCGACTGGATCCCGTTCACCCGCGTCCGGGTGGTCGAGGGTGACGGCCGAGAGGGCAGCCGGATCGAGGCCGTGACCGCGCTCGGCCGGGCGACCCTGCGCGACGAGATGCTGGTGGTCCGGGTCGACGAGCCGTACGAGATCGGCGTCGTGCACCACGGCCAGTTGCTGCGCGGCCCGGGGGTGCTGCGCTGCACCCAGCTGGACCGGGACCGCACCCAGGTCGTCTGGCACGAGTGGTTCCACCTGCCGGGCGGTCGGGCCGGTCGACTGGCGTGGCCGGTGCTCTGGCCCGGCTCCAAGCTCGGCCTCACCCAGGCGCTGAAGAGGTTTGCCCGTCTGGTCGAGCAGGGCCGGCTGCCCTGACCGGGGAGCCCGGTGCCGGCTGCCAGCCCGGTGCGCGGAAGAGATGCCCGACCCGGTGCCGCCAGGTCACCGCGGCGCGCAGGTCCCGGGCGATCGAGGCGTACTCGTGGAAGGCCACCCGGACCGGGTTGTAGCTGCCGACGTTCTTGGTCAGGCCGTACACGCAACGTTCCCCTTCCGGCGCGAACGACCCGAAGAGCCGGTCCCAGACGATCAGGATGCCGCCGAAGTTGCGGTCCAGGTAGCTGCCCTGCGACGCGTGGTGCACCCGGTGGTGCGACGGGGTGTTGAACACCGCCTCGTACCAGCGCGGCATCTTCTCGATCCGCTCGGTGTGGATCCAGAACTGGTAGAGCAGGTTGACCGAGCCGCAGAACGCGACAACGGCCGGGTGGACGCCAGCCAGGATCAGCGGGATGTAGAACACCCAACTGGTCAGGCCGGTCCACGGCTGGCGCAGCGCCGTGGAGAGGTTGAACCGCTGCGACGAGTGGTGCACCACGTGCGAGGCCCAGAGGATGCGGATCACGTGGTGGCCGCGGTGCGACCAGTAGTAGCAGAAGTCCTGCGCGAGCAGGATCAGCGGCCAGGTCCACCAGAGCTCGGCGACCCGCAGCGGGGTGAGCGCGTAGAGCAGCGCGTACGCGGCGGCGATCGGCACCTTCCAGAGCAGGTCGGCGAAGATGCTGCCCAGCCCCATCGTCAGGCTGGTCGCGGTGTCGGCGCCGCCGTAGCCGACCTCGTCGTCGTCGCGGTGCAGCAGGTAGGAGATTCGCTCCAACACGATGAGAAGCACGAAGGCCGGGATCGACCAGGCGATGACGTCCGGGAACTCCTTCACCGCGCGGCCTCCGCTCGCCGTCACCGGTCGGGGCGCACCCTTGGGTGACCTCGACCTACCGGTCGGTAACAAGCACCATAGGCAGCCGGGCGGCCGGTGGCAATGGGGTGTCGGACGGATGCCCTAGCGTGTACGAGGTGACTGACCTGGTGATCGGCCCCGACGGGCTGGCCCGCTGCGCCTGGGGGTCGAGCACCCCCGACTACGCCATCTACCACGACACCGAGTGGGGGCGACCGCTGCGCGGAGACGACGCGCTCTACGAGCGGATGACGCTGGAGGCGTTCCAGTCCGGGTTGTCCTGGCTGACTATTCTGCGCAAGCGTCCGGCGTTCCGACTGGCCTTCGACGAGTTCCACATCCCGACCGTCGCCCGCTACGACGACGCCGACGTCACCCGGCTGCTCGCCGACGCCGGCATCGTCCGCAACCGGGCCAAGATCGAGGCGGCGATCGCCAACGCCCGCGCCGCACTGGAGCTGCCGGAGGGCCTGTCCGCGCTGCTCTGGTCCTTCGCGCCGGAGCCCCGGCCAACCCGACCCGCGTCGTTCGCCGAGCTGGCGCCGATCACCCCGGAGTCGACGGCGATGGCCAAGGCGCTCAAGAAGCGCGGCTTCCGGTTCGTCGGCCCGACCACCGCGTACGCGCTGATGCAAGCCACCGGGATGGTCGACGATCACATCGTCGGCTGTCACGTCACCGTCCCACCGGCGGCGTGATGAGATGGCAGGCATGATGACCGAGACCGCGCACCGGGCCGGTGCGGCCGGCAACGCCGACGGGGTGGGCACCTGGGCCGTGCTGCTGCCCGCCGAACGGTACGAGGCCGAGCGGCTCGTGCACCACGACACGCTGGAGCTGACCGGGCTGACCGACGTCGCCCGGCCAGGGCCGGGCGACCAGGTGGCTGTGCTGGTCGACGCGCCGCCCCGGCTGGTGGCCCTCGGCCGGGTCACCGAGCCGGGACGACGCCACCGCGAGGACCCGGACGACCCGCAGTCCCCGGTCGAGCCGGGCACGCTCGTCGTCGCGTACACCCGGCGGGCCTTCGATGAGCCGGTGCCGGCCGACCTGCTGACGCTCGACGGGCCGGTGACCGCCGTGGAGCCGGCGGCCTTCCGGGCGCTGGCCGACCAGCTCGGCCTGCCCCCGGCGCGCCGCACCTGGCTGGTCAGCCTCGACCTGCCGATCGAGGCCGACACGCCGGCCGAAGCGGTGCGGCTCTTCTGGTCCTACGTGCAGGAGTTGGGCCCGCGTGAGCTGCCCGCCTTCGTCTCGCCGGCCGGCGACGAGCTGGCCATGCAGGCGTTCGTGCTGGGCGAGCAGGCCAACCAGGACCCGGAAGAGGACGATTAGAAGAGCTTGTCCACCCGTCCCCGCCAGTCGGCGAGGACCGGGCCTGGGTCGGTGTCCAGCACCCGCTCCAGCAGCGTGGCGTAGACGTCCCGGAAGTCCGTCGTGTATTTCAGGTCGCCGTCGTCGAGGTCGGTGAGGCTCGGCGGTGCGCCGTGCCAGCCGCCCCGGACGCCCGCGCCGAGCAGCAGCACGTCCGAGGCGGTGCCGTGGTCGGTGCCGTCGGAGGCGTTGGCGCGTACCCGACGGCCGAACTCGGAGTAGACCGCCACCACCACCTTCCGGCCCGCCTCGGTGCGACTCATCCGGTCGGCGAACCCGGTCAACGCCCGGTCCAGCTGACCCAGCAGCACCGCCTGCAACTGCTTCTCGTCGGCGTGCGTGTCGAAGCCGCCCAGCGACACCGAGAAGACCCGGGTGGACACTCCCGCCTCGACGCACTGCGCCACCAGGTCCAGTTGGGCGTCCAGCGGAGTCTTCGCCCCGCCGGTGGCGGTCGCCGGAGCCTGCTCGCCGTCAGGGTCTGCCATTTCCGGGTTGTCGGAGTCGCGGACCTGGCGGATCATCTCGTCCACCGATCGCAGGTCGGCGAAGCAGGCGGCGGCCCGGGCCCGCGCGGCGGACTCACCCGGCTCGGCGGCTTCGAACGCGGTCAGCGTCTGCGCCGACAGCCCCTTGGCCGCCTTCCGGTCGGTCACCGGTACGGCCGCCCCCGCGCTCTGCGCCCCGGCCAGCAGCGGCGGCAGCGCCGGCTCGAAGGAGACCGCCAGCCGGGGGTCGCCACCGACGCCGTCCAGCCACCGCCCGAGCCAGCCGGTGTTGCCGGGCCGGTCCGGTTGCGCCGTGTGCCAGATGTCCATCGAACGGAAGTGGCTGCGGTCCGGTTTCGGGTAGCCGACCCCACGCACGATCGCCAACCCACCGCCGGACCAGCGCTGGTGCAGGCCGGCCAGCGCCGGGTTGAGGCCGAAGTCGTCGTCCAACCGCCGCACCTCCCCGTCCGGGTACGCCAGCTCCGGGCGAGCCGCCCGGTAGGCCGGATCGCCGTACGGAATGACCGTGTTGAGGCCGTCATTGCCGCCGTAGAGGGTCACCAGCACCAGCGTGCGGGACTGCGGGTCCCGGTCTCCACTGGTGTCCAGCAGGTCCCGCAGGCTGTACGCGCCGGCCCCGGCGGCCAACGCGCCAGCGCCGACCACCCCACTGGTCAGCAGGAACCTGCGTCGGGTCAGGGTGTCCATGTCGACTCCTCCGCTCAGCTGACTGTGTATTCGGGGCTGACCAGGCCGGCGGCCAGCAGCTTGCGGGGCTCACCGGCCAGCGGGGTGAGAGCGGCGCGGGTGCGCGCGCTCCAGCCGTCGACCACGAGCAGTCGGGCCAGCGCGTCCGGTCGCCCGGCGGTGGGCGCGGCGGTCAGCCGGGCCAGCACCGCTGGAGCCGTGGCGGCGGCGAGCAGCCCCGCCGTCCGCAGCCGGGCTTGCAACGACGAGGTGGTCAGCCAGGCGGACCCGGCCGGCCAACCGCCCACGCTGGGTGGGCGCAACGGCACCTGATCGAGCGCGTTCAGACCGGCCAGCAGTTGTCGGCGTTGCTGCTCGGGCAGCGCGGACGGTCGGATACCGAGTTGCCGCAGCGCACCGACCAACCACTCCACCGGCTGCTTCACGAGCGTGCCCCGGGTCCGCGCGAAGGCGGGTGCGGAGAAGAGCGCGCGTAGGGTCGCGATGGTGTCCGCGCCGGCCAGGCCGTCCGGGGTCGGGGTCTCGGTGCCGGCATAGCGGAACCAGAGTCGACCGGCCACGAAGGTCGCCGCCGCCGGTTGGGCGGCCAGCAGTCCGGCGTACGTCTCGGCGTCGAACCGGCCGCTCTGCCCGAGGATGCTCTTCTCGCCACTGTCGTGCCGGCGGGCCTCGAAGCGGGCCACACCGCTACGCCGGTCGACCACCCAGCCGGTCAGGGCCCGCGCGCCGGCCTTCACGTCGGCCTCGCTGTAGGCGCCGATGCCGAGGGTGAACAGCTCCATCAGCTCGCGGGCCAGGTTCTCGTTCGGTGCCTTACGGGTGTTCTTCTGCCCGTCCAGCCAGACGATCAGGGCGGGATCGCGCACCATCGCGGCGACCAGCGGGCCCAGCGGCCCACGACCGTGCCGGCGCAGCGTCTCCAACTGGCCCACCATCAGCCGCGCCGACTTGACCTTCTGGGCGCTGGTCGCCCAGTGCCCGTGCCAGAAGAAGACCAACTTCTCGGTCAGCCCGTCCTCGGCGGTCACCATCCGGTCCAGCCACCACTCGGTGACCTGCTGGAGTTGCCTGCGGCGCTCCGCGTTGGCCTGCTGCCGTTGCTCGCGGGTGGAGTCCTTGGTCAGCTCGGCGTACGGGTCCGTGGGCAGCGTCGGAACCGGCGTGGCCGCCGCACCCCGGTCTGTCGCGGGCGGGGTGAGCAGCCGGTCCAGGGTCGCCGCCGTCCCGGCCCGCTCGGCCGCGTCCACCTCGTCGGCGGTCGGCCCGAAGGTGGCCCGGCGCAGCAGGTGCGCCACCGCTTCACGATCGCTCATACCGGCCGACGCTAGGCGGCCCGTGTTCGAGGACGGTAAGGGCGGCGTCCGGATCGCGTTCAGCGTCCCTCGAAGACCGGGTTCTGCTTGCCGACGAAGGCGAGGGTGGCCGCCCGGTGGTCGGCGGTGGCGCCGCAGATCGCCTGGGCCTGTGCCTCGGCGGCGAGGGCGTCGGCGAGGGTGCCGGCGTCGGCGATGGAGAGCTGTCGCTTGATCGCCCCGTACGCGACGGTCGGGCCGGCGGCGAGGCGGGCGGCCAGCTCCTGGGCGACCGGCAGGACCTGCTCGTCGTCGTCCGTCAACCGGTTGAGCAGGCCCAACCGGCAGGCCTCCTCGGCGCGGACCGGCTCGGCCAGCATCAGCAGCTCCACCGCCTTGGCGTGCCCGACCAGTCGCGGCAACGTCCAGGAGGCGCCGGTGTCGGCGGCGAGACCGACCTTCGCGAAGGCCATCAGGAAACTGGTGGTCGGACCGCCGATGCGGATGTCGGCCAGGAACGCCAACGACGCGCCCGCCCCGGCGGCCATCCCGCGGACCGCGGCGATCACCGGCTTGGGCAGGTTGGCGAGCCGGGCCGCGATCGGGTTGTAGTGTGCCCGCACGGTGCCCAGCGGATCATTGCCGGAGTTTTCCAGGGTGGCCACGTGCTCGCGCAGGTCCTGCCCGGCGCTGAACGACCCGCCGGCCCCGGCCAGGACCACCGCGCGGCAGGACCGGTCGGTCTCCAGCTCCGCGAGGGCGTCGCGCAGCGCCTCCTTGAGCGCCACGTCGAGCGCGTTCATCGCCTTCGGCCGGTTCAGCGTGAGGGTGACGACGGCATCGGTCCGGTCGACCAGCAGCGGCTCGGTCACGTGTCTAACGACCCTTCTGTCGGACGATGCGGTTGCCGGCGTCGAGGCACTGTTCGACGTACCGGTCGGCGGCCGGACGCAGGCGGGCCGCGTGCCGGTCGAAGAAACTGGCCGCGGCGGTGCCGGGCCACCGCTTGGGCAGCAGCGCCGGGGGCAACTGCGGATCCTGGAAGAGGAACGTACGCCAGGCGTGCACGAGGCGGAACCGCGTCGCGTACGCCTCCTCGTCGCTGCTGCGTACGGTGACCGCGGCGAGCAGCGGGCGCTGGTCCGCCACGAACCGCTCGTAGGCGCGGCCGATCTCGGCCAGGTTCCAGGCGCGTCGGACCACGCCCATCGCGCCGGGGGTGCCGGAGAAGTGCGAGGCGGTGAACCGCTCGAACCGGATGCCGGTCTCGGCGAGGAGCAGATCGACATCCTCGGCGGGGCGGGTGGCGACCCAGGTCTGCTCGTCGAGCGTCCCGTAGCCGAGGAAGCTCAGGTTGGCGGCGAGCCGCTGGCGGTCCCGCCGGGAGCCCGGGGCCTCCAACACCAGCAGATCGAACCGGCCGTCCCAGGTGACCCGGCCGGTCCGGTAGATCCGGGCAGCTGCCTCGTCGAGTCGGCGGGCAGCTTTCGGTGTGATCGAATATCCGGGTCCGGAGACCAACCGGAGGGGCTCGAGCCACCCTTGGCGCACCATCCGGGAGACGGCGGTGCGAACTGCTGGCGGTGCGATTCCCAGCGGTGCCAGCAGCTTGACCAGGGCAGCAACCGGTGCCCGGCCACCCCTCGGACGGAGGTGGTCGCCGTACAGGTCGAAGAGTGCCGACCGTGCCTGCATGACCGCACATTGTGACAGGCCTTCTCAAGATAAGCTAGATGCTGTTACATCAATGCTGCTCCGGTTTGGGTCCGGCGGTGTTCATCAGGGAAAATCGTTTGTTGACACCCCCGTGACCGTTGCGGGTGGTCGTGACGAAGTGGCTGTGGGGCAACCCACCGACCCTGGTGTAGGTCTGAGGGGAGACAACATGGCGGCGATGAAGCCGCGGACGGGCGACGGTCCGCTGGAAGTCACCAAGGAGGGGCGGGGCATCGTCATGCGGGTCCCGCTGGAGGGCGGTGGCCGGCTCGTCGTCGAGATGACTCCCGACGAGGCCAACGCGCTCGGTGACGCACTGAAGGCGGCGGCCGGCTGAGTAAGGAGTGCTCCGGGCGGCTCAGGCCGCCCGGAACGTTCTTCAGGCCCTGAGCCACCGGAACCACCGGTGGCTCAGGGCCTTCAACGCTGCGGGCAGGCGGGTTGGCCGCCGACCCGCGACACTTTCCTGGAGGTGCGGTTCCGCGTGCTCGCCATTCGTCTGATCGCCGAGCCCGACCGGCTCGACGTCCTCGTCCTGCCCGTCCGCTCCACCGATTCGACGGCGGAAGGTGACACCTCGGCCGAGCCGGTTCCGACCGCCGTGGCGGGCCCGGACGGCACGGCTGACGAGGCGACCGCCCTGGTGTCAGCGGCCCGGCTGACCGGCCGAGCCGGCGAGATCCACACCCAGCTGCGCCCCGGGCGTACCCCCGGCCGGCTGCTGCTGCTCGGCATTGGCGACGGCGACGAGGCGGCCTGGCGGACGGCCGGCGCGGCCCTGGCCCGCTCAGCCTCAGCTGAGACGCATATCACCATCGCGCTGCCGGCCGAGGTGACCCCGGCCGCGGTTCGCGGGTTGACCGAGGGGCTGCTGCTCGCCCCGTACCGCTTCCGGCTCACCGAGGCCGGCGACCGACCGGCGCTCACCGGCGTCGACCTGCTGCTCGACGACCCCACCGGGTACGAGGACACCGTCGCGACGGCCCGAACCACGGCCGCGATGACGCATCTCGCCCGGGATCTGACCAACACCCCCTCCTCGGTGAAGACCCCGCAGTGGTTCGCCGACCAGGTGGGCTCCGCCGCGGCCGATCTTCCGGACCTGCGGCTGCGGATCCGTGGCCCGGCCGAGCTGACCACCGAGGGCTTCGGCGGGATCCTCGCCGTGGGCGGTGGCTCCGCCAGCGGACCCCGGCTGGTCGAGCTGGACTGGCACCCCGCCAACGCGCGCACCCACGTGGTGCTGATCGGCAAGGGCATCACCTTCGACACCGGCGGCATCTCGATCAAGCCGGTGGCGTCGATGAAGCTGATGCGCAAGGACATGGCCGGCGCGGCTGCGGTCGTCGCCGCCACGCTGGGCGCCGCCGCGCTGCGGCTGCCGGTCCGGATCACCACGTTGGCCCCGCTGGCCGAGAACATGGTCAGCGGCTCGGCGTTCCGCCCCGGCGACGTGATCCGGCACTACGGCGGTACGACCAGCGAGACGACCAACTCCGACGCCGAGGGTCGCCTGGTCCTCGCCGACGCGCTGGCGTACGCGGTGCAGCAGCTCAAACCGGACCTGCTGCTCGACCTGGCCACGCTCACCGGAGCGAACTCGGTGGCGCTGGGCAAGCGCACCGCCGCCCTGTACAGCGAGAACGACGAACTGGCCGCCGGCGTGCTGGCGGCGGCCGAGGCGGCCGGCGAGTCGGCGTGGCGGATGCCGTTGCACACCGACTACGTCGAGTACCTCGGCAGCGAGATCGCCGACCTCTACAGCGCGCCCACGCAGGGTGCCGGCTCGGTGCTGGCCGCGCTCTACCTGCGCGAGTTCACCGGTGAACTACGAGACCGCTGGCTGCACCTGGACATGTCCGCCCCGTCCTGGGCCGACGGAGACCAGGCCGAGGTCAGCCGCGGCGCCACCGGTTGGGGCGTCCGCTCGCTGCTGCGCTGGCTCGCCGACGTCAACTAGAGCCTCGGCGCGACCGGGGCTCTGACCCGTCCTGAGCTCGAATCAGCACTTCACCGCGGCGAGCAGCCCGTGCCCGACCGGAAGCAGCGCCGGGATCCAGTGCTCCGACTCCCGGACCGCTTTGATCGTTTCGCGAACCGTCACCGTCTCCGCGTCCCGGGCGGACGGGTCTCCGATCCGACCGCTGGCCAGCACACCGTTGAGCGCCAGCACGCCCCCCGGGCGCAACAGTCGCAGCGCCGCCTCCACGCAGGCATGGAAGCCGGTCGCCTCCGCGTCAACGAAGACCAGGTCGTACGCACCGTCGGCGAGCCGGGGCAGCACGTCGAGCGCCCGACCGGTGATGATCCGGGTACGCCCGGCCGCGAAACCCGCCTCGGCGAAGATCCGCCGGGCGATCCGCTGGTGCTCCACCTCCACGTCGATGGTGGTGAGCACGCCGTCGACGCGCATGCCGCGCAGCAACCAGACACCGCTGACCCCGGTGCCGGTGCCGATCTCCACCACCGCACGGGCGTTGCCGGCGGCGGCCAGCAGCCGCAACGCCGCCCCCGCGCCGGGCGTGACCGCGTCGAGGCCGACCTCCCGGGCCAGGCTGCGGGCGGTACGCAGAACGAGATCCTCGGTGACGTACGACTCGGCGAAATGCTGGGCCTGTGTCGTCGAACTGCCGGAACCGGCGACCGTGGCGATGGGGCACCTCCGGGGGCGGTGCGTGGTGCGGGGGCGGGTTGGCACTGTGAGCGTAGAGGCGACAGTCGTGGGGCGCGCAGCCGCGCCTCCGCCGGAAGCGATCACCGGGGCAACCGCTGACTGCGCCGCGTCCATCCGTGCAATCCTGGAGGCGGTATCCCGTCAGCCGCGACCAGACCGGCCCGTGGCCGGGCGACGCGGCACGGGATCCGGGGACGGACTGGGAGGCACCACGTGACCGACGGCTGGGACTGGCGCCGGGGCGGTGAGACTCCGGCTCCGGCGCGACCGCCCGGGGCAGGAGCCCCGTCGGTGGGGCCGCCGACCATGCCGGGGGCTGAACGCCCGCCCCTCGGCCCGCCAGGCAGCGGGCCGGCACCGGGCTGGCCGGCGTCTTCCGGCGGACCGACACCGGGCTGGCCGGCGCCTTCCGGCGGACCGACACCGGCCTGGCCGACGTCGGCTTCGGGCGGGCCAGGCCCTGCCGAGGCGTCGGCCTGGTGGTCGAACGCGCTCGCGGACCCCTGGCGCGACCCGGCCGCCCCGACCGCTGTGGTGGTGCCCGGGGTGGTGGCTCCCGGCGCCGAGCCCGAACCGGTCACCGACCCTGATGCGCCGGGCCGGCCGACACTGCGCCACCTGTTGCTCATTCCCGTGATCACGGCGCTGCTGGCCGGCACCCTCGGCGGTGCGTTGGGCTACGCGTTCGCGGTGCGCGGCGGCGCTGGCGCGGCGGTCCTCGGCAGTGCGCCCGCAGAGGTGCCGGCACTGGCGCAGCGCAAACCGGAGTCGCTGGCCGGGGTCGCCGAACGGGTCCTGCCCAGCGTGGTCACCGTACGGGTGAGCAGCCTCGGCGGGACCAGTGAGGGCTCCGGTTTCATCGCCACGACCGACGGCCATGTGATCACCAACGACCATGTGGTGGCCGGCGGCACCGGCAAGGCCTCGGTGGTCTTCAACGACGGCAGCACCGCGCCGGCGACCATCGTCGGCCAGGACGCGGAGTCGGACATCGCGGTGATCAAGGTGAGTCGTCCCGGGTTGCGACCCGTGGAGTTCGGCGACTCCGACGCGCTGGCGGTCGGCGACCCCGTGCTCGCCATCGGCTCGCCGTTGTCGCTGGCCAACACGGTCACCGCCGGCATCGTGAGTGCGCTGGACCGGACGATGCAGGCCGGCGAGCCGGGCGGCCCGGTGCGCTACTACGCGGCCATCCAGACCGACGCCGCCGTCAACCACGGCAACTCGGGCGGCCCACTCGTCGACGGCGCGGGCCGGGTGGTCGGAGTGAACTCCACCATCAAGTCACTGGTCGCCGAGGGGCAGGAGGCGGGCAACATCGGGCTCGCCTTCGCCATTCCGATCAACCAGGCCAAGCGGGTGACCCAGGACATCATCGGCACCGGCAAGGCCCGGCGTACGGTGATCGGCGCGCGGGCGGACGGCCCGACCGGGGTCGTCGGGGGTGGTCTGCGGCTGGCCGAGGTGGAGCCGTCCGGCCCTGCGGACGGCGCCGGACTGAAGGTCGGTGACGTGATCCTCAAGATCAACGGGCGGCCGATGACCGAGCCGACGGATCTGACCGCGTTGGTCCGCAAGTACGCACCGGGTTCGATCGTGACCGTCGAGTATCGGCGGGGCTCCGCCCGGCAGAACACCTCGGTAACTCTCGCCGCGGACGCGAAGTGACTCAGCGCGGAAGCGAGGCGAACAGCGGCGCACCCCTTGCCCGAAAGCCGTCCGCCGTGCGTAGTCTTGCTGCTGACGCCGAGAGGAGGCCCGCGGGATGCTCGACAACCTGAACTGGTGGGAGATCGGTGCGCTGCTGCTCCTGGCGCTGTTGATCTTCGGTGACCGGCTTCCCGCCGTGATCACCGACGGCCTGCGGTTGGTGCGAAACCTGCGCAACATGGCCCGCAACGCCACCGGTGACCTGAGCCGTGAGCTGGGCACCGACATCCAGCTGGAAGACCTGCACCCGAAGGCGTTCATCCGCAAGCACCTCCTCAGCGAGGAGGACGAGGCGGCGATCCGTAAGCCGTTGCAGGGGGTCTACGACAACCTGAGGGCGGACGTCAGCGGCGTGCACAACGACCTGAAGGACGTGGCCAACGCCGCCGACCTGCGGTCGAACGGGAATTCGGCCGCCAGCACGGCCACCAGCACTTCCTCGGCCCCGGCCCCTCGGGCCAGCTACGACGACGCCACCTGACCGACCCGCCCCCGGGCCTGCGCTTGCCAGCGCCTGGCGGACTACCCACCGACGCGAATCAGCCCGCCGGCCGACAGCGGCCGACGGGCTGACGTGTTCCGGGTGGTCAGCGACCGGCGGGCTTGAGACCGAGTGGCTTGCCGAGCAGCGATTCGCGGCGCAGGGCGAGCCGGTCGGCGACCGTGCCAAGCGCCCGAGCGGCCGGGGACTCCGGCTCGGCCAGCACGATCGGGTTGCCGGCGTCGCCGGCCTCGCGGACCCGGGTGTCCAGTGGGATCTGACCGAGCAGCGGCACCTGCGCGCCGATGGTCCGGCTCAGCGACTCGGCCACCGCCTCACCACCGCCAGCGCCGAAGATCTCCATCCGGGAGCCGTCCGGGAGCTCCAGCCAGGACATGTTCTCGATGACGCCGACCACCCGCTGGTGGGTCTGCAGGGCGATCGCCCCGGCCCGCTCCGCGACCTCGGCGGCGGCGGTCTGCGGGGTGGTGACGATCAGGATCTCCGAGTTGGGCAGCAACTGGGCCAGCGAGATGGCCACGTCGCCGGTGCCCGGCGGCAGGTCGAGCAGGAGCACGTCCAGGTCGCCCCAGTAGACGTCGGCCAGGAACTGCTGCAACGCCCGGTGCAGCATCGGGCCGCGCCACACGACTGCGGCGTTGCCGGAGGTGAACATGCCAATCGAGATCACCTTCACGCCGTGTGACTGCGGCGGCATGATCATGTCTTCGACCCGGGTGGGCCGCGCCTCCGTACCGAGCATCCGGGGCACCGAGTGGCCGTAGATGTCGGCGTCGACGACCCCGACGGAGAGCCCACGGGCGGCGAGCGCCGCCGCCAGGTTGACGGTGACGCTGGACTTGCCGACGCCACCCTTGCCGCTGGCCACCGCGTACACGCGGGTGCGCGAGCCGGGCTGGGCGAACGGGATGACGGGCTCCTCGGTGGCACCGCCGCCGCGCAGCTGCGACTGCAACGACTGCCGCTGCTCGGGGGTCATCACCCCGAAGTCGATCTCAACGCCGGTGACTCCGGGCACCGAGGCGACGGCGGCGGTGATGTCCGTACGCAGCTTGTCCTTCAGCGGGCAGCCGGCGACGGTGAGCAGCAGCTCGACGCGGACCACACCGCTGGCACCGATCGTGGCGGAGCGGACCATGCCCAGCTCGGTGATGGGCCGGCGGATCTCCGGGTCGTTGACGGTGGCCAGCGCGGCCTGGATCGCGTCCTCGACGGTGCTGACGGGTGCTGACATGCCCGCAATGCTACGTCGCGGGGCATCCGTTGCCGCCGCTGCCCAGGGCGGTGTGAGCCAATCGATGACCCGTCGGTCAGCCGTCCGACCGGCGCGGGCCGGTGCCGTCCGGCCGGGCGTTGCGGGTGAAGTCGCCGTCCAGGTCGTCGCGGGGTTCTTCCAGGCCGACGCCGTCGGTCGGCCGCTGGCCACGTCGCTCCTGCCGGTTGTCCTTCTCCTGCTGGCGGCGCTCCAGTCGCTGCCGGCGTTGCCCCACCTCGTCCAGTTCCTCAGCCAGCCGGGCCAGCTCGGAGCGGAGGAAGTCGCGGGTGGCGACCTCACCCAGCGCGATCCGCAGGGCCGCGATCTCCCGGGCCAGGTACTCGGTGTCCGCCTTCTGCGCGGTGGCTCGCCGCCGGTCCTCCTCCAGGGCCACCCGGTCCCGGTCGGCCTGCCGGTTCTGGGCCAGCAGGATCAGCGGGGCCGCGTAGCTGGCCTGCAACGACAGCACCAGGGTCAAGAACGTGAAGGTGTACGGGTCGAAGCGCAGGTTCGCCGGGGCCAACGTGTTCCAGACGAACCAGATCATGATCACCACCGTCATGACGACGATGAAGTTCGCGGTGCCCATGCCCCGGGCGATGCCCTCGGACCACCGACCGAACGCCTCCGCGTCGAACCGGGGCAGCTTGACGCCCCGGGGCTCGCGTGGCTGGTCGAGACGCTCCGTCCGACGCTGGTCAGCCATCCGTGCCGTCCAGCTCGGAGTCGGTGGTGCCCGGGGCGACGAGGGCGTCGCGGTCCCGCCAGTCCCGGGGCAGCGAGTGGTCCAGCACGTCGTCCACCGTCACCGCACCGACCAGCCGGTTGTTGCGGTCGATCACCGGCATGGCGACCAGGTCGTAGGTGGCCATGCGGCGGGTGATCTCCGGCAGCGGCGTGGTGGGGCGCAGCGGGTCGATGTCGTTGACGACCACCTTGCCCAGCAGGTCGGCCGGGGGTTCACGCAGCAGCGCCTGGAAGTGCACCATGCCCAGGTAGCGGCCGGTCGGCGTGTTCTGCGGTGCCCGGGTCACGAAGACCTGCGCGGCCACGGCGGGGGAGAGCTGTGGCTCCCGGATCCGGGCCAGCGCCTCGGCGACGGTGGCGTCCGGCGGCAGGATGACCGGCTCCGAGGTCATCACACTGCCCGCCGTGCCGGGGGTGTACTTGAGCAGTTGGCGTACCGGGTCGGCCTCGTCCGGTTCCATCAGGTCCAGCAGCACGTCCTGCTCGGGTGGGGGTAGTTCGTTGAGCAGGTCGGCGGCGTCGTCCGGGTCCATCTCCTCCAGGACGTCGGCGGCCCGCTCCCGGTCGAGGGCGGCGAGGATCTCCACCTGGTCGTGCTCCGGCAGCTCGCTGAGCACGTCGGCCAGTCGCTCGTCGTCCAGCGCGGCGGCGACCTCGTTGCGTCGCGCGTCGGGCAGATCCTGCAACGCGTTCGCCAGGTCGGCGGGGCGCATGTCCTCCAGGACGGCGAGCAGGTTCGCCGTACCCCGGTTGTCGGCGATGCCGCTGAGCCCGCGCACCCGGTCCCACTCGACCTGGTGCAGGTGGCCGCGGCGGCTGAGCCGACCGGTCTGTTCGCGGACGGCGACACGGGTCAGCGACCACTCGCCACCCCGGGTGCACTCCATCGCGATGTCCACGACGGCGCCGGGCTGGCCGCCGGGGTCGAGTTGCACCCGCCGGTCGAGCAGTTCCTGGAGCACCAGCAGCTCGTTCGGACGCTTTTCGAACCGGCGCAGGTTGAGGGTGCCGGAGCCGAGCACGACGGCGTCCGCGTCGATGGAGGTGATCCGGTTGATGGACAGGAAAATCCGACGACGCATCGGCATCTCGGCGACGAGGCCCACCACCTCCGGTGGACGCTTCGTCGCCCGAAGCCGTGCCACGGCGTCACGAACCCGGCCCACCTGATCGCCGTTCGGGTCGAAGACGGCGACTCCGGCGAGACGGGCGATGTAGACCCGGGTCGGCGTACTCACAGGCATCAGCCTAAGCGCCTAGTGTTTATCAACATGTCGACCTTGGCCTACGAGATCGTGGACGTCTTCACCGATCGCCCCTTCGCCGGTAACCCGCTGGCTGTGGTGTTCGGTGCGGAGGCGCTGGCCACCGAGCAGATGCAGGCGCTCGCGTTGGAGTTCAACCTGTCCGAGACGGTGTTCGTGCTGCCGCCGACCCAGGTCGGCGTCACCTACCGGGCCAGGATCTTCACCCCGGTGGAGGAGTTGCCGTTCGCCGGGCACCCCAGCGTCGGCGCGGCGGTCACCGCCTGCCGGCGGGGCATGTTCGGTGTGGGGCAGGTCACCCAGGAGTGCCGGGCCGGTGTGCTGCCGATCGAGGTGACCGCGTCCGGGGCGACGCTGACCGGTGGTGCCCCGACGCTCGGGCCGGAGCTGGACCCGGAGCCGTTGCTGGAGATCGCCGGCCTGGTCGCCGAGGACCACATCGGGCCCGCCCCACGGGTCGCCGGCTGCGGGCTGGAGTTCCCGTACCTGCCGGTGCGTCCGGAGTCGGTGGCCCGCGCCCGGGTGGACCCGGCGGCGGCGCAGCGGTACGGGGTTTCGCACGTCAGCGTCTTCTCCTGGGACGCGGCCGCGCAAACCGCGCACGCCCGGGTCTTCGTGCCGGGAATCGGCGTTCCGGAGGACCCGGCGACCGGTTCGGCGGCCCTCGGCCTCGGTGTCTGGCTGGTCGCGAGCGGTCTGCTGCCCGGTGAGGGTCGGTCCGAGTACGCGGTCCGTCAGGGCGTGGAGATGAACCGTCCGTCCGCGTTGGCCTGCACCGTCACCGCGGCGAACGGGGCGGCGGTCGGCGCGACCGTCGCCGGCCAGGTGGTGCCGGTGGCCCGCGGCGAGATCGCCGTGCCGCCGTTCGTGGGCTGAGCGGAGGCGCCGATGCGGGAGGATGCGGGTGTGACGGACGAGACCGCCCCCGGGGGCACCCCACTGGTCGACGAGGCGATGAAGAAGGCCGCCGTGGCCTGGGTCAGCGTTGCGGGTGGACCGGCGCTTGCGCTCTGGTGCGCCCCGCTGGAGGGCGCGCTGCTGGTGGTCAGTGGGCCGGGCGAGCAGGCCGCACCGGGTCTGGCCGACGCGACCGAGGCCCAGGTCACCCTGCGCGGCGACCACGGCGGCCGGATCGTCACCTGGCCGGCCCGGGTGAGCCGGTTGCAGCCGGGCACCGAGGCGTGGGACGTCACCGCGCCGCTGGTGGCGGCGAAGCGCCTCAACGCCCCCGGTCCGACCGCTGAACTGGTGGCCCGATGGGCTGCCGACGGATGCGCGGTGAACCGCCTCGCCCCGGCCGGTACGCCGCTGGCCGGAGCGGAGTTGCCGGCCGACGCGCAGGCCGAGCCGCCCCGGGCGACTCCGGCGGTCCGGGCCACCCGTAAGCCGTTCCGCCTGCACCGGGTCCGCCGCCGCTGACTGGTCGATCAGCCCGTCCGACCGCCGACGCCCGCCACCGCGGCGTCGGCGTCGACGAGGGCGAGCACCTCGCCCAGGGTGCCGAGGGCGGGGCCGCACCAGTCCCGGTCGGCGTTGAAGACCATGTGCGTGGCCAGATCCGGTGCGGCGAGCCGGACGGCGGTCATCCCGGCCCGCTCGGCGCCGGTCAACTCCTGGCTGCCGCCATCACCGACGTAGAGGCAGTCGCTTGGCGCGAGTCCGAGCCGCTGGCAGGCCGTCAGGTAGAGCGTCGGATCCGGCTTGCACCGCCCGACCTGCACCGAGAAGACCCGTACGTCGAGCAGGGGGGCGACCGCGAGCTGCGGCAGGAAGGCCGGCAGTTCGTGCGTACAGTCGCTGATCACGCCGGTGCGCAGGCCGCGTTGACGCAGAGCCGCCAGCACCGGCACCGCGTCGGCCCGCAGCCAGGTGTCGGCGCGGACCGCCCGGTGCCGGGACGCCACCGCTGCCCGTACCGCATGGTCGCTCGGGTGGACGCCGGCCTGGGCGCACACCCAGCGCAGTGTCGCCTCCGCGTCGCCGAGCCGGCCGCTGGCCCGCTCGTAGTAGGTGCGGTTCAGCACCTCGGTCAGGACCTCGGTGGGACATCCGAGCAACTCGGCGGTGCCGACGTGCGCGACACCGCGTTGTACCGAACGGGTCAGGGTGCCGAAGAAGTCGAACAGCACCGCCTGGTAGCTGGGCATGGGAGAGCGCCTCCGGGCGGTCGAGGGTCGCCGGCGCGGAACCGCGTGATCGTAACGGAGTGATGACCCTCCGTGCTGACCGTCATACGTGTGAGGATTACGTCCCGTGCCCCCACCTTCACCCCGACCGTCAGTGGATCCGCTGACCACCGGCGCGGTCGGGCTGGCCGTGGTCGCCGTGTCGTCGTCCGCGCCGCTGATCGCGTACGCCGCCGCTCCGGCGCTGGCCATCGCGTTCTGGCGCAACCTGCTCGCGGTGGCCGTCCTGAGCCCGTTCGCACTGGTCCGACGCCGCGCCGAGTTCCGCAGGCTGACAGTGGGCGCGGGCCGGCGGGAGGGCCTGTTCTGCGTTCTGTCCGGGGTCGCCCTCGCCGGGCACTTCGCGACCTGGGTGCCGAGCGCCCAGCTCACGTCGGTCGCCACGTCCACCGCCCTGGTCGCCACCCAGCCGGTCTGGCAGGGGCTGATCGCCCGCGCCCAGGGGCGTCCGCTGCCCCGGGTGGTGTGGACCGGCATCGCGGTGGCGGTCGGCGGCGCGGCGGTTGCCACCGGGGTGGACGTCGGGGTCTCCGGCCGGGCCGTCCTCGGTGACGTGCTGGCGCTGATCGGCGCCATGTTCGCCGCCGTCTACACCGCCTTCGGGGAACGGGCCCGGGTCAGCATCAGCACCACCACCTACACCACCATCTGTTACGGGATCTGCGCGCTGATCCTGCTGGCCCTGTGCCTGGTCGGGGGCGTGCGGCTGACCGGCTTCGACGGGCGTACCTGGCTGGCCATCCTGGCCCTGGTGGCCGGTGCCCAACTGCTCGGGCACTCGATGTTCAACTACGTCCTGCGGAAGATCCCGGCGACCACGGTGAGCGTGCTGATCCTGCTGGAGGCGCCCGGCGCGGCAGTGCTCGGCTGGGCCTGGCTGGGGCAGGTGCCCCGCCCGTACGCGCTGCTCGGCATGGCGATGCTGCTGGCCGGCGTGGCGGTGGTGGTGCTGGGCGGCGCCCGCGCCGGCCGCCGTGCGGCCGAACCCACAGCCCTGCCCGCCGACCCGACGCCACTGTCCGACCGATCGCCCGACACGACGTGAGGAACATCAACGCTGGTTCCCTCCGCGAAGGGCTCGCCCGGCGTCTGTCCGGGTGAGGAGGGCGATCCGTTGACGACTGAGGACCGCACCCGGGACGGCTTCGCCGACTTCGTCCGGGCCGAGACCGCCGGGCTGACCCGGCTCGCGTACCTGCTGACCGGCGACCGGCATCATGCCGAGGACCTGGTCCAGGTCGCACTCGCTCGGGTCGCGGTGCGGTGGGAGCGGATCGCCGACCCGCGCGCCTACCTGCGCCGGGTGCTCTGCACGCAGGCGGCCAGTTGGTGGCGCTGGCGGCGGGCCCGCCCACCGGAGCGGCTGGACGGGGCGTTGCCGGAACGCCCCGGGCCGGGTGACGACACCGATCTGCGGCTGGTGCTGTCGGCGGCGCTGGCCCGGCTGACCGCGCGGCAGCGCGCGGTCCTCGTGCTGCGCTACTACGAGGACCGCACCGAGACGGAGACGGCGGAACTGCTCGGCTGCCGGGTCGGCACCGTGAAGAGTCAGACCCGCCACGCCCTCGGCCGACTCCGTGTCCTCGCCCCCGAGTTGGCCGAACTCGTCGGCCGTGACCCGCAGGAGGTGGCCCGGTGACCGCTCGGCTCTCCGAAGCGCTGCGTCGCCTCGCGGACGACGTGCCGCCCGCGCGCGTACCGGCGGGGCTCTTCGACGCGGCGCGGACCCGGCACCGTCGTCGCCGGGCCGTCGTCGCCGGCGCGCTCGCCGTCCTGGTCCTGCTCCTGGGCACCGGGTACGCGCTGCACCCGGTCGCCCTGCCGCTGCCCGCCAGCCCTCGGCACGACGACCCGGGCCTGCCCACCCGGCTCGTCGACCCGCCGCTGCGGACCGCCTCGGTGCGGGCGTCGGCGCCGGGTGCAGCCGCGATGCTCTTCGGCGGTCCCGCTGTGCGCACCAACTGGTTCGAGACCCGGATGGCCGTGGTGGCCGCCGACGACGACCGCTACCGCGTGCTGGACGGCGATCCGGCCGTCGCGGGCTTCGAGGCGATGCTCTCCCCGGACGGCCGGTATGTCTGGATGGGCGCGTCGCTGCTCGATCTCAACTCCGGAAGGACCACCACGGATCGCCCGGACGGCTATCCACTCGCCTTCGCGCCCAACGGGAAACGCCTGGTCTACGCCGACGACGACACCACGTTCACGTCCCCGAACACCTACTCCACCCCGTACGTGGGGGTCTACGACCGGGATCGCGGAACCGACGTGCTGCGGGTGCGGGTCGGCACCACCTGGGTTGCGCCGGGGCGTACGGCCGCGTTGTCGCCGGACGGCGGCGACCTCGCCCTCCAGCTCCGCGACGAGGTCTGGCTGGCCCGGGTGGGCGACGCGGGCGCGGATCGGGTGGCCGAGCCGTACCGGAAGCTGCCGTTGGCGGGCGGGCGGCTCGCCGGGGCCGGGTCCTGGCTGCCGGACGGCCGTTCGGTTACTGTCCTCGGCCGGTCCACCTGCACCGACTGCCCGGTTCCGTCCTACCGACGCACCTGGACACTGGTCCCCAGGTCCACAGTCGACGGCAACCCGCTGGCCGGCGCGGCGTTTCCGCCGCTGCGCTCCCGCTCGTTCGTGCAACTGCTCGGCTGGCGCTCGGCGGACGAGGCGGTCGCGTTGGTCGGCGTGCCGGGCCCGGCGGCGGTGGACAGCCCGGAGGAGCACGACGTCGCCTGGGGGCCCTATCACGAGGTCGGCACGGAGGCGGTGGAACTCGTGGTGCTACGTCGGGGGGCGACCGCGCCGGAGGTGCTCTTCCGGACGCCGGAGGGCATCACCGACCTGTCGGTCGCCGCCGACCTCGCGATCGACGGGGCGGTACGCGAATCCGGCCGCCCCCACTACGGGCCACCGCCGTTCTGGGCGCTCGCTGTGGGGTTCGTCCTGGCGGTCCTGGTCGCGCTGCCCGTGCTGTCGTGGCTGCGACGCCGGCGCGCTCGACGGTCAGGCCGACTTCTGCGTGGCGGCTAACCCTCGTGCACCTCGATGACCCGGGTCGTCGGGGCGGCGTCGCCGAGGGCGGCACGCAGGGCCGCCCGGTCCGGGTCGGCGAGGAACGACTCGTAGCCGGCCCGTCCGGCGAACCGGATCACGTGCACCTCGGTCTGCCCGTCGGTGCCGTGCAGTCGCCGTTCCAACCGGCCGCCGTGCCGTTCCAACAGGGCCAGCACGGCGTCCTCGTAGCGCTGCCCGGCGGCCCCCGCCCCGACGGCGAACTCGACGATCGCGACGAGTGTCAGCTCATCGCCCCGGTCAGTCATCGAGACCGACCGCCTTGGCGCTCGCCGCCCAGAGCCGGGCGGCAAGCTGCGGATCGGCCGCCTTCCGGAGCGGCCGACGCGGGCGTCGGTCGACGTAGTACCCCCCGTTGATCAGCCGGGAACGCTCCTGTCTGGCCAGCCACACCAGGGTCTCGGCACCCTTCTCCGGGCTGCGGAACGGCATGAAACGCATGCCGAACGCGACGATCCTGCTGTCGTTGGCGAACCGGGTACGGACCACCCCGGGGTGGAAGCTGTACGCGGCGACGTCCGGCCAGCGCCGGGCCGCCTCGGCGGTGAACAGGACGTTCGCCTGCTTGCTGGTGCCGTACGCGCCCATCGGCCGGTAACTACGCAGTGGCTTGTTCAGATCGTCCGGGTCCAGTGCGCCGAAGCGGTGCGCGCCGGAGGCGGTCACCACGACCCGGCCCACCCGGTCGGCCAGCAGGTTGGTCAGCAGGAACGGGGCCAGGTGGTTGGCCTGGATCGACATCTCGAAGCCGTCGACGGTTTTCAGTGGTTGCAGCGCGATCGCGCCGGCGTTGTTGGCGAGCACGTCGATCCGGTCGTACGCCGCCCGGAGCCGCTCGGCCAGTCGGCGTACGTCGTCGAGGATCGCGAAGTCGGCCCGGAACAGCTCCGGACGCTCGCCGGAGGTCTCCCGAACCCGTTCGGCCGCAGCCTGCAGGCGGGCCGGGTCCCGTCCGACCAGCACCACCTGGTCGCCCCGGCAGGCCAGGTGCACGGCAGCGGCCAGCCCGATGCCGGAGCTGGCCCCGGTCACCACCACCAGTCGGCGCCCAGTGAGATCTTCCACAGGTCCATTCACCCCGGTCATGGCGCGAGGTTACCGTGGCGTCACAACGACCTTTGGGATCGTTAAGGTCTCGGATCTGTCGTCAGGTGGCGTCGGCATGCCCGCCGGACGCTGGAAGGAGCGCATCCATGGCCGCAGTCGGTCGCCCCCGCAGGTCCTGCCTCGCCGTGCCGGGGTCCAGCGTGAAGATGCTCGGCAAGGCCCAGGGCCTCCCGGCCGACCAGGTCTTCCTCGACCTGGAGGACGCCGTCGCCCCACTGGCCAAGCCGGACGCGCGCAAGAACATCGTGGCCGCCCTCAACGAGGGCGACTGGGCCGGCAAGACCCGGGTGGTCCGGGTCAACGACCTGACCACCCCGTGGACCTACCGGGACGTCATCGAGGTCGTCGAGGGCGCCGGCGCCAACCTGGACTGCATCATGCTGCCGAAGGTGCAGACCGCCGACCAGGTGCAGTGGCTGGACCTGACGCTCACCCAGATCGAGAAGACGATCGGCCTGGAGGTCGGCCGGATCGGCATCGAGGCGCAGATCGAGAACGCCGCCGGTCTGGTCAACGTGGACGCGATCGCCGCCGCCTCGCCGCGCGTGGAGACCATCATCTTCGGCCCGGCCGACTTCATGGCGTCGATCAATATGAAGTCGATGGTGGTCGGCGGCCTGATCCCGGACTACCCGGGCGACCCGTACCACTACATCCTCATGCGGATCCTGATGGCCGCGCGGATGCACGACAAGCAGGCCATCGACGGCCCGTTCCTGCAGATCCGTGACGTCGACGCGTTCCGCGAGGTGGCCAAGCGCTCGGCCGCGCTGGGCTTCGACGGCAAGTGGGTGCTGCACCCGGGCCAGATCGACGCCGCCAACGAGGTCTACCAGCCGGCGCAGGCCGACTACGACCACGCCGAGTTGATCCTCGACGCGTACGAGCACTACACCTCGGAGGCCGGCGGCCGGCTCGGCGCGGTCATGCTCGGCGACGAGATGATCGACGAGGCGTCCCGCAAGATGGCGCTGGTGGTCGCCGCGAAGGGCCGGGCCGCCGGGATGAGCCGTACCTCGTCGTTCACCCCACCGGAGCAGTGACCGGCCGGGCCGGGACGACCGCCGCCGGCTGTCGAGCCGGCCCGACAATCGCCGGTACGCCGGCCCGCCCGCTGGTCAGTAGCTGCTGTCGTTGCTCGTCACGATCGCGTAGACGATCGCGGCAACGTAGAAGAGGATCACCAACACCAGGAACCCGGTGAGGATCCAGCCGACGATGATGGCGGCCTTCGCCATCCCCGCACCGCCCTCACCGCTGAGCCGGATCTGCTTCTGCGCGACGTGCCCGAGGATCGCGCCGATCGGCGCGGTGATGCAGGACGTGAAACCGATCAGGGCCAGCACGAACGCCGCGATGGCCATCCCGTTGGTCTTCGGCGGCTGCGGGTAGCCGTAGCCGGGGTGCTGCGGCGGGTAACCGGGCGCGTATCCGGGCGGCGCGTATCCGGGCATCGGCTGGGTCGCCGGCTGCTTCGCGCCGGCGTACGGGTCGACCGGGGCGTACGGGTCCGGGGCGTACGGGCTGGGCGCGTACGGGTCGACCGGGCCGGGTTGCGCGGGCACCGGCTGACCGGCCACCAGGGTCGGATCCGGTGCGGGGCTCGACGGCTGGGCGGACCACGTGGGATCGCTCCAGTTGCCGGGCGGCGGGGGATTGGTCATACGAACTCTCCGTCAGGTTGGGGTGCGGAGACAGGGTAGCCAGCGCTGCCCAAACCCGACGCCCCCGCTTCCGGGTGCCGCGTTGCTCGGGCCGGTCGTAACGGGCAGGATCCCTGACATGGCATACGACGCGCGCGCCGCGGACCGCTCCGGCAGTCGACCCCGACGGGACGTCAGCCGCCCGGGTGCGGGCCGGCGCGCCCGGACGGCCGCCCCGGCGGGCAGCCCCGGCCCCGACGAGCCGGTCGCGCTCACCGACCCGGTCACCATGCGCCTCGACGGGCGGGTCGCCCTGGTCACCGGGGCGGGCAGCCCGGACGGCATCGGGTACGCCACCGCCCGTCGACTCGCCGACCTGGGCGCGCGGGTGGCCATCGTCTCCACCACCCGACGCATCCACGAGCGGGCGACCGAGCTGGGGGTGACCGGTTTCGTCGCCGACCTGACCGACGAGTCCGAGGTCGGCGCGTTGGCCGATGCCGTCGCCGAGCAGTTGGGCGACGTCGAGGTGCTGGTCAACAACGCCGGCCTGGCCAGTCGCGCCAGCCAGGGGGTGCTGCGGCCGGTAGCACAGCTGACCTACGACGAGTGGCGCGGCGAGATCGACCGCAACCTCTCCACCGCGTTCCTGTGCAGCCGCGCGTTCATCGGGGGGATGGCCGAACGGGGCTGGGGTCGGATCGTCAACCTGGCGGCCACGGCCGGCCCGGTCAACGCCCTGCCCACCGAGGCCGCGTACGCCGCGGCGAAGGCCGGGGTCGTCGGGCTGACCCGGGCCCTGGCCATGGAGATGATCGCCGACGGGGTGACCGTCAACGCGGTGGCGCCCGGCACCATCTACACCGCGGCGTCCACCATGGCCGAGATCAAGCAGGGGTTGGGCACCCCGGTGGGGCGGCCGGGCACGCCGGACGAGGTCGCCGCGGCGATCAGCTTCCTCTGCTCGCCGGCCGCCTCGTACATCACCGGGCAGATGCTCGTGGTGGACGGTGGCAACAGCGTCCGCGAGGCCCGCTTCCGCTGACCGCGACGGGCCACACCGGCCCGTCCGTCAGTAGCCGCCACTGTCGCCGGAATTGCCGAAGGCCACCAGCGCCAGCCAGCCACAGCAGGCCAGCACTGTGAGCCCGGTGAAGACGTAGCCCAGGATCAGCCCCCAGGTCGCGAGCTGGTCGCCCTCCTCGCCGCTGGTACGGATCTGCCGCTTGGCCACGTGACCGAGGACGGCGCCGGCCGGCGGAAAGACGAAGGCGAACACCAGCGACAGGATCGCCAGCACGTTCGTGCCCCGACCCGGCCCGGCCGGCGGTGGACCGTACTGGCCGTAGGGGCCCTGCGGGGGGTACGGCGGTTGCTGACTCCAGTGCGCCGACTGCTGCGGCCCCTGGTGGCCGTACGGCGACGGTTCGCCCTCCGGCGGTCCGTACGGTGAGCGTTCCGCTGGCAGCTCGTACGCCGGCTGGTCCGGCTGCGGCGCGTACGGTGACTGGCCGGCCGGCGGTGGCGCGTACGGCGACTGGTCCTTCGGTGGCTCGTAGGGTGACGGCGGCGGCTCGTCCTCGGGCGGTCCCGACGGCGGTGGGTAGCTCACAGCTGTCCTCCTCCTGCCGGTGCCGGAAAAGTCCCTCTTGCCGGACGCTACCCGCAGCGGTGAACCTTTTCACAGCGGTTGTGTGGACTGGTCACCTTGGCCTCCTCGACCCGAGGGGCCGATACTGACCCAGCGTTCAGTTACCCACGAGTAGTGCGCGGATCCCCGGAGGCTGAGATGGCCCGACTCGCCCAGACGCCCGGCCTGACCGATGTGCAACAGTCGATCCTGGAGACCGTTCGGGACTTCGCCGACAAGGAGATCATCCCGCACGCGCAGCGGCTGGAGCACGCCGACGAGTACCCCACCGACATCCTCGACGGCATGCGCGAGATGGGGCTGTTCGGCCTCACCATCGACGAGGAGCACGGCGGCCTCGGCGAATCACTGCTCACCTACGCGCTGGTGGTGGAGCAGTTGTCCCGCGGCTGGATGTCGATCTCCGGCATCGTCAACACCCACTTCATCGTGGCGTACCTGATCTCCCAGCACGGCTCCGCCGAGCAGAAGGACCGGTTGCTGCCGAAGATGGCAACCGGTGAGGTGCGGGGAGCGTTCTCCATGTCCGAGCCCGAGACCGGCTCCGACGTCTCGGCGATCAAGTCCCGGGCCGTCCGCGACGGCGACCAGTACGTGCTCAACGGGCAGAAGATGTGGCTCACCAACGGGGCCTACTCCTCGGTGGTGGCCACCCTGGTCAAGACCGACACCGGCGCCGAGTCCGTCTACGGCAACATGAGCACCTTCCTGCTGGAGAAGGAGCCGGGCTTCGGCGAGACCGCCCCCGGCCTCACCATCCCCGGCAAGATCGAAAAGATGGGTTACAAGGGCGTCGAGACCACCGAGATGGTGCTCGACGGCGTCACGGTGCCCGACTCCGCGATCCTCGGCGGTGCCGACCAGGTGGGTCGCGGCTTCTACCAGATGATGGACGGCATCGAGGTGGGCCGGGTCAACGTGGCCGCCCGCGCCTGCGGCATCTCCATCCGCGCCTTCGAGTTGGCGGTGAGCTACGCCCAGCAGCGCAAGACCTTCGGCCAGCCTCTCGCCAAGCACCAGGCGATCGCCTTCAAGCTCGCCGAGATGGGCACGAAGATCGAGGCCGCGCACGCCCTCATGGTCAACGCCGCCCGGCTCAAGGACGCCGGCCAGCGCAACGACGTGGAGGCCGGGATGGCCAAGCTGCTCGCCTCCGAGTACTGCGCCGAGGTCGTCCAGGAGGCGTTCCGCATCCACGGCGGCTACGGCTACTCCAAGGAGTACGAGATCGAGCGGCTGATGCGGGAGGCCCCGTTCCTGCTCATCGGCGAGGGCACCTCAGAGATCCAGAAGACCATCATCTCCCGAGGCCTCCTCAAGGAATACAAGCTCTAACCCCGCCCGCCCCGCCCCGCCCCGCCCTGCCCTGCCCCCGCCCTGCCCCCGCGATCTTGCACTTTCGGTTGCCGGATTGACCCTTGTATCCCTTATGTCGGGACAGAAAGTGCAAGATCGCGGGGGCGGGGGCGGGGGCGGGGGCGGGGGCAGGGGCAGGGGCAGGGGTGGGGGTGGGGGTGGGGTCGTGGGGGTGGGGTCGGGGGCTTGGGTCAGGGCAGGCGGGTCAGGTTGGCGGCGGCGCGTTCGACGATGAGGCAACGGTCTTCGACGTAGTCCATGCCGGCCTCCTCGGCGATCCGCCGCGCCTCGGCCGAGACGATGCCCAGTTGCAGCCAGACCGCGGGAGCGCCGATCGCTGCCGCGTCCCGCACCACCTGCACGGCGTCGGCCGCCGGTCGGAACACGTCCACCAGGTCCACGGGGTGCGGAATGTCGGCGAGGGTCTTGTAGGCCCGTTCCCCGAACAGTTCGTCGACAGTCGGGTTGACCGGGATGATGCGCCAGCCGTACTGCTGCATCTGCAACGGCACGCCGTGCGCGGCCTTGAACGGATCGCGGGACGCGCCCACGACGGCGATCACGGCGGATTCGGCGAGGATCTGCTGAGCGGTACGCACCCGCCGACTGTAGCTCCGATCAGAGCAACGTCAGCTGCTCGGCTGACGGTGGCGGCGACTCGGGGCTGCGGTTGTCGCCTCGCTCCCCGCGGTGCAACCCGTGTCGCCGGGCGGCGATCCGCACCCGCGCGGTCAACTCCCGCTGGTACGCCTGCGGCGTGTACGCGCCGGCCCGGTAGAGCTCCCGGTAGCGGGGCACGAGGTGCGGGTGCTCGCGGGCCAGCCAGTGCGCGTACCACTCCCGAGCCCCGGGACGCAGGTGCAGCGGCAGGGCGGTCACGCTCGTCGCGCCGGCGGCGGCGATGGCTGAGACGGTGGCGTCGATCGACTCGTCGCTGTCGCTGAGGCCGGGCAGGATCGGCGCCATCAGCACCCCGACGGAGAAGCCGGCGTCGGCGAGCGCCCGGACGGCGTCCAGTCGGCGGCGTGGGTGTGGTGTGCCCGGCTCGACGGTGCGCCAGAGGTGTTCGTCGACGAAACCCACCGAGAAGGAGATGCCCACCGTGGTCACCTCGGCGGCCTGACGCAGGAGTGGCAGGTCGCGCAGGATCAGCGTGCCCTTGGTGAGGATCGAGAACGGGTTGGCGAAGTCTCGCAGGGCACCGATGATCTGCGGCATCAGCCGGTAGCGACCCTCGGCCCGCTGGTAGCAGTCCACGTTGGTGCCCATCGCCACGTGCGCGCCCCGCCAGCGCGGCGCGGCCAGCTCCCGCCGGACCAGCTCACCGGCATTTACCTTGACGATCACCTTCCGGTCGAAGTCCGCACCGGCGTCGAGATCGAGATAGGTGTGAGTATTTCTTGCGTAACAATAAACGCAAGCATGAGAGCAGCCCCGGTACGGGTTGATCGTCCACTCGAACGGAACGCGGGACTGCCCGGGCACCCGGT
Organism: Micromonospora sp. NPDC050795; assembly: GCF_044456785.1. Lineage (NCBI taxonomy): Bacteria > Bacillati > Actinomycetota > Actinomycetes > Micromonosporales > Micromonosporaceae > Micromonospora > Micromonospora sp. NPDC050795. The sequence continues at coordinate 132,186 of NZ_JBITGE010000012.1, read as the reverse complement.
TGAGGATGGACTTGGCCTGCACCTCGTAGAAGGTCATCCCGGCGAACTCGGGGGTGTCGAAGGTGCGGGCGACGGCGCCGGGCAGCGCCAGCGGCAGGGGTGGCGTCGCTGGCGCTGCCCGCTCGGGGTCTCCCTCGACCGGGGGAGCGGTGAGGTTGTCCCAGCGCATGGGCACTATTCGAACACGTGTACGAGGTGCGCGCAAGTGACCCGCCGTACACCGGTGGGCGTCCGGGTGGTCGGAGAGGGGAGGATGGACGCCATGGAGACGTCGACCTTCGTCTACGACGGGGACTGCGCGTTCTGCACGAGCTGTGCGGAGTTCATCGAGCGCCGCATCCCCACCGCCGCACGCGTGGTGCCCTGGCAGTTCGCCGACCTGGACGCGCTCGGCCTCAGCGTGGCCGAGTGCGAGGAGGCCGTGCAGTGGGTCGGCGCGGACGGCTCACGCGCGGCGGGTCCGGACGCCATCGCGAAGCTGCTCGCCGCGAGTGGTCCGCTCTGGCGGGTCGCCGGCGCTGGCCTGCGGATTCCTCCAGTACGCGTCGCGGCCTGGCCGTTGTACCGCTGGGTGGCGCGCAACCGGCACCGACTTCCCGGTGGCACGGCGGCCTGCTCCCTGCCGCAGGAGGCCCGGGAGCGGCTCTACGGGCCGGCCGGTCGCCCGACCACCGGCGCCTGATCGTCGCGTGCCGGCCCCGCGCCGGCTGCCACCGGGCCCGGGTCGGCCGGCACCGGGTCGACGTCGGCCGGGGGCGGCGCCGAGGCATCCGTCGTGGCCGCCTCGGGAGAGCCGCGGCCGACGAGTCGGCGCGCCCAGACCAGCGGGCGTACCCGCTCCAGCGGCAGGAAGCTGGTCATCGCGGCCAGGTGCGGCGCGAACGAGATCGTGATGGTCGCGATGGTGACCGCGTGGAACGAGTAGAAGAAGCCGACCATGGCGAGTCGCCAGCGGGGTGGCAGGAAGAAGACCACCGGGCTCAGCAGTTCGAACGCCACGATGCCGAACTGGGCGACGATCAGCAGGTACGGCACCTGGGCGATGAGGTCGGCCAGGTCGGTGCCGCGCCGGATGATCGCGCGGGCCAGGACCGAGCCGGTCAGCCAGTCCAGGCCGCCGAAGCGCAGCTTGGCGAAGGCGGCCAGGAAGTACGTGCAGATCACCGCGATCTGGGTGACGCGTAGGGCCCAGCCGCCGGCCTCGGTGCGGGTGGTGTCGCCGTGTCGGGCGCGGCCGGCGGTGGGCAGCACGGCCAGTGCGACGAGCAGCCCGAACCGGTCGTGGTCGACTTTCCCGTAGCTCATCGCGATGATCATCCACTCCAGGTACAGCGCGCACACCGCCCAGCCGAGCAGCCGGGGCGCTCGCCCGGTGGCGGCGAGGAGGGCGAGCAGCAGCAACGCCCAGAAGATCACCGTCACCAGCGTCTCGGTTGGCGTCGGCAGTGGGAGCAGGCGGCCGATCAGGAGTGGTTGGTACAGGTCGCCGGGCACGCTGACCCGGGTGCGTACCCAGGGGGTGAAGATCACCAGGTCGGCGGCGACGAACAGGTAGATCAGGGTGCGGAAGGCGGCCACCCGGCCCCGGGGTACGGCCTCGGTCAGCCAGCGGTTCATCGGGTGGCCTGCCAGCTCACGACGGTCTGGTCGGTGTGCTGCCCGGTCGGTCGGCCGGCGCGGATGCCGTGCCAGCGGATGACGATGCGGACCTCGACCAGCGCGGGGGCGTCCGGGTGGCGTTCGGCGTACGCGTCGGCGACCTCGGTGAGCAGCGTCGGGTCGGCGGCGTATCGGGCCTGCTGACCCTCGATCTCGGCGCGGCGGATGCCTGTCGCGTTCTGGTCGAGGTCGATGACCGCTCCGGAGCTGTTCACCCCCTCGACGCGGGTGTCAGGGGCGGGTGCGTTCGGCGGGTTGGAGGTGGAGTACATCCGGAACGGGCCGAACGGAAAATCGTCGTCGCTGCCCCAGAAGGTTCCGACGACGAGCAGGACGAGGCCGAGTGCGGTCGCGCCCAGCCGGGTCACGCGCCCGCGGGTGGTCAGTTTCTCCATCGGGTCGTGACGATACGGGATGTACCGACGCCCTCGGGTCCCTCCGACGGCCAGTTCGGCCCGACCAGGCAGGTGATCATGGGTGGAGTCGGCGGGGTACGACGAAGGCCGGGCCCGCACCGGGCCCGGCCTCGCGTGTCGTCGGTGGGGACGACTCAGTGGTTGTGCTCGGCCAGCTGCTTGCGCACGTCGTCCATGTCCAGCGCCTCGACCTGCTCGATCAGGTTCTCCAGCGCGGACTCGGGAAGGGCGCCCGGCTGGGCGAAGACGATGACGCCGTCGCGGATCGCCATGATCGTCGGAATCGAGCGAATGTCGAACTTGGCGCCCAGCTCCTGCTGAGCCTCCGTGTCGACCTTGCCGAAGACGATGTTCTGGTGCTTCTCCGAGGAGCGCTCGTAGACCGGGGCGAACCGCTTGCACGGACCACACCAGTCGGCCCAGAAGTCGACCAGGACGATGCCGTCGTTGCCGGTCACCTCGTCGAAGTTCGTCGAGGTCAGCTCAACGGTTGCCATTGCACTCTCCGATCACCGCGGTTTATCTACGTCCCGTAGAACCAGGGCTGACCGTATCGAATTCCCGGGGGGTGGGGCACGAAACGTGCCCGGGGCTGCCGGGGGGTGCCGTCGGTCATCGACAAGCATCTGTTCACACCCGACCTGCGGAACGCAAGTGCATGACGCACTTGCGTGACCTATGGTGATGGGAGCGTTTCCAGGGAGATCCACGCGATTGAGCACTACGAATCGGTAACTTGGGCCTTGACAAGGAGGTATCCGGCCTGCGGAGATCGCTGATCAACCTCCGCTTCGTCACTCACGGTAGTGTTACAAAAAGATAAATGTGATCGGGACCTCTGTTGAAGCTACGCACCCGTAGGGCAGAATTCCTCACATCAGAGCGTGGGCGGCGGGTGCCGGGGAGGGCCCCGCCGCTCATTGCGTCTCCCCCCAGGCGAGTGACCGGTGTGACATTTCCGCCGCAGGCGCGCCCCGCCGGTCGCCTTAACCATCGGTAAGGCATGCTGTGCCGAACTCCATCGCCGCCCGTCGAAGGGACCAGCATGCAGTTCGGTCGCTACTACGAGGAGTTCGAGGTCGGCGCGGTCTACCGGCACTGGCCGGGCAAGACCGTCACCGAGTACGACGACCACCTCTTCTGCCTGCTCACCATGAACCACCACCCGCTGCACATGGACGCGCACTACGCCGCGACGGCCAGCCAGTTCAAGCGCAACGTCGTGGTCGGCAACTACATCTACTCGCTGCTGCTCGGCATGTCGGTGCCCGACGTGAGTGGCAAGGCGATCGCCAACCTGGAGGTCGAGTCGCTGCGGCACGTCGCGCCGACCTTCCACGGCGACACGATCTACGGCGAGACCACGGTGCTGGACAAGCGAGAGTCCGGCTCGAAGCCCGACCGGGGTGTGGTGTCGGTGGAGACCCGCGGCTACAACCAGGACGGCACGATGGTCTGCGTCTTCCGGCGCAAGGTCATGGTCCCCAAGCGGGAGTACGCGGCCGCAGCGGTGCCCGACGGCGTGGATCCGGAGCGGCCCAGCTTCCCCGAGCCGCGCTGACAGGTCGCGGCGGGCTCGACCGTCGACGAACACCCGGCTCCTTCCCCACTGCGGGTCTGTTGGGGAAGGGGCCCGGTGCCCGTCGCGGGGCATATGCTGACGCCGGAGGTTCCGATGAGCCACTCCGTCGCGGGAGAGCCGCCCTCTGCCGGCCGCCGAGCCGCACCCTTGACCACCGCTGTCTACTCCGCCGTCGAGTGGGATCTGCTCACCAGCCTGCCCGGTCGGGTCCTCGTGGCCGCCGCGGCACCGGGGCCTGACCGGACGGAGCGTGGAGTGATGGCCGGCCTGGCCGGTCTGGATGCCGTGGCCGCGGGCCGAGCCTCCGACAGCGACCTGGTCCGCGCGGTGGTCGCCACGATCTACGCCCGCCACGACGGCACCCCACAACCCGCCGAGCGGCTGACCGACCTGGTGGACCTGCTGGCCGCCTGCCGGGCGGCGAGCCGGGTCCTCCGGCGGCGAGCCGACCCCGCCGACTCGGCCGCGTACCGCCAGTGGGTGCAGTCGGTCGCGGCCCGGGTCTGTCGCGCGGTGCCCGGCACCGGCACGCGCCGGGTGGACCCACCGGCCAGCCCGGCGGACCGGCGCTTCCTGGACCGGCTCGGTGCCGCCCTCGACCTGGGCTGACCGGCAGGTCGGCGTGGCCGACGCCGACGCGGTCCGTACCCTCTGATGACCGTGACCGACGACCAGCTTGAGGTGGGCGTGGGCCCCTGGCCGGGGGACCCGCCGGACGACAGCCGCTACGACCCGCAACTGCTCGCGGAGGGGGACCGGCGCAACGTCGTCGACCGCTACCGCTACTGGCGGCACGAGGCGATCGTCGCCGACCTGGACCGGCACCGGCACGGCTTCCACGTCGCGATCGAGAACTGGCAGCACGACTTCAACATCGGCACCGTGGTGCGCAACGCCAACGCGTTCAACGCCGCCGAGGTGCACATCGTCGGACGGCGACGGTGGAACCGGCGCGGCGCGATGGTGACCGACAGGTACCAGCACGTACGGCACCACGAGACGATCGAGGAGTTCGTCGCCTGGGCGGCCGAGCGGCAACTGCCGGTGTTCGGCATCGACAACCTGCCCGGGTCGCGTCCGCTGGAGACCGGCACCCTCCCGCGGGACTGCGTGCTGTTGTTCGGCCAGGAGGGCCCCGGCCTCTCCGCGCCGGCCCGTGCCGCCTGCCACCAGCTCTACTCCATCGCCCAGTACGGCTCGACGAGGTCGATCAACGCGGGTGTGGCCAGCGGAATCGCCATGCACGCCTGGATCCGCGCGCACGCCGGCACGCCGCCGGACTGACCCACGTACGGTGCCGAATCGGACGTTCCGGCTTGACGTGCCGGCGGTCCGGGGAGACGGTGGGGATGTGAGTGTCGCGGTGAGTTGTCCGAGATGCGGGGGCCCGGTACGGGCGCCGGATCTGATGAACACCGACTCGAGATGTGCGCGCTGCGGCCCGGTGCCGCCGTTGCACGTGCCCGAGCACATCGGAGCGGACATCGTGGCGAGCGTGGTGGAACGGATCACCGCGACCGGCGATCCACCGGTGACACCGCTGTGGTGCCCGTGGCCGCTGCCGCCCGGTTGGACACTCACCGGCGTGGCGTACGCCGGGGACGAGCGCACGGGTGTGCGGGCGACAGTGGTGGCGTGCGCGGGCCCCGCGCCCCTCGGTGGCGGTCCGGCCGACCTGGTCTTCGTGGCCGAGGAACCCGGTGTCGGCCTGGGCACCCGCCTCGCCGGTCTGACCGGCCCGGACCCGGGACCGGAGTTAGTGGACGCGTTGACCGACCCGGGGCCGGGTCACCCTGACCACGTCGGACAGGCGAAGATCAAGGTCGGTGGGCACCCAACTCCACTGTGGTTGGTTAATTCTCCAACGGATCGAAGCGCGTACGCCGGCGAAGCTCGGGGAATGTGGCTCCATGCGATAGCCTGGCCGGCGAGTGCGGGTCACCTGCTCGCGGAAGACGTCGTGCTGCACGACCTGACCGAGTGGACTCCGCCCGAGCTCGTGTACGGCGCACCGTCCCCGTATCTACCCGGTAGAGCTTGACAACTCTTCCGGATTGACGGAGAACGGACGCAGATATTCACTGTACGACACCACACTGATACTCTGGGTGCCGCTGCGGTAATGGGACCCGGCGCCGCGCGAGAGGATGGCCCGCCATGGTCAAGAAGGTCCTCACCTGGGCCGGAATCGCATTCTTGATCTTCTTCGTCGCCTATCGACCTAACTCGGCGGCGGACGTGTTCAAGTCGCTCGGCGGCGGGATCATGGATATCGCCCAGGGGTTTGGCGACTTCTTCACCAGCCTCGTCGCCTAGCCGTCGATGGGCAGCCCCTCCGGTCCACCCTTCGACCCGGACGACCCCGACCGGGAACGTCGCGAGCGCGACACCGAGCCGATCCCGCGGATCGGGCCTGACGACGGCCCGGGCTACGGGGCCGGCCCCGGCCTGTCCGACGGTCCGTCCCTTTCGGACGACGTCGGCTACGGCGACGGGCCCGGCTATGCCGGCCAGGGTCGTTCCGGTCGGGGGTGGATCCGAGATCCGGAGGCCAGCTACCAGCCGCCGCAGATCTCCGAGGACGAGCTGGCCGGGTTGCGTGCCGACGCGACCGGCTCGACCCCTCGGCGGGTGCTGCCGCTGGAAGACGAGCCCAGTTCGCTGGTGGCTCGCTACCTCTTCCCCACCGAGCGCTACCGGGGCGAGTGGAAGCGACACTGGATCCACCTCAGCAACCCGCTGTTGATCGGCGTCGCGGCGACCTTCGTGCTCGGCTATCTCTCCGGCTTCCTCGCCGGTCAGGACGTCGGCGGGTTGACCACCATCGCCGTGCTGCTGTGGTTCGCGGTGATGGGCTGGGTGGCGTGGAAGGTCGCCGACTGGTGGTATGACCGGTTCATCCTGACCAACAAGCGGGTCATGGTGGTCAACGGGATCGTCACCCGCAAGGTGGCGATGATGCCGCTGGTCCGGGTCACCGACATGAAGTACGAGCAGACCCCGACCGGTCGCGCGCTCAACTACGGCACCTTCGTGCTGGAGTCCGCCGGCCAGGAGCAGGCGCTTCGCGAGGTCAAGAACCTGCCCAACCCGAACGAGCTCTACCTGCGCGTCGTCGAGGAGATGTACGAGCCGCAGGCCGTCGAGGCGCGGCTCGGCAAGGAGGCCGACGAGGCCAAGGCCGACGACGGGGCGTGAAGGTTTTCGACCGAACATCGGAGCAAGTGCGCACCTTTCGTCATGGACCAGACCGCCCCTGACGTGGCACTCTGCCAGGACGGCAGGGGTGTGGAGGTGGGCGGTGGCGAGCAAGGACTCGTTGGAGGAGCAGTTCCGCGAGTTCGTCGCGGCCCGCTCCGCCGCGCTCCTGCGCACCGCTTATCTGCTCACCGGCGACTGGGCCACGGCCGAGGACCTGCTCCAGACGGCGCTGACCAAGACCTACCTGGCGTGGAAGCGGCTCGGCGGGATCGAGGCGGTCGAGCCGTACGCCCGGCGTGTGATGGTCAACACGTCGACGAGTTGGTGGCGGCGGCGCTGGCACGGCGAACGCCCGACCGAGGTGCTGCCCGAGCGGGCCGGTGTCGACGAGATCGAGCAGCAACTTGACCGGGATCTGCTCTGGCGGCATCTCCGGGAGTTGCCCAACCGGCAGCGGGCTGTGCTGGTGCTGCGCTACTACGAGGACATGTCGGAGGCGCAGACCGCTGCGATGCTGGACATTTCACCGGGCACGGTGAAGAGCCAGGCGTCCCGGGCGCTCGCCACGCTGCGTCGGCGTCTGGGCGCGGACGCACCGCAGCTGGCAGCCGCCGCCGGCATCGCCGGCCGGACTGGCGCTGGCGAGAGTGCTGCGGGCGCGATCGGTGCCGGCGGCCGGACGGCGGCCTCGGGTTCCCGGACCGGGCGGGTCCCGGCCACCGGTGCCGCTGCCTCACCCCGTCCCGGACGGGCGGCTGGCCGACCCGTGCCCCGCCCTACCGCTCCGCGCCCTGCCGTGCCGCGTGGGATCGATCCGCAGGTGGTCCTGCCCACCGCCTCGGCGGCCGTGCCCGTCGGCACGGGCTCCGGGGAACAGCAGTGAGTCAGTTCCCCGGCCGACGCGACAACCTGACGGACGGCCCGCAGCGTTCATACCAGGTGCGGCCTGACGAGTTGGAAGGTGCGGTGCGGGAGACACTCTCGCACCAGGTCGCCCTTGCCCGCCCGCTGAGCGTCGACCCGGCCGGCCAGGCCATCCGTCGCGCGAACCGGATCCGGCGTCGACGCACCGCCGCCGGCCTCGCCCTCGCGGCGGTCACCACCGTTCTGCTCAGCGCCGGCATGGCCCAGCTCGGTACCGAGACCAGACGGGACGGCTCACCCATCGTCGTGATCGGCGACCCCGACCCGACCAGTCGACCGTTCCCGAAGGCCAGCATTCCCGGCCCCGACCCCTCGCCCACGGCGTCGACCTCGCTCATCGCCAGCGAGACGCTGGTCAGCGCCGACGGGCGGCGGCTGGTGTTGTCCGACGTCGGGCCGGCCGAACGCGTCCAGCCGCTGCCCAGCGGAGGCGGTTGGCTGGTGGTGGGCGCGCCGAGCACCGCCGGGCGCTCTCTGTGGGTGGTGCAGGACGACGGCCTGGTACAGGTGCTGCTGGCCGGTGCCGGCGCGATCGTCCTGGCCCCGGACAGCCGCCAGGTCGCCTGGCGCGACGGAGACGATCTCCTGATGGCCGGCGTGGTCGGCACCCAACTCATCGGGTCGGTGCGCACCCCGGTGCCGGCGACGGCGGAGCCCGTCCGATTCGTCGGTGACAGCGTGCTGGTCCGACTCGACCCGGCCAGCGCCGGTCACACACTCTGGCGGCCCGGCGCGGGGCCGCTGCCCGACGCCCTCGAGCGGTTGAGCCTCAACGTCTACGGGCGGCTGCCCGACGGACGGCTCGTCGGGCAGGTCAGCACGACCGATCCGGGCCGGACCTGCCTCGCCATCCTCACCCCGACACGTCACCTGGACCCGGTACGCACGGGCTGCGGTCCGGACCTGAGCCAGGACGGCGTCGGCGGGGTTTCGCCGGACGGGCGGTGGCTGCTGGTCAACGAGAACGGCGGCCCGTCCGGTCGGTCCCTGCTGGTCGACCTGCAGCGGCTCGGGCCGGCTGCGACAGCCGTTGCGGCCGGGCCGCCGATGACCGGGGCGATCGTCTGGAGCGACGAGGCCCAGGCCTCCTACCTCGACGGCGACGGCGAGCTGGTCCGGGTCGACGTCGGCCAGGTGCGGGCGGGAAAGCCCGCCGGCCCCGCTGCGGTGCCCGGCGTGCCAGCCGGAGAGCGGCCGATCCTCGTGCAGGGCTTCTGACTCCAGGTGGCCCATGTGAGCCGGGCTCACCGTTTCCTCGGTAACGTCGGGCGGTGACCTCGCGTACCGGCCCCGCCCCCCGGATCGACCTGCACGCCCATTCGACGGCCAGCGACGGCACGCTGACCCCGGCCGAGCTGGTCGGCGCGGCCTCCGACGCCGGGCTGGACGTGCTGGCGATCACCGACCACGACACCACGGCCGGCTGGGCGCCGGCAGTGGCCGCGCTGCCACCAGGTCTGCGCCTGATCCGGGGTGCGGAGTTGTCGTGTCGCTGGTCCGGTCCGCAGCCCGCGGTGCCGCTGCACCTGCTCGCGTACCTGTTCGATCCGGACCACGCGGAGCTGGTGGCCGAGCTGGCGCGGGTCCGGGCCGCCCGGGAAGAGCGTGGCGAACGGATCGTCGGCCTCCTGCGGGCCGACGGCATCGACGTGAACTGGCCGGACATCCTGGCCGGCGCTGGTGGCGGCACAGTAGGTCGTCCGCACATCGCGCAGGCACTCATCCGCGCCGGCCTGGTCGGCAGCGTCCGGGAGGCGTTCGGCCCGGACTGGCTGGGCGAGCGGTACCGGCTGCCCAAGGAGGACATCGACGTGTTCCGGGCCGTTCGGCTGGTCCGGGCGGCCGGAGGCGTGCCGGTCTTCGCCCACCCGCGAGCCACCCGACGCGGCCGGGTGGTGCCCGACGAGCTGATCGCCGAGCTGGCCGCCGCCGGGCTCGCCGGGCTCGAAGCCGACCACGAGGACCACAGCCCGGCCGAGCGGGAACATGTGCGGGCGCTCGCCGCCGAGCTGGGCCTGCTCGTCACCGGCTCCTCGGATTTTCACGGCACCCACAAGACCGTCCAACTCGGCGCGTTCAGCACCAGCGTCGAGGCGTACGAGCGGATCGTCGCCGAGGGGGTGACCGAGGTCGCTTCGGGCTGATCCGGGTATTTCGCCCATCGCGGCGCGGCTAGGTTGATCACGTGGATCTGAAGCTGTTCGGCGAGGTTTTCGTGACTCTGCTGGTGATCACCGACCCGCCGGGCATGATGCCGATCTTCCTGGCGCTGACCGGCCCGCTGCCCGCCCGCGACCGCAACCGGGCAGCCTGGCAGGCCGTCGCGTTGGCGCTCGGCGTCATCGTGATCTTCGCGGTGGCGGGGCAGACCCTGCTCGACTACCTGCACGTGGACCTGCCGGCGTTGCAGGCGGCCGGTGGGCTGCTGCTCGTGCTCGTCGCCCTTGAGCTGCTGACCGGCAAGGCCGACGACCCGAGCCAGCAGGTCACCTCCAACATCGCCCTGGTGCCGCTGGGCACGCCGTTGCTGGCCGGCCCGGGCGCCATCGTGGCCACCATGCTCTTCGTCCAACAGGCCGACGGGGTGGGAGAGTTCAGCGCCATCGCCGTGGCGATCCTCGCCGTGATGGTCGCCGTCTGGATCGTTCTGCGCTTCTCCGGCGGCATCGTGAAGATCCTCCGGCCGGGCGGGATCGAGGTGCTGACCCGGATCGCCGGCCTGCTGCTGGCCGCGATCGCCGTGCAGCTCATCGCCGACGCGGTGGCCGCCTTCGTCACGCAGTACGTGAACATGGCCTGACGGCACACGCGCGATGTCGGAGATGGATGGCAGGATCTGAGACGTGCGACGATCCTCATCAGCGGGGCGGCCGGCCGCCGGCGGCCGGGCCCCGCGGCAGCGCTCCGGCGACGCCGAGCAGCTCGGCTTCGAGGGCATGCCCGAGCGGCTGTTCGTCTGCACCCCGAGCAAGCTCGGCGCGTACGCGGACTGCCCGCGCCGCTACCGTTACTCCTACGTCGACCGGCCCGCCCCACCCAAGGGCCCGCCGTGGGCGCACAACTCCCTCGGCGCCAGCGTGCACACCGCCCTGAAGAACTGGTATGCGCTGCCCGCCGACCGAAGGCGCCCCGAGGCGCTGGCCACACTGCTCAAGGGCACCTGGGTCCGCGAGGGCTACCGCGACGACGAGCAGGAGCGGGCCGCCTACCGGCGGGCGTTGGGGTGGCTGGAGTCGTACGTCGAGACGCTGGAGCCGGATTCCGACCCGCTCGGCGTTGAGCGGGTGGTGGCGGTCAAGACCGCGGTGCTGGCGTTCAATGGTCGCACCGACCGGATCGACTCGCGGCCCGGTCCGGACGGGCCGGAGCTGGTCATCGTGGACTACAAGACCGGCCGCACCGGGCTGGACACGGACGACGCCAGGGGCTCGCAGGCGCTCGCGCTCTACGCGTACGCCGCCGAGCGGGTGTTTCGTCGGCCGTGCCGCCGGGTGGAGCTGCACCACCTGCCGACCGGCACCGTCGCCGGCCACGACCACACAGTCGAGTCACTCGCCCGACAACTGACCCGCGCGGAAGAGACGGCCCGCGACATCATGGCCGCCGAGCGGGCGGTCGCCGACGGCGCCGACGCGGACGAGGCTTTCCCGGTGGCACCCGGCCCGCGCTGTGGCTGGTGCGACTTCCGGCGGCACTGCCCGACGGGCGCACAGGTCCCGGGCAAGGAGCCGTGGGCGGCCGTGGACCGGCCGGTCGACGGCTGAGTCTCCTGCCGAGGGCCGGGTCAGCCGGCCAGCGAGGCGGCAGCGTGCCGCGCGGCCCGCTCCTTGGCCGCCTGAATCAACGGCCCCTCCAGGTAGCGACGGGGGACGGCGGCGAACGCGAGCCGCAGCGCGCGCACTGTCAGGTCCGCCGACAGCGCGGTGGTCGGTAGACCGGGACCTCCGTACATCCGGCGTGCCCACGTCGGCAGCAGCGCGAACGCGGTGCTGGCGATCCCCAGGTACGCCCAGCGTGGCGGGCCCAGCGTGAGCCCCAACCGGACCGGCAAGCTGAGCTTCCACGGCAGCGGCGGGGCGGTGAGGAACACCGCCGTCTCGGCGGCCTCCCTGGTCATCCGCAACTGTGGCCGTACGGCCTCGTAGTAGTCAGCGACCTCGGCGGCGGTCCCCGGAACGGTGGCCGGGTCCAGGCCGACCAGGGCTGCGGCGCGGCGCTGCTCGGTGTAGTAGCCGTCCACCTCGTCGTCGCTCAGCGGCAGCCCGGCGCGTCGGGCCGTGCTCAGGAACGACTCGACCTCGGTCACGTGCACCCAGCGCAGCAGGTCCGGTTCGTCGATCCGGAACTGTTCACCGGTGAGCGTGTCGGTGGCCCGCAGGCGCTCGTGCAGGCGGCGCAGCCGGGCTCCGGCGGCCTCCGCCTCGGCGGTGGTCCCGTAGACGGTCGTCGCCACGTAGGTGGCGGTGCGGAGCAGTCGGCCCCAGGCGTCGGTGCGGTAGTTGCTGTTCTGCGCGACCCCGGCCATGGCCCGGGGGTGCAACGCCTGGAGGTAGAGCGAGCGCAGGCCGGCGACGATCAGGATCGGCTCCTCGTGCACCTTCCACGTAACCGAACCCGGACCGAAAAGGCCGAGGTCATCGGAGTCCACCGCACAAGAGTGCCACGATCGGGCCGACCTCGCCGGTCACGTGCCTCCGGTGCAGATGCTCAGACGTCGGCGGGGCGGAGGGCCCGGCAGTCCGGGCAGAGGCCCCAGAAGGTCACTTCGGCCTCGTCGACCTCGAACCCGTGCGCGCTGTTCGGCTCCAGGCACGGTGCGCTGCCGACCGCGCAGTCGATGTCGGCGATCTCGCCGCAGCCCCGGCAGACCACGTGGTGGTGGTTGTCGCCCACCCGCGCCTCATAGCGGGCGGGACTGCCTGCCGGTTCGATCCGACGGGACAGCCCGGCCCGGGACAGGGCGCCCAGTACGTCGTAGACCGCCTGGGTGGAGACCGAGTCGAGGCGTTCGCGCACCCGCCGGGTGATCTCGTCGACCTCCAGGTGGCCGCCGTCGGCCAGCACGTCGAGCACCGCGAGGCGGGGCCGCGTGACACGCAGGCCCCTCGACCGCAGCAGCTCCTCGGCACCGGACATTGGCCAATGACAACACGCTTGACCCGCATCGACAACCGTCGCCCGCTCCGCGTGGCCACCGACACAGCCAGGCAGGATCGGGAGTACGGCCCGAGCGGATGAACCCGATCGACGCGGCGCGCGTGTCATCCGTCGAGAGCCTGGGGACGATCGGCGGACCATAGGCTGAACACCCCTGACCATGATCCACCTGGAGGGTTCGATGTTCGAGGAGATCCTGGGTCTACCGGTGCACGTCCTGGTAATCCACGCGGTCGTCGTGTTCGTACCGCTGCTGGCGGTGCTGGCCATCGCGTACGTGGGGCTACCGCGGTGGCGGCACCGGCTGGACTGGGCCCTGGGCCTCCTCGCCGTGGCCGCGCCGGTGACCGCCTTCGTCGCGGTCGAGTCGGGTGAGGCACTCACCGACGCGCTGGTGGCCCGGGGCTTCCAGGGGCCGATCCTCGACCAGATCTTCGAGCACTCCCGCTACGGTGACATTCTGTTTCGCGTCGTGGTGCCGCTCGGGATCGTGGCCATCCTGCTGCTCGTGGCGACGAGTGGGCACCCCCGGGTGCCGCGGCTGCCCGCGCTGGTCACCCCCGTGCTGGCGGTAGCGGCCGTCGGGCTTTCCATCGCCGCCCTGATCTACGTCTACCTGACCGGCCACTCCGGCGCCGAGACGGTGTGGGGCACCACCCTCTGAGCTGCTGGTCGCTGCTGCCGCAGGGGGTGGGCATCAGAAGATGACCCGCGAGCAGAGCAGGCAGAGCAGTACCAGCAGCACCACGCCGGCCGCCGCCCCGAAGCCGTAGGTGACCCGCTGCGATCGCTGCTCGGCCGCGTCCAGGTCGGCCATGTCCTGCGGTGGCAGCCGTCGCGGCGGCGCCGGCTGCAGGTGTACGGGCGGACGCCAACCCGCCGGCGGCGGCACGCTCGGCGGCGGGCCGGAGTATCCGCCGGCAGGGCTTCCCGCCGGCGCGATTGGTGCGGGCGGCGGCGGGCCCGCGTTCCCGCTGGTAGTGCCCCCCGCCGACGCTGGTGCGGGCGGCGGCGGGCCCGCGTTCTCCCTCGGATGGTGGCCCGTCGATGCGGGGCTGGCCTGTTCGTTCTGCTGTGGGTTGGTGGGCCCGGCCGGTGGGGTGGTCGCGGGCGCGGCGGGAGGTTGGTCGGCCGCCGCGTCGTCGCCGGTGTCGGGCCGTCGCCAGTAGTCGTCCGGGTCGCTGCCACCGCTGGGGGTCGTCACGCCGTCCGACGCTACCAACGCCACCGGCGGCCCGGTCGCTTCTGGCCGGCGTGCCCACTGTCGGCGGTCCGGCCGGCTCTGGCCGGCGTGCCCAGTGCCGGCGGCCCGGTCCACCGCCGTCGGCTGAGCTAGTCTTGCCGCTCGTGAGCACCGAGGACCCTGGCACGCGCGGCGCGCGGGGAGACGATGACCGCGCCGTCGACCTGAGCGAAGACTTCGTGGTGCTGCCCGAGCAGACCACCGACGACACCGACCGTGGTTGGGGTGAGCGGTCGGGCGGCAATGACGACTGGCTGCTCGCCGAACGCCCCCCGCACTGGGAATGACCCCCGCAGGCTCGGCCAGACCCTGACGAGCTCGATCCGCCAGCCGATTCGCAGTGGGCGGTGGCCGGTGCTCGACCGGGGGCGGGTGCCTGTCCTGCTGCGCTCGCCCGACCGATCTTCGCCGGCCTACCGGGTCGGGTCGTCCGCCACCGACGGTGCGTCGGAGGGCACGGCGGTCGGAGGGCATCCGGTCGGGGTGTGCAGGACCGCGGCGGCCAGGCCGAGCAGCGCGGCGACCAGACCGGCCCGGAGCAGGGCGCGCCCGCCGGGCAGAGTGAGCTGGCGCAGCGGGCGCAACGCCCGCGCGGAATCCGGATCGACCATCGCCTCTGCCGCCTCCCGTCTCCGAGCGCCGCAGTGGCACCCGTGTACGGGAGGCTAGGCAGTTCCCGCCGCCTCGGCCGACCCACGGCCGCCGCCTGTGGACAACCGCCCGGCCTGTGGACAACGCGCATCCGTCGGCGCGATCTGCTAGGAGAACCGCTTTGATCGACTCGGGATCAGGGAAAGCGGGCGGTCAGAGCGACGGGGACAGGCCGACTTCCTGGAACCCGAGTCGATCGAGGCCCGACCCGTGGCGGGGTCGGGCCTTCGGCGATCAGGACGTGGAGCTGGCCGTCGCCGCCTTTCCGCCGCCCGATGCACCCGAGGACGAGCCGGAAGACGACCCGGTCGAGGACGACGACCCCGAGGACGAGGACGACCCGGAGGAGGACGAGGACCCCGACGAGGACGACGAGCTGTCAGCGGAGGACGACTCGGACTTCGCCGGCTTGGTGGTCGTGCCGCCGGCGGTCGTCTCGGAACCGGACGCCCGCGAGTCGGTGCGGTAGAAGCCCGAACCCTTGAAGACGATGCCGACCGAGTTGAAGACCTTGCGCAGCCGCCCCTGACACGCCGGGCACTCGGTCAGCGGCTCGTCAGAGAAGGACTGCACCGCCTCGAGCTGCTCACCGCACGTGGTGCAGGCGTACTGGTACGTGGGCACGTTCTCCTCCGGATCTGGGCTCAGCCAGTTGGCACTCGACGTATTCGAGTGCCAATGGTGCGTCATTCGCCCCGGGTTCGTCCAGCAGACGTGTGGGGCGCGACACCGTGCGCCACACCCGGGCCGCCGTCAAGCGTACGCACCCCGCCGGCAGGAGTGACGGCCGCGCGCACCCGACGGTCGTGGGGCTCCGCCGGCAGCGCCTCGACCAGCTCACCGTCGTGCAGCGGCACCACCGTCAGGGTCGCTGCGGGTACCCGGGCGAGGGCGCGGTCGTACGACCCGCCACCGCGCCCGAGCCGCCGACCGTGGTGGTCGACCGCGAGAGCCGGAACGACCACGAGTTCCGCGTGCGCCACGGCGGCCACCCCGAGACGGGCACCGACTGGTTCTCGGATACCCCGTCCCGCCGCGATCAAGGCATCGGGCTCGGTATACGCCGCCCAGTCCAGATCCAGGTCACCGAGGAGCACCGGCAGCAGCAACTCGGCGTCCGCCGGCAGCGCCGCCCGCAGCACCTCGGGCAGGTCGGGCCCGCCCGGTTCGGAGCCGACCGGCACGTACGCCGTCATCCGGTGTGGGCGCAGCCGGCGTACCAGGGCGGCCAGTTCGGCCTGCACGCGCCCGGCGGCGGCTGCCCGGCTCGGGGCGGGCAGCGACCGGCGGCGGGCGAGCAGCTCGACGCGGGTGTTCCGCTTCGCCACCCGGGTCACTTCCGCTTCATCAGAAAATTCCGGCACGCAACACTCCTGACGCAACGCCTCTCCCACGGTTGCACTGTGTCAGCATCGCAAGCAACGGAGGCGGAACTTCCGGGGGGACGAGTGACGCTACGCGGGCGGTTGACGGCAGCCTTCCTCGTGGTGGTGCTCGGGCCCGTCCTGCTCGGCGCGCTCTTCGTCGCCTCCACCGTCGCGGCGGTGGACCGCAGCCGCTCCACAGAGCGCCTGGCGGTGGCTGCCTCCACGGTTCGTACCTCGGTCGACGCGCTCTGCCAGCAGCTACGCGCCACCGCCGACGCGGTGGCGCTCACCGCCGAGCCGGCCGTCGCCGCCGCGCAACTGGTCGGCCGGGGTCTGGCCGCCGCGGTGCTGGTCAGCGACGTGGCCGGCCAGGTCACCTACCTGTCGCCCGGTGCTCCGTCGACCCCGTGGCAGGACTGCGGCGGCTCGGCCGAGGGCACGAACGGGGGCTCGAACCCGGGCTCGGCCGGCCCGGTCCGTGCGTTGGCCGCCCAGGTCGACCTGCACGATCGCGCCGGCACCCGGCTGGGCACTGTGACCGCCGCGCAACTGGTCGACCCGGCCTTCGTGGCCCGACTGGCGGCGGTGACCGGGGTGGCGGTCACCCTCCTCGACAGTGGGGCGAGCGCCGCGCGGGTCACCCACACGACCGAGTCCCGTGACGTCCGCGACGCGGTGCTGGCCGCCGCCGTCGGCGTACGGGGCGAGCAGGTCACCGAGACCGACGAGGGCCGGTACGTGCGCAGGCTCGGGCCCTCCGACGCGCAGCCACTGCCACTGGTGCTCTCCGTTCCCAGTGAACGGCCACCGGGGTTGCACGCCACGCTGGTCGGGGTGGTCGTGCTGGCCGGGCTGCTCGCGGTGCTGGCCGCCTGGCGGCTGGCCCGGGTGACCACCCGGCCGCTGGCGGAACTGGCCGGTGCCGTCGACCGGGTGGCCCAGGGCGACCTGACCGCCCGGGTGCCGGTGCGCAGTCGTGACGAGTTGGGTCGGTTGGCCGCCGCGTTCAACCGGATGACCCGGGAGACCGGCTCCTACGTCGCGGCGTTGACCAGCAACCGGGACCAGTTGCGCGGGCACCTCGCGGTGCTCGGCGACACCCTGGCCAGCACACACGACCTGCAACGCATCCTGCGGGTGATCCTGCGCAGCGCCATCGGGGCCACCGGCGCGCGTGCCGGTGCCGTGCTGCTGGTGGAGACCGGCGGGGTGCTCGTCGCCCAGTGCACGGAGGGGTTGGACGGGCGCTGGCCGGCGGAGGAGGCGGACGGGACGCAGACGCTCCGGGTGCCGGTCGGCGTCGGCGTGGTCGGTGAGGTCGCCGCCACCGGGGAACCGCAACGGGGCAGGGCGGAGCAGACCGAGGCGCCAACGGGTGAGCCGCGCTGTCGCACCTACGTCGCGGTTCCGTTCGCCGCCCCGCCCGGCGGTGCCACGGCCACCCTCGGCGGATCCTCGGGGCCGGTCGACGAGGCGGGCGCGGCGGCCGCCCTCGGCGTGCTGGCCCTCTACGACCGGCTGGGCGCCGACGAGTTCGACGACGACGACCTGGCCACCCTGCGCACCTTCGCCGGCCACGCGGCCGTGGCGGTGGACAACGTCCGGGTGCACGAGGAGGCGCAGCGGCTCTCCCTCACCGACCCGCTCACCGGGCTGTGGAACTACCGCTACCTGCGCGAGTCGATCCGGCGGGAGGTGGAACGGGCCAGCCGCTTCGGGCGGATGCTCAGCGTCCTCGCGTTGGACCTGGACCGGTTCAAGGACGTCAACGACACCTACGGGCACGCCGCGGGGGACACCGTCCTGGCCGAGTTCGCCCGCCGGGTGCGCGGGGAGATCCGGGAGGTCGACCTGGCCTTCCGCCAGGGTGGTGAGGAGTTCGTGCTGCTGCTGCCGGAGACCGACGCGCGGGGCGCGGCGATCGTGGCCGAGCGGCTCGGCGCGGCGGTGCGCGACACGCCCATCGCCGTCGAGGCGTACGCCGGGCCGGTCCTGGTGACCGTGTCGGTGGGCATCGCCGTCTTCCCGGACCACGGCAGCACCGGGCGGGAGGTGCTGGAGGCCGCCGACGACGCCCTCTACGCGGCCAAGGCGGCGGGCCGTGACACGTACCGGGTCGCCGAGGTTCGCTCGGATCTGCCGACCCGGGAAATTCCCGTGCTCGCGTGCGCGGTGAGCCCAACCGACGGGCTGCCGCGCGCCGGCCAGCCGGTGCAGGCCAGCCGGGAGCCGGGCGGGCCCGCCCGGTCCGACCCGGCGGTGGGCGTACCGGAATCATCGCTGGCGGGCCCGGCGCACGCCCGACCGGATTCGGTCGACGACACGCCGGACGGCGCGACGGACGCGGCGCGGGCCGGCCCGGACGCGGCGCGGCCGGGGCCGGGTGGCGGCGCGTCTTCTGGGCCACACCCGCCGCGGCAGAGCCGTGGCCGATAGTCTCGCGGCATGTCGGAGCACTCAGCGAACCCCTCATCGACGGTCGCCGCAAACGGCCGTCCCCTGGCGGTCAAGGCCGTCATCCCGGCCGCCGGACTGGCCACCCGGTTCCTGCCGGCCACCAAGGCGGTGCCCAAGGAACTGCTGCCGGTGGTGGATCGGCCGGTGTTGCAGTACATCGTCGAGGAGGCCACGCAGGCCGGCATCGGTGACGTGTTGCTGATCACCGGTCGGGGTAAGACGTCGATGGTGGACCACTTCGACCGTCGCCCGGACCTGGAGACCAGGTTGGAGGAGAAGGGCGACTCCGAGCGGCTGGCCGCCGTACGTCGGCCCAGCGAGCTGGCCGAGATCTACACGGTGCGGCAGCCCGAGCAGCTCGGGCTCGGCCACGCCATCGGGTACGCCGAGTCGCACGTCGGCGACGCCGCCTTCGCGGTGCTGCTCGGCGACGAGTTCGTCAAGCCGTCGGAGCCGCTGCTGCCGGCGATGCTGGAGTTGCAGGCCCGCACCGGTGGTGTGGTGCTCGCCTTCTTCGAGGTCGACCCGTCCGAGACCAAGCGGTACGGGATCGCCTCCGTCGAACCGGCCGAGTCGGAGCTGACCGACATCGGCGAGGTCGTCAAGGTGACCGGGATGGTGGAGAAGCCGCAGCCGGAGGACGCCCCGAGCAACCTGGCGGTGCTGGGCCGCTACGTGTTGCCGGGCAAGATCTTCGACGCGATCCGGCGGACCAAGCCGGGCAGCGGCGGCGAGATCCAGCTGACCGACGCGATGGAGCTGCTGCGTACCGAGGGCACCCCGGTGCACGCGATCGTCTACCGGGGCACCCGCTACGACACCGGCATGCCGCTGGGATACCTCCAGACGGTGGTGCAGATCGCCGCTGAGCGCGAGGACCTGGGCGCCGAGTTCCGGTCCTGGCTGGCCGACTTCGTCAAGGCCGACGCGGCAGGCGGATCTGGTACATGACAGCGACGGCCGACGCCGAGGCGGCCGCGAACGAGTTGACGCCGCTCGCCGACTACCTGGGCAGCGTGCTGCGCAGGTTGCGCGCGCTGCCGCCACTCGACCTCGACCTCACCCAGGCGCACGGCAACGTCCTCGCCGAGGACGTCGTCGCGCCGCACGCCTTTCCGGCCTTCGACCAGGCGGCCGTGGACGGCTACGCCGCGCGCTGGGAGGACATCTCCGGAGGGGGGAGGGGGCCGAGCTACGTCCCGGCCCCCTCCGGCACGCCAGGCGGTCGCACCATCCGGCTCAACGTGGTCGGCGATCTCGGCGCCGCGAGCTGGCGGCCGGTCCGGCTCACCCCCGGCTCGTGCTTCTCGGTGGCCGCCGGGGCTCCGCTGCCGGTCGCCGCCGACGTCGTGGTCCCGGTGGAGTGGACCGACCAGGGCATGGCCGCGGTGGAGATCTTCCGCACCCCCAAACGGGGGTACGGGGTACGCCGAGCGGGTGAGGAACTGCCCGCCGGCACCCTCCTCGCTCGGGCCGGCACCTACGTGTCCCCGGCCCTGGTCGCCGTCTTCGCGGCGACCGGCATCGGGCACGTGGTGGTCCGGCCCAGTCCACGGGTGGTCATCGTGGCCACCGGTGACGAACTCGTCGACGTCGGCCGGGGCAGTCAGCCCGGTCAGGTGGTGGACGCCAACTCGCACGCGTTGACCGCCGCGGCGGCCGAGGTGGGCGCGCTGGCGTACCGGGTGGGAATCTGCGACGACGACCCGGAGGGGCTGCGCGGGCTGCTGGAGGACCAGACGCTGCGTGCCGACCTGATCATCACGACCGGGGGCACCGGCACCGGCCCCGGAGACATGGTGCGTCGGATCCTCTCCCGCCGTGAGGGCGGTCGCGCCGGGCCGGTCACCTTCACCGACGTGGCGCTCTACCCCGGCACCGCGCTCGGGTTCGGCACTGTCGGCGCCGAGGAGGTGCCGGTGGTCTGCCTGCCCGGCGACCCGGGTGCCGCGTTGATCGGCTTCGAGGTGCTGGCCCGCCCCGCCATCCAACTGCTCGCCGGCGCCGAACCGGTGTTCCGACCCAGTGTGCGGGCACACCTGCTGGAGACCGTGTCGTCGCCGACCGGGCTCCGCGAGTTCCGGCCGGCGCACGTCGCGGAGCGACGCGGCGGCGGGTACACGGTCCAGCCGCTCAGCGGCGGACCGTTCACCCTCTCCGGGTTGGCCGAGGCCAACGGGCTGCTGGTGCTCGGCGAGCGGGTCACCACGGCCGCGGCCGGTTCCACCGTGGACGTCCTGCTGCTGGACCGCCGCCGGTGACGCGTCCCGGCCGGCCCGCTCGCGGCCCGCGTCGGGGTGATCGTCGGATCTGTGCGGTGAACGCGGTGAGGCCACTTGTGCGCGACACGGTCCCGCGCGGGAGACTGTCCAGGTGAGTCTCTTCGGACCCGCGCGGGCACCGGGCTGGCCGGTGGAACTGGCCGACGGCCCAGTGCTGCTGCGGCCGTACCGGCGCTCCGACGCGGCGGCGTGGTCGGAGGTGCGGCGGGCCAACCGGGCCTGGCTGGCACCCTGGGAGTCGTCACTGCCCGGCGGCTGGGATGAGATGAACTCGCCGGCCGCGTTCCGCTGGGTGCACCGTGACCAGCGGCGCTCGGCCCGCGAGGGTGAGGGCATGCCGTTCGCGGTCTGCCTGCGTGAGGCCGACCGGCACCGGCTGGTCGGGCACATCAACGTGGGCAGCATCGTGCGGCGGGCGCTCTGCTCCGGCTACGTCGGCTACTGGGTGGACGCCCGGGCCGCCGGCCAGGGTGTGATCCCGACTGCGCTGGCGCTCGCCGTGGACCACGCGTTCGGCCCGGGCGGGCTGCACCGGGTGGAGGTGAACATCCGTCCGGAGAACCGGCCGTCGCGGCGGGTGGTGGAGAAGTTGGGCTTCCGCGAGGAGTCGTACCACGTGCGCTACATGCACATCGACGGCGCCTGGCGGGACCACATCGGGTACGCGATGACGAGTGAGGAGATCGCCACCGAGGGTGGCCTGCTGGCCCGCTGGCACCGCGTTCGCGCCAACGCGCGGTAGGAGGATTTCCCGACATCCGCCCACTCGTCCCACGGACGGGATCGGCGCGGCGCGGTGGCAACCCGGTCGGTGCGCCGTAACCTCAAGTAACTGCAAGCTACGGCAAGCGCTCCCCGGCCGGACGATCCACGCGCCCAGGCGTGATCGATGGAAGATCCTGCGGTCGGGTGGCGGTTGCTTCGAATTCGGTGACGGGAGGGGTGAGGGTGCCGACCTCGGTGCTCCTCGCCGTCCTCGCCGCCGCCGGCCTGCTCGCCCTGGCCCCGGCGTTGGTTCGCCGGTACGACGCCACCGAGCGGCTGGTGGCGGAGCGGGCGCAGTCGACGGCGCGGGTGCTCCAGCGCCGCCGACGGCGCCGCACTGTGCCGGGACGGCAACCCGTCCACCCTCCGCGCTCACTGGTCGTCACCCTCAGTGAAGACGCGACTACCGGCGTGTTGGGCGCGCCGGTCTCCGCACCGCCGGCCGTCCGCCGCTCCGGTCGACTGCGCGCCGTGCCCCCCGCGCCGAAGCGGTCCCGTCGCCGCCCGCCGCAGCGCCGACAGCACACCCCCGCCGTCTACCGGCGTCGCCGTGTGCTCGCGGCCCTCCTGCTCCTCAACGTCGTCGAGCTGATCGGTGTGCTGTTCGTCAGCCCCGGCTTCTGGGTCGGCTTCGGGGTCACCTTCCTGCTCCTGGCCCTCTACGTCGTGCACCTACGGGGTCAGGCCCTGGCCGGGCGTCGCCGCCGCCGCGCCCGAGCCCGGGAGGCCGCCTGGTTGGCCGCCCGGCAGGCCGAGGTGCGCCGGGAGCAGGCCCGCAGGGCCGCGGCCCGCCGGGAGGCGCAGCGCCGCCTCGCCGCCCAGCGCGAAGGGGTACGCCGAGCCGCCATGGGCCTGGACCGGCCGGGAGACCTGCCGGCGGCGGTCAACGGTGGATCGGTCTCGTACCGGCGGTCGGGCGGCCTGCGTGGCCGCCCCTACGAGGCCGGCCGAGGCGCCTGACCCGGTCCCGTCGGGCCTCGGTCCCGTCGGGCCTCGTCCCGTCGGTGCCTCGGTCCCGGCCGTGCCTGGCCGGCTTGATCGACTCGGGTTCCTGGAAGTCGGGGGGTTGCGGCGTCCGGGATGCCCCGGTTTCCAGGAACCCGAGTCGATCTTCGGACGGGCCGGAGCGCCGGGCAGGGGGCGGATTCGCGGTGGAGGCCGACGACCTGTTAGCCTTGCTGCCGGCCCGCCCGGTGTAAGCCGGGTGGGACCGAAGCCGGTTCGCCGGCGGGGGGCTGTGGCGCAGACTGGTAGCGCACCTCGTTCGCATCGAGGGGGTCAGGGGTTCAAATCCCCTCAGCTCCACCCATACCATCAACGGCCAGCGGAAACGCTGGCCGTTGATCATTTGGCACAGATCCGGCACAACTTAGCCCGGAAGCGCCGACCCCGAGCGGTTCCCCGCAGCCTCCCGAAGCGCCGTGCTGACGATGTTGCGGCGACGGTTCTTCTTCGGCCACCAGTGCACGTACGTCTCCAACGTGATGCGCAGGCTGGAGTGCCGTAGGGCGTTCTGCACGTCGGTCGGATCGGCACCCGAGGTGATCAGCCGAGTCGCGTAGTAGTGCCGCAGAGAGTGGAACGTGCCTTCGTCAGGCCATCCCGCCGCCTTGCGCCAGCCCCGCCACAGGTCTGACCAGCGCTGATCATGAATCGGCCTGCCTTGCTCGTCGGTGAACAGCAGCGGGACCGCCCGACGCTTCGCCTGCTTTCCCGGGTCGGGAGTCCCCGCAGTGATGTCGGGCAGTTCCACCGCCACCGGCGGGTACTTGCGGACGTGCTCCGCGAGCACCAGCGCCACATGGTCGTCCAGGTCAATGTCACCGACCGAACCCGCTTTTGGCGGGGCGAGGTAGAACCCGCCGTACTCGTTCTTGTGAAAGCGGAGCTGCTGAACCACGTGCAGTTCCTGGCGAGGCCGGTCGACGCATCGCACGCCGTCCTCCAGGCCCAGGACTTCACCGAGGCGCAGCCCTTCACCCGCGCCACACCAGATGGCCGCCTGGTAGCGGTCGGGCACGGCGTCGACCAGGGCGAGCATGTCCTCATCGGTCGGCACCCACTTCGGAGCCCGCGAAAAACCTCGCAGGATCGCCGACAGCCGCACCGCCTTGCAGGGGTTGTCAGGGATCACCCGGTCCGCGACGGCCGCGTTCATGACGGCGTTGAACAGGTCGAAGTACGTCTTCACCGAGGACTGCGCCACGTTGTTTCGCAGCAGTAGCGCCACCCACTCCAGGACGTCCGTGACCGTGATCGCCCGCATCTGCCGCTTGCCGACGTGCGGGTAGAGGTGATGCCGCAGACGCGATTCCGTGTGGCGCTGGTAGTCGAGGGCTTGCCCGATCTGACGCGAGAGTCGCCACCGCTCCCCATACTCACGGAAGGTCACCTGACGCTCAGCCTGGTCGGCCTTGGTCTCTTCGGCGAGTCCGGCCCGCGCCGCCACATCGAAGGCTTCCGCGTCGACCTTGCGTTCAAACAGCTTTTCGCGGGGCTCGCCTGCGGCGTCGGCGTAGCGCACTCGCCATCGCTTGCCCCTGCCGTGCCGCTTGGAGGGGAGCCGCTTTTTGTCTGGTCCGCGTTTGGTGAGGTACCAGAGGTCATCGATGGGCATGTCAGGCCGCCTTGTTGTTGAACCAGGCCCGCACGTCGGCGGGGTCGTAGCGGAGGTGTCGGCCGACGCGGGATGCGCGGGGGCCGGTTCGGCGGTGACGCCATTGGTAGAGGGTGCCGACGGGGATGCCGAGGAACGCCGACACGTCGGTGACGGTCCATAGGCGTTCGATGGTGGTGGGGGTGGTCATCGGGGTTCCTTTCTGGCTTGCTGTCGTGCGGCTCGAATTCGGTCTCCGATCGCGGTGGCGAGTTCGAGTTGTTCGGGGGTGTCGTAGCCGATGCCGAGGATCTGCCAGTTGTTGACGACCAGGACATCGGTGTCTTCGGGCAGGCCGGCTTCGGTGAGCGCCGTGTGGATTTGGTGGGTTCGGCGTTCGGCGCGGAGGTTTTTGAAGGTCGTGGAGTAGATGCGCGATTTGGTGAGGAAGTGGCCTCGGAAACCGAGCATGTGCGCCCAGTGGCGCAGTTTCAGGTCGGCGTATTGGTCGAGTCCGCCGAGGTCCCAGGCGGTTTGGATCATCGCCCGGTGGTGCGCGGAGACCTGGAGCCGGTCGATGTGCATCTGTGAACGGATGCGACGATCGCCGGTCTCCGTAGCGCCGGTGCCCTTGGTGGCGTACTTGGCGATGTAGCCGGCCAGGCGGGTGTCGGCCACGGCCTGGTCCCCGTCGTCGTCTCCGTCGTTGATGTCGATGTCGGTTGCGGTGATGTCCTTGACGTCGACCTGTGCGCCCCAGCCGAGGAGCAGCGCGGTTGCGTCGGGTCGGACGGTGTCCAGCTCGACGGAGGAAGCCGCGGAACGCACCGCGTCAGCCAGAACATCAGGGGTGAGCCACGTTGGAGGCGAGGAGTCCGGCCCGGACGGGCCATCGGCGCGGATGACCGCGTGGAAGAGCACCAGGCCGCGCCGCTGGTATTCGGCGACCTTGGCGTAGGAGATCCGTAGGTGTGCGCCGGACGCGCGGACGGTGAGGCCACCAGCGGCGGCGACGGCGCGGCGTAGGGCGATGGTGAAGCGGTGCCAGAGTTGGCCGCTGTGCGCTTGCCACAGCACGGCCCCGGCGTAGTCGTAGGTGGCCGGGTCGAGCGGGCTACCCAGCAGCGGATGGCCTTCGGGGTGCCAGCGTCCACAAGAACACGGCCGCTTGCCGGGCCGGTTGTGCACCGGGCCGAACGATGGAGCGGTGAGGGTGACGAACAGGCGCGCGGACCGGGCCACGGTGGTGGGTACGCCTTTGCCGCCGGACATGCCCGCGTGAATGAGGTGCCAGGCGTCGGCGGCGTACCGGTCGGCGCAGGAGGGGCAGACGGCCGCGCGGCGGGTGCCGCAGGAGGCCCATACCCGTCCTTGCCGGGAGGCGATCAGGTCACCGCTGCCCATGTGCCGGACCTCGAACTTGCCGACCAGCCGGACCGGTTGCAGGCAGCCTTTGACGCTCTCGACGCCGGCCCGCCATTGCTTGTAGGCCGGCGAGCGCATCCATCGGGTCAACGCCGCTTCGGCGTCGTACACGGGGGTTGGTAGTGCCACGAGCCTTCTCCTTTCGGAGACGGGCCTGCCGTGCCCCAACGGGTGGAGCACGGCAGGTCAGAGTGAGGGGAATCAGTGCGCGTAGGTGGTGAATTAGTGCGTGTAGCCATTGGCCGTGGCCGGGGTGAACCGGTCAGCGACCTTCGACGCGATCGACGCCGGTAGCCGGGTGGCCTGTTGGATGTCGACGGCGGTGACCGGTCGGTCCAGGTCGGCAACGAGTCGCCGGATCTGGGCTTGCATCCCGGTCGGAATGCCCAAGCCGTCCAGGGCCGCAGGCTCCCCGATGGCGTCATTGGTCGAGTCCGTCCGGCGATGCGGGATCGAGGCGGGAACCGGCGCCGCAGCGGGTACCGCGATCGGGACCGGTGCCGGGGTGATGGGTTCCGCGACGACGGCCGGCACGGTTACCGGAGCCGGAGCCGGAGCCGGAGCCGGAGCCGGAGCCGGAGCCGAGGCGGGGCCGGCGGGGGTGCTGGTGGGCAGGGTGATGGCCCGTCGTGCTTGGGAGCAGCGTGCCTGCACGATCGGCATGACCTCGGCCAGGAAGAACACGAGGATCGGCACCATGAAGTGCGCGGCCAGCATTCCCGCGCTGATGCCGCCTTCACGAGGCAAGATCGCTGGCACGACGTTCATGACGAGCGTGGAGCCCAGCAGGAACCGTTTGAGCCAGTCAACCGCCTTGGAGTCGATCTCGATCTCTCGGGCGATCATCGCGGCTTCCCAGCGCAGAACGGTGATGAGGATGCCGACCAGGCACGGCTCGACACCCCAGCAGCCCCACCACACCGGGTCGGCCGGGGTGAGGTGACCGGCGAGGAAGTCCTGAACGCCAGTCGTGGTGAACACCGAACCGATGGCCAGGAACAGCCACAGTGAACGGGTCACGCTCACCCGCAGCCGCTCAATCTCCACGATGTCTAGCGCGGAGTCCTGTTCCAGGTCGTGGAGCTGACGGGCGACGTCAAGGCGCTTGCTCAGCTTGCGGACTGGGCGAGGCTGCTTCGCCGGTCGCTCGGTGGTGTCGTGGTTGTTCACCGTCGTCACCGCGCCGTCGTGGTGAGTTCGGTGTGGGGCCAGCCCGCGACGCGCACCAGCTCGGCAATGTCGGAGTCGTCGCAGTAGGCCGCCCGCACCCGCATCGGGGTCCGCGAACGCTGCCTGACCACGAACCCGATACCGGCCGAGTCCGCGACGTTCGGGATCTCGTCGGCGAGAGCGCCCCGGCGTCGCATGTCGTCACCAAGCACCATGTCGACGTGTCCGGCCGACGTGGCCCGCAGGCACACCCGCAGGGAGAACAGGTCTCGCTGAGGGATCACGTCCTTGGTGGGCTCTTGCAGAGCGCCGATGACGCTGCCGCCCAGGGCGCGAGCCTGCGACAGGATCAGCGGCAACACCGCCTGAACGCCCTTGGTGAGAGACCGGTCGCCGTACCCGGTCACCGCCCCCAGCTCATCGATGAGCAGCAGATCTAGGGGCGTTTCGCGCGACAGCTCGAACGTGCGCCGGCCCTGCTCCGCCAAGGTCTTCTTGCGGGCCTGCATGGTCTCCCAGAACCCGGCGACCACCTCAACGATGTCGCGGTCGGTCTCGGCGTAGCGGTAGGACACCGGCCGCAGGGCGTTCAATTCGGTGCCCTTGGGGTTGACCACGTGCACCCGCACCAGGCCGTCACGGATCAGCGGCGCGCACGCTCGCAGCGCCATCCAGGTGACCGAGTTCTTGCCCGACCCGGTGGCCCCGCCGACGAGCCAGTGTTGCCCGATCAGCGGCGCAGACCAGTCGGTGCCGTGCTCGGTCTCGCCCAGGTACACGTTCGCCAGACTCACCGCGTCGGCGTCAGCCGCAATCTCCGGCGGAACGATCACCTCAGTGAACGGCTCCGAGCGCTGCACAACCAGCGCGATCACCTGAGAGCGAACCCGCTCGACGCCCACCCGTTCGGCATTCAGCCCGACCGCCAGGGCTTCGGCCGCTTCCTCCCACAGCTTCACCGTCTGCCCAAGGAGGAGACGCACGTACACCGTCTCCGTCGACGGCGAGTGACTACGGATACGGACGATCCGAGGCACGTTGACAACCCCGGTCCGCCGATTCACGGTGACCAGGCCGCACTCCTCGGTGATCCGGCTCCACCACGGACCGAGGTACGCCCGCGACAGCCACCGCCGGCGCAACGCCCGCAACTGCGGAGCCGCCACCGCCGCCCAGGAGTCCGGGTGACCCCGGTACCAGCCGGCACCCGCCGCGAGCACACCCGCCGCCACACCACCCGTGGTCACCGGCCCGAGCTGCGCCATCGTGGTAGCGACCGCCGCCGGAGCAGCCACGAAGCCTGGATGCCGCGCAGCCCAACCCGCGACCTTCCATTCCCACCCCTGAGTACGCTTACCCATCTCCCGCACCTACCTTCACCAGTTGAAATGCGATTCGGTCAAACCTGTTTTGGGTAAAGAAAAGGCCCGGATCGGATAACCAACCCGGGCCTTCCCGTTGAAACAATTACTGTCAGCGCACCGCCGCGAACAACTTCTTCGCGCGACTCGTTGACTCCTTCGCTTCCCGCGTCTCCTCCATCCACGGCGCGGCCTCTTCGAGCAGCACCAGTAACACCGCGACCGCCCGACGAAGATCGTCGTAGTGCCGCATGTACCGATACCGCTCCGGCATTCCCTTCATCGAAGAACGCATCAGCCGCATCGCCTTATCGATCCCGTCATAGGTGTCGCTAATCTGGTACGACATCAGCCCACCTTCCACGGCTTGGCGACTAGATCCGCCTCAAACGTCTTCACCCGCGTGTGGAACGCCCGCAGAGCCTCCACCGCCTGCTTGTGCGCGTCTTCCAGGTCCTCGACCCGGGCCGCGAACTGGTACAGCGTCCCCGGGGGTGGCTCGCACCCCTTGATCAGGCTCTTCGCGCCGTCCATCAGCATCGACAGGCCCTGCACGTTGCCCATCAGCGCCTCATAACGAGACCTGCCGGTCAACGACTTCACGATCTCCGGCACAAAATCCATGCCTCTCCTTCCGATCTCCCGCACCACCATCGGTGGGCACCACCCGTCCCCGGAAACACAATCCAAGGGACGGATAGAAACCACCGACCGGCAACTACTCCCGACCGGACAGACGCCACACACGCCGCAACCGACGCCCCTCACGACGAATAAGACCGACGTTCAGGCAAACCGACAGCAACAGCAACCCGATAAGAATCAACTCGAAATCCGACACCGCAACCTCCCTTCCAAAATCGTTGTACGAATAGAGGCATTGAACCTGTTTTAGACAAGGTTGTATCCACTGTGTAATTTTCAAAGAACGAGCAGCCAAGGATTCAGCCCACACGCAAGCCGCATTGCCTTGACAAAGTGCCCCGACCCGACTCGAACGGGTCACCCACCAGAAAGGGGCGGGGCCGAAGTGTCTACCTCAGGCCGCCTTGAGGCTCTGCGCCTTCCACGTCAAGCCACTACGACCATCGCGCTCCCAGTGCGACACCGTGGCCCCGATCAGCTCCACCAGGTCACCCTCCTCGATCCCCTGCGGGTTGACCGACAGGGTGACCTTCAGTTCCTCGCCCTTGCCCCGGTAGCCGTCATCGGTCGCCAGCGGCTTGGCGAACACCCCCACCACGTACAGCGGGTCATCGGTCCCGTAAGCGGTGAGCACCCGCCCCTCCTGGTCCATCTTTATCGACGGCTCCTCCACCACCCGCAGTTTGAAGCCACCCATGTTCACCGGGATGTTCCGCATCTCTTGATCTCCCTCGTCTTGTTCGCTGCCCGTGTCGTGTGGACGCCTACCAGGACCATCTATGTCCAACGTCTATCTACCTGACTGGCCTGACTAGCCAGGTCGATGGATCGAAGGTACCCCTTCTTGGCTAGCCAAGACAAGAGGCCGACTGAAACTTCCCTTACTTGGCTAGTCAGCGGTACCGTGGGCGCGTGAGTGACAACCTGGACTTCCTCGGTCAGCTAGACCCTGACGACCCAAGACAGGCTTCGCAGCAGATCGCCAACAAGCTGCGCGCCGCCATCCTCACGCGCCGGCTTGCCCCAGGCGACAAGCTGCCGTCACAGCCCGAGCTAGCAACCCGCTACGGCGTGGCCCGCGAAACCGTCAAGCGCGCCCTGGACTTGCTCCGAGCAGAGCGGTTGATCGTGTCTCGACAGGGAAGCGGCGCGTTCGTCCGGGCACAAACACAGCGGCCCGTAGAGCTACGCCCGCACATCGAGGCTGCATTCGAGCGATCACATGTCGCGATCGACTTCGCAGGGTTCTCTGGCGAGACGCTGCGCGACGCGCTCGCCGAAGCGCTCGACAAGGTGCGGGTCGGACAGCTCGCACCGGAGACCATCGCCGTGCGCATCCTGATCTCCGACATGACCGTTCCGATGGCACTGCCCGCCCGAGCCGAGACGCAGGCCGATGACGCGGCCGTACGCGAACGTGCGGAGCGCATCACCCGACGAGCCGCAGACGGCATCATCGACCAGGTCACCGAGCTAGGCGACCTCGGCCTCATTCGGTCGACCACCGTCGAGGTGCGGATGCACCGTGCCGCACCGCTGTTCAAGCTCTACATCCTCAACGGCGAAGAGGTCTTCTACGGCTTCTATCCGGTCGTTGAGCGAACCGTCTCGATCAAGGGTGAGCCAATGGCGATCTATGACCTGATGGGCAAGGACGTGCCGCTGTTCCACTACGCCGTGACCGACGATGACACCTCCCACGGCACGCAGTTCTTGGAAGCATCCCGCCAGTGGTTCGACTCGGTCTGGTCGACCATCGCTTACCGGTACGACACATGAACGCCGACCTTAGCCGGCTGCTCGACGAAGTCGGTGCCGTGCTGCTCGACTTCGATGGGCCGGTGTGCAGCGTCTTCGCGGGCTATCCAGCGCCAAGGGTCGCCGCGGAACTGGTCGAGGTGTTACGCCGGTGCGGCATGGCGGTCCCGCCGGATCTCACCAGCGAACCGGACCCGCTTGAGGTGCTACGCCGCATCGGGACCACTGGTGACCAGAAGGCGACACAGGCAGTAGAGGATGCGCTATGCGCGGCTGAGCGCCTGGCCGTCGAGACCGCCGAACCGACGCCATACGGCCGCGAAGTCATCGTGGCTGCCCGGGAGGCCGGCTTCCCCGTGGCGGTAGTCAGCAACAACTCTGCCGGTGCCGTGAGCGCCTACCTCGCAGCGCACCGACTTGCCGTCCATGTCTCGCCGATTGTTGGCCGAGCCTACGCCGCCCCGGAGCGGATGAAGCCCAACCCGGAACCGATCAGGCAAGCTGCGCACGCGATTGGCGAGCCGCCGGGTCGGTGCGTGTTGATTGGCGATTCGCTCGCGGACATCGACGGGGCACGGGCCGCTGAGGTGCGGGTAATCGGGTACGCAAACCGCCCGGATAAGGTCGAGAGGTTCCGAGCAGCCGGAGCGGATCTAGTGGTAACCAATATGCGGGAGATTGCGTTCGCGCTAATCAGGCGACTTGACACCTGATACACGCAGTTCGAATTCGTCAGCGCCTTCGGCGTTCGAGGCTCACACCAGAGCGATACAAGAAATAGAACGGCATGTTCTGAGCCTGGTTGAGCGCTCTAGATCTTTCACTTGCGACGCTTGCAATCGTTGGTCCAACCGAAACGGAGGCGGCCAGCGCGGCCCAGATGTAGTTGGGGTGGCTGGCTGCCGCGATCGCAAGCCCGGTTGCGCTGAGTCCACCAACGGCCGCTACCTGCCCTGCCGCAGCGGGTAGCGCTCGCATTGACAACCTGCGCAATGATGCGTCTTGCTGTACTCGTTCTCGGATTTCCTCGATAGCTGGGGACACTTTCGTCAGCCACAAGTGATCGAGCGATGGTTCGAAGTCCGGATCGGCCGGAGATTCTGGCAGATCGGAGGCAGTCTCCTCTACCGAACGTCGGAACCGCGCAAGTGGTGCGTCCAACTCTTTTCGTATGTCGACTATCTCCGACATATCAGCCCCATCGAAAGATGGAAGCCTCTCGACCAACCCGGTACCACTTGCAGCATTGAGGGCGCGGAGGTTGAACCGATTCGATCGGCTGAACTCGCCGGCTTCCACACCGAGATCGGCCAGATGGGCCGTTGTTGCATCGAAAAGTGGGTATGTTCGCTGGTCTGCAAGCGTACTCTTTACCCGATCGACGTACCTTTGAAGCAGAAGGTCATCGGGAAGATCGTCAAAACTCTCTTCCTCTGACACCAGCGGGTCGAGGGAGATTAGTCCGGCATTAATTGCTGGAATCAAGGGTGTCGCCAGGCACTCATCGAGATTGCGGCGTGCCGTCGTGCGTAGTCCCTCTAGACCCTGGTTGAAATTGCGCAGCAGAGCAGTCTTTTCCTTGCGCTCAGCTGCGGTAAGCGCGTGGCGGGGAGGAAGCGCATCAAGCGCCTCCCAGATGGCTTGCGCGTCTTCCGCAACCGGTCGAAGGGTATCGCCACCGTGCCGAACAGCTCTCTTGAGCGCCTTCGATAGAGTCTGAGGCGTAACCGTAGAAAGTTCCATGGCTGCGATTACGGCGAAGAGCCGCGGGCTAGCTATGCGCACGTGGTCCGCATAAAGGACCGCGGACTTGGCAATCTCCACCTCAGCATCGAGTGACGCTTCGCCGTGTCCTACGCCAAGGACAACTGTGATCTCAAACCGAGGTGTTTGGAGATTTCCACGCCGTTTCTTCTGACGCGCCTTACCCAAGGTAACCCTCCTTCGAAATCCACCAACCGTCCCGCTAATCCAGCCTAGACGGTCTAGCTTCTCGCGTTGACATACGACTGACCCGTCCATAGTCGAGGGACACCATGCCGGAGCATAGCTCGTGTTCAGACTTTCTTTACTTGGTCAAGGGCGGGCCTGCGGCCCGCCGCCGTGTCGCGCCGGGGCGCGCGTGCGGCCTGGCGGCCGGTCACGCCCCGGCGCACACGGCGCGGTGTCGGAGAGCCGTAGACACGGCTACGCGGCAAGCCAGGCCGCCGGCGTGGCCGCCAGTAGCACGTCAGTTCTGGCGCTCCCTCGGCCGAATGCCCGCGCGGCAGTAGGCACGATGGGTGCGTCGGGCTCCGGGTTGCTGGGCGCGTTTCCGGCTGCGTCTGTGGCTCAGCTTTGAAGACCGAGAGGCGTGGTCACCCGGTTGCCGACTCGCGGTGACCGCTCACCCTGGCAGGGATGCCGCCGCGCCGTCGTGGTCGTCATTCGGAGGCTGGGCTATGGTGCCACGGGTGATCTTGGGGGAGGAACCGCGACGCCGCCGGCCGCGCCGTTGGGTGATCTATTTGGCGATCGGGCTATCTCTGTGTGTGGGCGGTCCGGCTGTCGCTGGGGTGAGTTGGTTCGCCGTGAAGACAGCGGAAGCCGACAGGGGACAAGCAGCGCCCGACGCCGCCGTGAACGTCTTCATGCTGGCCCTATCGTCGGGGGAAGAACTCGGGCTACGGGCGGTGCTGGCACCGCAGCATCGGGGCGAGCTGCTCGACGAGTGGCGCGATCTCCGGCGTGACATCACTCGGACCGACCCACTGCCATCGAAAGTCAGCGCGGGCGTGTTCGACGTTGAGGACCAGGGCGACGGCCGCGCCCAGGTGGTGACGCGCGTTCAAGTGGTGTGGTGGGGCGATCACGGCATGTCGATGGCCGGCACCCCGCGCCCGTGGCAGTTCGAGGCACGCCGCGACGGTGGAGGGTGGCGGGTCTGGAGCGTCGACCCGTACCCGTGGTGCGGTGGTCATGTCCGCGCCGATGCCTGCCGATGAGCGCGAAGTTATCCGAGTATTGACCCGACGCAGACTGAAGGGCCGGCCCCTGACCAGGGAATCCTCGTTCGTTCGGTAGGGCGCTCCACCTTGGCGCCCTGGCCCTGGCCCGCTCCACGGTGTGTGGGTCGGCGGCAGACGGGATGGGCATGAGTGTCATGGCTGACGCGGTCCGCTCTCGCTTATGTTCAAGGGAAGAACTAAGGGTCAGGGTGGAGGCTCTTACCGATTCCTCACACCCTGACCCTGTGAACACAGATGTTGCTTTTCTGAGTTGGGGCGCTAGCGGCGCTCACCTATCCTGTATACGTTATCTGCTCTGCTGCGCGCCGGAGTCGAGGATTTTTTCTCGGACCAGATTTGGCTCGCCAAAACGCGGCGAATGTATATGGCAGGCCAATAGCCAGTTCCGGCAGACATTTCGCTGAGATGGAGTCCGTCTCCGAAGACCGCTTCGGACATGCGCGCTACCAGCCGCGGGCGTTCCACATCTCGGTCCTCATGACCGGGTTCTTGTTCCCGCCACCTCAGACCAGTTCGAGGATCCTTACGGTTCGACAACTGCTTGTAGAAATTCAGTCGCCTGTCCTCGTCTATGAGACCTGTCCGCCACGCATGTTCGACGATGCTGGCCAGCGACATGCCGTATTGCGCCTTAATCGGCATGATGCTGTTGAGCGTCGCCGCCCGTGGCCACATCTCTTTAAGAACATTCGATGGCAGCATGAAACTTCGAGCAAAGTCGAACGCTTCCTGCTCTGCTTGCTTGTCCTCGGGCGCCCCGTTTCGATGTAGCACCAAGTGGCCCAGTTCGTGCGCTACCGAGAATCTGGTTCGCTCCCAGGATTCCATTACGCGAACTACGGCAAGCGGCCATTCGGCTGGGTCGCCCCAAGTTCGGCCAACCCAACAGCTGACAGCATCGTGCTTGGCGATATCCGCTTCTATCTGGAGCGCAACGATTGGAATTCCATTGCGTTCCATGACACGCATCAGGTGTGGAATCGGAGAGACCTCGTCCAGCCCGAATCGTCGGCGTGTTGCTCGGGCGGCACTGTCAGCGTCTTCGAAATCCATGCGAGCAGGCAAGGTTAGGGAGGGGATTTTCACTTTGGAGGCAGTCGCCATAAGCATTTCGCCAGCGAGTCGTAGCCAGGTATGTAGCTGCTCTTCTTCCCTTTTCGGCATAGTTCTTCGAGCGCGAAAGAGCGTTGACCCAGGCTTAACGTATGCCGCCGCTTCATAAGAAAAGAAGTCGAGCGGGAAGGCCAGGCATTCTGCCAGCCTTTCCGCTGTCTCTTCATTAACTTCGGTAAAGGCAGCGCGTTCTAGGCGGGTCAGCTGGGATGGAGCTATGCCCGCCCGGTCGGCTACGTCCTTAGAAAGCAGAGATTGAACTACGCGCGCATCCCTTAGCCGTTCGCCATAAATGCGAACCTTCATGCGGTATCAACATCCTCCGTCCCGGTTCGGTCGTCCACCGAATTGACCACATCGGCCAAGTCGTCGTCGTCGTTGGAGGACCCAGCAGGCGGCGCGTAGGACTTCGCGGCGGGCGGAGGAAGCGGTGCCTCCTCAAAGATCACCCACTCCTTTTTGTTCCACGACGCCGCATCCACCCGCGCCAACACAATGCTTCGCAGCTGCTGCTGCTGCTCGTCCGGGTCCCAGAGGATCGCAAGCTCACCCGGATGAAAACCGGCGAACATCTCCAGCTGAGGCATGTTGCCCAGGACGAGGCAGTTCGGGTTGCGCTTGCGCACCCGCGCCACGTCGCCACCGTGAGTAGAGAAGATCAGCCGGACGGCATCAAACTGGATGACCTTCAAGGTGAGCCCTGTGTCGGCCAAGTCCGCTCGCAGCTGGGGGCCCAGCCCACGACGCACCACCGGTGCCAGCACGTGGCCAGGATGCTCGCCAGCGTCGGCGGCGTTGACCTCGTCCAGAGCTCCGGCGGCGAGGCTGACCTTGTCGAGGATGGCACGGTGGAGGATGGCGAGGCCGGCCTCGTGCAGCTCGACCACATCAGCCACGGGCAGGACCAGGAGTGAAGTCACGGTGTGAATTTTTACGGCACTTCTTCACCTCGGTCAAGCTGAGCATCCTTCATCGGCGTGTCACGGACGATGGTTGTGCAGATTAGAACATACGTACGACGACGTCAAGATCGGAAACTCGTGAGGATCTTGCGCTCGCTTGGGGCAGGCAAGG
Organism: Micromonospora sp. NPDC050795; assembly: GCF_044456785.1. NCBI lineage: Bacteria > Bacillati > Actinomycetota > Actinomycetes > Micromonosporales > Micromonosporaceae > Micromonospora > Micromonospora sp. NPDC050795. The sequence continues at coordinate 96,332 of NZ_JBITGE010000012.1, read as the reverse complement.
CGGCGGCCATCGGGAAACACCCGAAGCGCGGCTGTACATGGGCGGACCCGCTCCACGGCGTGTGGGACGACGGTGACGGGATGGCAGAAGTCAGTGCAGGGGTGCTACGTCGACCGCTCGGCGGGGTGCAGGCCGGCTAGCTGGACGAAGATCTCCCGCTTGTCGACGGCGTTGCCCCGGGCGTCGAGCTGGTAACCCGTGAGCCACGCCCAGCCCCGATAGGTCGGCTTCGGGCATACCGAGATCACCCGGAACCTGAACCGCTGCCGCCGGAACTGCACCGAAGCTTCGCGGTCGATCCACAGCTCGTCGCCAGGCTTGGGTGAGCGGGGCTGCGGCTTGGCCCACGCCCGGCCCTGCTTCTCGGCAGGCATGAAGGCCTCTCCCTGCTCGAAGGTTGCCCCTGCCCGGCCGAGTCGAAGGAGCCCAGCCGGGCAGGGATGCCGCCGTACCAGGGCGAGATATCTCTACGGCCAGCACAGCGGGTTAGCCGCACCGTACCAACCCCGGTCTACCTACGTCTAGCTACGTAGAAGGTTGATGCCGCAAGTGTGGAGACTTCTAGCGTCAGACGTATGGAGTTCGACCCGGACGCGCACATCGACCACGGCGCACCGCTGCCGCCCTACCGCCAACTGGCCGGCATCCTCGCGGCCCGGGTCCAGCGCGGAGACTGGCAACCCAACCGGGCAATCCCGTCAGAGGCGCACCTGGTGCAGGAGTACGGCGTCGCCCGCGCGACCGTGCGACGCTCGATCGCCGTCCTGGTTGATCAGGGCGTGCTGTTCGTGGTCCCGCAACGAGGCACGTTCGTCAAGCCCGAAGGCCAGTAACCTCCGATGCCCAGTGCATGATCATCGGGCATAGATCCGGCACAACTGAGCCCGAAAAGCCGTGTAAAACGTCGAGAGGCGCTGAGGACTCCAGCCCTGTTCAGAGGCCAGATCTGACCGATTGCGTATGGTCTCTACCCGGCTCACGGCGTTTGGGGTTCAAATCCCCTCAGCTCCACCCCAGGTCAAAGGCCGTTTCCGCAAGTCGGAGACGGCCTTTTGCGATCTTCGGGGTGCGTGACCGACCCACGGCCAGGTCGGAACGACCCGGCGTTGATCCACCTAGGCGAAGCGTTCGGTCGTCACCGGTATCAGGCCGTGCTGGCGCGGCAACCGTAGCGAAGTGCAACGGTTAGCATCCGGACCTCTACGTGAGGAGCCCAGATGACTTCGGTGGCCCAGACCCGGTTCGGCATCATCGGCAGCGGCTGGCGAGGTGAGTTCTTCCTACGCCTGGCCCGGCTGCTCCCCGACAGTTTCCGGGTGACCGGGGTGGTGACGCGTACCGAATCACGGGGAGCCGCCGTGACGGCCGACTGGGGCGTGTCGACCTTCCGCACGGCAGCGAAGATGCTCGCCCACGAGCGGCCGGATTTCGTCATCGTGTCGGTGCCGTGGCCGGTGACGTCCGAGGCGACCCGGGAGTTGGTCGCGGCCGGCGTACCGGTGCTCGCCGAGACGCCGCCCGCCCCCGACCTGGCGGGTCTGCGCTCGCTCTGGGCCGACGTCGGAGGCAGGGGCCTGGTGCAGGTCGCCGAGCAGTACCTGCTGATGCCCGGGCACGCGGCGCGGCTGGCGTTGGTCCGCGCCGGGCTGCTCGGTGAGCCGACCTCGGTGCAGATCTCCTCGACCCACCTGTACCACGCGGTCTCCCTGATCCGGGGTCTGCTCGGCGTCGGTCACGAGAGCGCCGAGGTGAGCGCGCGCGCCTTCGTCGCGCCGCTGGCCAACCCGCTCTCGCCGGCCGGCTGGAGCGGCGACGACACCCCGCAGCAGCTCTCCACCACCCTCGCGACCATCGACTTCGGCGGGCGGATGGGGTTGTACGACTTCACCGACAACCAGTGGTGGAACCCGCTGCGCACCCGGCGGTTGGTGGTCCGGGGTTCGCGCGGTGAGTTGGTGGACGACCGGGTGGTCCGCCTGGCCGACCCGAGCACGCCGGTGGAGTCGTTCCTGACCCGGCGGCAGACCGGTCTCGACCTCAACCTGGAAGGGCTCGACCTCAAGCACATCAGCTTCGACGGCGACGTGGTCTACCGCAACCCGTTCGTCGGCAGTGGGATGTCCGACGACGACATCGCGGTGGCCGATATCGTCGCCCGTGCCGGGGCGTGGGCGCGGGAGGAGGGCCCGGCTCCGTACCCGCTTGCCGAAGCCTGCCAGGACCACCTGATCAGCCTCGCCATCGACGAGTCGGTACGCACCGGCCGCCCGGTCGTCACCGCCACCGAGGCCTGGGGGCGGTGATTCCGGCGGTTCCGCTGCTGTCTCTTGGCTGACAGTGCGCAACCGTGCAGCCAGCTCACCTGTGGAGCCAGGTATCAATCAGATGCCTGGGAGTACCCGGGCCTCACAGGGGAGCAAGGATGAACCGAAGCACTCGACGCCGGATGCTCGCAGCCACCGCGACCGGTCTGCTGGCCACCTCGCTCGGGGTCGCTGTCTCCGCTACGGCGACCGCCGCGCCCAGCGGGGCGACCACCCGCACCTGCAAGATCAGCACGCTGCCGTACCCGACCGGCACCTATCGGGCCGACGCGAACGCGGTCGACCCGACGGGGCGCTACGTCGCGGGCACCGCGCTGCGGGTCGGTGAGACCGACAACCAGTACCTGCTGCTGTTCTGGGACGGGCAGTGGGTCACCGAACTGGAGTCGAAGAGCACGGACACCCCCGTCGACATCAACGCGGACGGCGTCGTGATCGGCAACGGATCGGCGGAGAGCGGCTACGGGCAGCCGTGGAGGTACCGCGACGGCAGGCTCGAGCAGTTGCCGGTGCTGCCGTCCACCGGCATCTTCGTCAGCGCCATCAACGATGCCGGCGACATCGTCGGTTACGGCTCGGACATCGTGCCCGGGCAACTGGTCGCGCTGCGCTGGCCGGCCGCCCGTCCGGGCACTGTGGAGGTGCTCGACGCCCCGGTCGACGCGCAGGCGGGTGGGATCACCGACAACGGGACCATCGTCGGTAGCGCCGGACCCTTCGGAGACTGGAACAGCTGGGTCCGCCGGCCGAACGGCCGGATCGACGCGCTCACGTTCCCCGGCGCCGAGTGGAGCACGGCCGGCGCGGCGGCGGGTCGTTGGGCGATCGGCCAGGCCTGGCTGAACGGCACCACCTCGGCCAGGGTGCGGTGGGACCTTCGGAGCGGCTCGCACACGTTGCTCGACCAGGACATGCCGGCGTTGGCCGACGTCAACGCCAAGGGCGTCGTGGTGGGTGGTGACCGCGTTGCCAGGGGCTCCACCTCCCGGGTCCTACCGGGCGGCGGCACCGGGGTGGTCGTCGGTGCGCGGTCCATCTCCGACTCGGGCACCATCGTCGGGTTCCGCAACGTCCTCGCCGACCGGGTGACCCCGGTGCGCTGGACGGGCTGCTGACCCTTCGACTCGCCCACCGCGTGGGGCCGGCCCGGACGGGTCGGCCCCACGTCGTGTCAGCGCGTCACGGCTTCCAGGAACCGGCGGTCTGGAACTGGTCGTGGTACTCCAGCGCGCCGGAGGTGTCGTGCACGTCGAAGACCACGCTGCCGGTGCTTCTGGTGCCGGCGGTCAGGTCGTCGACGGCCGGCATCGGTTTGCCACAGCCGGAGAAGGCTCCACCGATCGCGGTGGTCTTGGTGCCGTCGGCGGCGACCCACTGGAAGTAGAGCGGGTTCGTCGACGCGGTGCCCTTGGTGACAGCCACCGTCACGTCGGCGATCACGTACATGCCCTCGCCGGGCTTCAGTCCGTGGGACTTGCAGGGTTTGGTGGCGCTGCTGAACTTCGTCACGGTGATCTCGACGGTGCCGGCCTCGCGGTTGACGACCAGGGTGTCGCCCGGCGACATCCCGCGGGTGTCGGCGTTCGTCGGCGGGGTGGCCTGTGCCTCGCTCACCGTGGTCGAGGTGCCCTTGGTGCCGATGACGACCGCCACGATGCCGCCGGCGCAGGTGAGCAGGGTGAGTACGGCGGCGGTGACCGCGACGACCACGACGGACTTCTTCGCGCGGTCCGTCTGCGCCGGTGGTGGTGCGATGATCGGGTAGCCGGAGCCGCCGGGTGCCCGATATCCGCCGCCATCGCCAGTGTTCCCGCCGGCCGCCGGGTACGCAGCCCCCGAGAACGGCGGCTGCGGTGTCGCCGCGAACGAGTGGGTCGGCGGCTGCGGGTTCGGCTGTCGGGGGTCGTGCGGCGTGGCGCGAGGCTGGGGGTGGGTCACCGTACTCCTTGACGCTTCGGTACGTGCGGTGCGGGAACTCTTCGACGTTACCGTGGGTGGCGGAGCGTCCAATCGCCACGCCGGAGGGCTTCCCACCGCTCGGGTGCAGAACCCATCTGGCCAGCGTGGACGGTGTTCAACTGGTCACCGATAGCCAATGTGGATCGGTATTCCATTCATCGCTACGAGTGACCGTGTGAGGTCAACGTGCCGGAAGCACGGCGGCGGTGCGGACCAGCCCGTCGGCGATCACAAATCGGCCACTGATCGATGCTGGTGGGTCGTCGACCCCCGCCGCGTCCACCCGGGCCGGTGCGATCCGGGCGGTGAACGTGCCGGCATCCGGATCGATGTCGAGTTGGGCGTCGTGGAAGTCCAACCAGCCGCGGACGATCGGATGCCACACCTTGTAGACGGTCTCCTTCGCGCTGAACAGCACGATCGGCCAGTAGGTGCCGCTGGGCAGCCGGGCGCAGATGGCCTCCTCCTCGGGCAGCAGCACGAGTCGGCGTACTCCCGGATTGACCTCGCGGTGCTGCTCGGCATCCATCCCGACGGACCGGACGTCGGTGGTGTGCGCCGCCGCTGCGGCGCAGTAGCCGGCGGTGTGGGTGATGCTGCCGACGATCCCGGCCGGCCAGACCGGCGCGCGGTCGGCGGCGGCCGGCACGGCGGTCGACGGCAGGCCGAGGTCGCGCAGTGCCCTGCGGGCGCAAATCCTGCCCGCGGCAAAGTCCCGCCGACGGGTCTGCACCGCCCGCTCGCCGAGGCATGCCTGCTCAGCGGGGAGCAACTCGCCCGTCCAGTCCTCCGGCCCGGCGACGGCGACGGCGACCGTCGATGGCAGCAGGTCACGCATTCCGGTGACCTACTGGTCGGTAGGAATGACGCATCACGTTAACCGTCAAATTTCCGACTCCCACGACCGACGAAGGTACCGCAAAGATGTAACACCGGAGGGACGCGTAGCGCTCTCCCTGATGGCTCCGGGGGGACCACCATCAATGCTGGCCGGCACGGCAGCCGCCAGTCCCGTGGACATCTGGAAGGACGTGCGATGACCGATGGTCTGGAACGGCCGGGGGTGCGGGCCGACGAACACGCCCCGAAGACCCCCTGCTGGAGCTGCGGCTCCTGCGGTGACGAGTGGCCGTGCGCGACGAAGCGCACCCGGCTGCTGGCGGAGTACGGGGGTGACCGCGCCATGCTCAGCGTCTATCTGGGCTCCTGCCTCGCCGCCGCCACCGAGGATCTGCGCGCGGCCCCGGTGATGTCGCTCCAGGACAGGTTCATCGGCTGGTTGCCGCGCGGCTCCCGGCGGCAGTGAGCCTCTGGTGGCCCCGCCGCTGGGCGGGGCCACCAGAGGGGGCGTCTCAGCGACGTCGAGGGCGTCGGGTCAGCGCGAATCCGAACACGCCGGCCACCGCGGCGAGCGCGCCGCCGATGCCGGTCCAGACCCAACGCGAGCCGAGATCCGGCAACCAGTCCGTCAGCGAGCCGCTCTCGTCGTCGGCCTCCGCGTCCACCGGCGGTACGGCGTTGAGCACCGTGCCGGCCTTGGTGTTCGGCACCAGCGGGGCGGCCAACTCGCCGTCGTCAGCCGAGGCGCCCCGGTCGGCGATGGTGCCCACCAGCAGGTCGACGTCGATCGGCGCACCCAGATCCGGCTCCGGCAGCTCGATCACCGAGAGTCGGACGACGTACGTGCCGGGCAGTGGGTCGGCCGACCAGGGCTCCGCCCACGGCCGCACCTCGCGCAGCGTGCAACCCAGCACCACGTTCGACGCCTTAGCGTCCACTGTCGGGGTCTGGGCCCCCGCCGTGCACGCCTGGCGTCGGCGCAGCCCGTCGAAGACGTCCACCGTCCAGGTGGAGGCGCCGCTGCGTCCCTTCGGGAAGGTGACGGTGGCGCTGATCTCGTGCACCTGCCCGGCGGTCGCCGGGAACGACCAGTAGAGGTGATCGCCGATCGAGGCATCCACCCGTACCGGTTGTCCGGCGGTGATCGGGGTGGCGGTGAGGAACGACGTGCCGGCACGGTTCACCGGCGTGGCACCCGGGGAGGGGGTTGGTGCGGCGGCGGCCGCAGTGGGGAGCAGAGCGGCCGTGCCGGCGGCGAGCAGCGCCGCCATCGACCGGAACAGTGCGGTACGCATCAGTTCTCCCTCCAGGTGGCGACCCACCAGCGGGTGAGCAGACCGGCGAGCAGACCGGTGAGCAGACCGGCGATGGTGAGCAGTGCGAGCAGCACCCAGCCCCGGCCGAGGTCCGGTCCGTCCGGTGCGGGTGCGGCGGCGACCACGTCGATGGTCAACTCCACCGGCATGCCCGGGGTGGCCGCGGTGCCGGGACGCGGGGCGAACGAATTGCTGACCACCAGGCAGACGGTGGTGGGTTCGATGACCGGCGCGGCGCTCTGCTCGGTCTCGGTGGCATCCTCGTGGTCGGCGGTGGCCGACCAGCGCAGCCCGGCGGAGAGCACGTCGGCCCTCCCGCTGCCGGCGTCCGCTCCGCGGACGAGTTCCCGACCGTCGGCCGCGGTGGCCCGCAGCAGCACCCCGTAGTCCCGGTTGACGGCCCGGTCCAGCGCCATGCTCACCGAAGCTCGCAGCTCCTGCCCGGGGCGGATCGGCACCCGGTAGTAGCGATGCTCGGAGAACGCCTCCCGGTCGGCGTAGACGCCGGGGGCGAGCAGTGGCGCCGAGTCGCACGCGCTCGTGCCGCCGACAACTGTCGGGGCCCGGGTGTGCGTGTCTCCGGCCCGCTCGACGAGCTGTTTGATCCGGCCGGTCAGCTCCTCGGCGCTCTGCGCGGCGGTGTAGGTCCCGCCGGTGGCGCTGGCGATGCAGAGCAGTTGCCGGCGAACCTTGTCGTCGGGGGCCAGGCCGAGGGTGTCGACGACCAGGCTGGTGCCCTGGGCGGCCAGTTCCCGGGCCACCTCGCACGGGTCCGGCGGAGCGCAGGTGTCCTCGCCGTCGGTGATCAGCACAATCCGCCGGGTGGTGGCCCCGGCGCCCAGGTCCTGCGCGGCGGAGCGCAGCGCAAGCCCGACCGGAGTGAACCCGGTCGGCCGAAGTGTCGCCACCGCCGCCTTGGCGGCGGACCTGTTCACCGGCCCGACCGGCACGATCTGCTGGGTGTCCTGGCAACCGACCTTCTTGTCCTTGCCGCGGTAGGTCGCGCCGAGCACCCGGATGCCGAGCTGTGTCTCCTCGGGCAGCGCGTCAACCACCTCGTTGAATGCCTGCTGGGCGACCGAGATCCGGGTGCGCCCGTCGATGTCGGCGGCGCGCATCGACCCGCTGACGTCGAGCACCAGCTCGACCCGGGGCGGCTCGGGCGCCGGCTCCTCGTCGGCGTGTGCCGGGCCGGTCAGCGCGGTGGTCGCCAACAGTCCGAGAAGGACCGCCGTCGATCGTCTGAAGTTGATCACGACCCGCAGTGTAGTGAGATCCACTTTGGATGATCGTTTGGGTGCGGGCGCGCGGAATCGGCGACGCCGCCCACGTCGGGTTCGCCTCTGATCGGCAGCACCCGCGCTCAGGGTCCATGCCGGGTCACCCTCGGTCAACTGTGAGAGGGAAGGGGTCGGCTCGGCCAGCCTCCGTCGGAAATCTGACCCAAGTCGACCCGTTGTGCCGGTGGTGCGCGGTGGTTAAGCTCTTCATGCGCGCCCCAATCGCCCGCTTCCCCCGTGGCAGGCGATCGGGGCGCGCGTCTTTGTCAAGAAGGGCCCGCACGCTTCGGCGTGCGGGCCCTTCTTCCGTCGCGCGGTGCGGCGCGTCGCCTGTCGATGCTTATATCCACCGACCGTCGAGCCACATCCGGGACAGCCAGTCCGAGTACGGAATCACCATACCGACGAAAATCGGATAGAAGTACGCGAAGCACAGCGCCACCAGCAGCACGTACGCCCCCGCCGCGATGCTGCCCACCAGTCGGCGCTCGTAACTCGGGTCACCGGGCACCAGGGGCGTCACCGCACCCACGTCACCCCCGGCGGGCGCGATCAGCGCGCCCAGCACGTACACCACGGCCAGCACCAGGAACGGCACCGCGGGCGCGGCGTAGAAAGAGAACATCGTCCGGCCGTCGAGAGCGAACCAGAACCACGGCAGCAACCCGGCGGCCACGGTGAGCAGGATCGCGCCGGCCCGCCAGTCCCGACGGGCCACACCCAGCCAGGCCAGCGCCACCAGAGCCGGCAGGAACGACCACCAGAGCAGCGGGGTGCCGAGCAGCAGAATCTCCGAGGCGCAGCTCGCCGCGCCGCAGACGCCGTCACCGGCGTAGTGGAACGCCACCGGTCGGCCCAACAGCAGCCACTGCCACGGCCACGACTGGTACTTGTGCGCGTCGTCAAGCTGGGCGTGGAAGCCGTACGCCGCGCGGTGGTATTCGAAGAGGTTGATCAGTGGGCCGATGAACGGGCGGTCGCTGAGCGGTGCGCTCGGGTAGGCCGACGCGAGCCGGTAGTAACCGTCGTCGGTGAGCAGCCAGCCCGACCAGGTGGCGAGGTAGGTGCCGACCATCAGCACGCCGGCGAGCACCAGCCAGGGCAGCTCGTCGACGAGCGTGTCCCGCCAGGGCCGGCGGACGCCCGCCGAGCGGCGGACGCCGACCTCCCAGAAGAGCACCAGCAGCGCGAAGGCCGGCACGAAGTACAGGGCGCTCCACTTCACCGCGCAGGCGCAGCCGATCAGCACCCCGGCCGCCAGCCGCCACCACGGCCAGGTGCGCCAACCGGTCGGCGGGCGCCCGGCCCGTCCCGGCTGGCTCGGATCGAGCCCGTCGTCCAGGGCCCGTGCCCAGCGTCGACGGCGGGCGTCCCGATCGAGCACCAGTGCGCCGAACGCCGCCAGCACGAAGAACAGCAGGAAGATGTCGAGCAGGGCCGCCCGGGACAGCACCAGGTGGAAGCCGTCCAGGGCGAGCAGCAGGCCGGCCGCGCAGCCGAGCACCGTCGAGTGGAACATCCGCCGACCGATGCGGACCAGCAGCAGCACCGACAGCGTGCCGATCACCGCCGCCGAGAATCGCCAGCCGAACTCCGGTGCGGTGGTCATCAGGTGACCGGGAACGGAGACCTTCGAATCCGCGTCCTGGTAGCCGAAGGCCCACTCGCCGACGCCGATCAACCACTTGCCCAGCGGGGGGTGCACCACGTACGACGGGACGTTGTCCTTGTAGTTCCACTCCACGCCCCGGGAGATCAGGCCGTAGGCGTCCTTGGCGTAGTACGTCTCGTCGAAGATCTTGCCCTTCGGGCTGGACAGCCCGACGAAGCGCACGATCGCCGCGATGGCCACCACCACTGCTGTGGCCAGCCAGGAGAACCTGTCCACCTGGGTGTCGACGGTGGCGAACCGTCGCCGGACCACGGCGACCACCCCGCCGCCCTCGGCGTTCGGTGCCGTCGGCTCCTGGGTGGCACTGGGCTCGCCCGTCGCCTGGATCATCTTGTCCGGATCTGCGCTCGGGGTCTGCGCTGTCGACGCACTCGTCACCCGGCGATCGTAGGCTGCCAAGGTGTCCGGTGGCGTCCGTCGTCCCTGATACCGGTATTCCCTGCAATGAAGGAGACGAATTCGTGGGTGAAATGTCCGAAGTCGGGCGCCTGATTCTGCTCGGTGCCCCGCTCGGCAACCCCGCCGACGCCTCGGCCCGACTTCGGGAGGTGCTGATCAGCGCCGACGTGGTCGCCGCCGAGGACACCCGACGGCTCACCCGGCTGGCCCGCGATCTCGACCTCACCGTCGGCGGTCGAATCGTCTCCTACTTCGAGGGCAACGAGGAGCGGCGCACCCCCGAACTGGTCGAGGTCATCCTCGGCGGGTACGTGGTGGCGCTGGTCACCGACGGCGGGATGCCCAGCGTCTCCGACCCCGGCTACCGGCTGGTCCGTGCCACGTTGGATGTCGGTGCGCCGGTCACCGTCGCCCCCGGGCCCAGCGCGGTCACTACCGCGCTGGCCGTCTCCGGGCTGCCCTGCGACAGGTTCTGCTTCGAGGGCTTCCTGCCGCGCACCCCCGGTGGCCGTCGGTCCCGGTTGCGCGCCCTCGCCGCCGAGGAGCGCACCCTGGTCTTCTTCGAGGCCCCGCACCGGATCGGGGCAACGCTCACCGACCTGGCCGACACGTTCGGGGCGGACCGGCCGGCCGCGCTCTGCCGCGAACTCACCAAGACCTACGAGGAGGTGCTCCGCCGTCCCCTCGGCGAGCTGGCCCGGTGGGCCACCGAGGGGGACCCGCGTGGAGAGATCACCCTGGTGGTGGCCGGAGCCCCGGTGACTGCGGCCGAACGCCCCGACGACGACACCCTTCGCGCCGCCGTCGCCGAGCGGGAGGCCGCCGGCCGGTCCCGCCGGGACGCCATCACCGACGTCGCCACCGAGTACGCGCTGCGTCGCCGGGACGTCTACACGATCGTGCACAGCTGATCGAGGTGGTCCGGCTCGCCGGACGACCGGGTCACCACGCGGCGATCAGGAAGCCGACGGTGATCAGCGTGGGGCCGGCGACGGCGGCGGCCACGGCCCAGCGGCGGTGCCGGCGACCGGGCAGCCGGGCGGACCCGGTCAACCGGACGATGCCGGCGGCGCAGGCCAGCACCACCAGCAGACCGGGCAGCCACCGCAGGTGCCGGCCCACGCCGACGTCCGCGTACGCGGTACCGCTGTCCGGGCCGGTCACCCGTGCCGGCAGCGCGGTGCCGGCCGTGCTCCCCTCGGCGGGCACGCCACTGACCCGGACGCCGTGGGTGATGAACCGCCCGTCCTCGGCCGTGAAGATCCCCCGGCAGCGCAGGGTGAGACCGTCGCCGGAGCAGCCGTCGATCACCACCGTGCCGGTCCGGGCGTGCCCGACCGCGAGCCAGAACGGACCGGCACTGACCCAGGCGAAGAAGGCCGCGACCAGGCTCAGCACCACCAGCGCGGCGAGCCCGGGCAGCGGGTCCGGCGGCAGTGGCGTGCGGTGAGGTGCCCGACGCCGCGCCAGCCGGAAGCCGCGGAACCGCGCCGGTGCCGCGTCCTTGCGAATCGGGGTGCCGTCCCAGTGCACCTGCTCGATCGGCGCCCAGAAAGCGCCACCGTCGTCCTCCGACGGGTCGCCGTCGGAGCCATGGCCGCGCTGCCGGCGGCCCTGCTGCCGGACCGGCACCCGACGCGGCACCGCGTCCACCGGAGCGCCGGTGGTCGGCTCCACCTCGACGGGCTCCGCGCCGGCCGGCGCCGCGCCGGCCGGCGGGCCTGACGAGCCGGGCCGGGCCGGGCTGGGTACGGGTGCCCCCGGGGTCGGACGAGTCGGTGTGGGTGACGGCGCCGCCGGCGCGGGGCGGGCCGCTGCGGTGGACCTCCCCGCCGGGGTGGGCCGCAGCGCACCCGGGTCGGCGCTGGACACGAGCCGGGGCTGCGGCGCGACCCCGGCGACCCGGGACGCGGCGGGCCCCGGGTCGTCGCCGACCGCCGACCCGGTGGGACCGTCCTCGTGGTCCCGCGCCGCTCCTCTGCCCGTCACGACGTTCATTGCACACCGCACCAGGAGGTGAAACGGGCAGGTGAACCGCGTGTCGACGACAAATCGGACCAACGGGCGAGGTGGTCGGCCCAGTCCGCCGGTCGGGCACCCCCTATTGGTTCGCGAACGCCCCGGACGGGTCACTAGGCTCACTGCTCATGAGTCACGTTCTCGCGGCAGTGGCCTGGCCGTACGCCAACGGCCCCCGCCACATCGGCCACGTCTCCGGTTTCGGCGTTCCCTCCGACGTCTTCGCCCGGTACATGCGGATGGCCGGCCACGACGTGCTCATGGTCTCCGGCACCGACGAGCACGGCACCCCGATCCAGGTGCAGGCCGACGCCGACGGGGTGACCCCGCGCGAGCTGGCCGACCGGTACAACAGGGTGATCGTCGAGGACCTGCACGGCCTCGGTCTCTCGTACGACCTGTTCACCCGCACCACCACCCGCAACCACTACGCGGTGGTGCAGGAGTTGTTCGAGGGGATGTACCGCAACGGCTACATCGTGCCGAAGACCACCATGGGCGCGATCTCCCCGTCCACCGGGCGCACCCTGCCCGACCGTTACATCGAGGGCACCTGCCCGATCTGCGGGTACGACAGCGCCCGCGGTGACCAGTGCGACAACTGCGGCAACCAGCTCGACCCGATCGACCTGATCAACCCGAAGTCGCGGATCAACGGAGAGACTCCGAAGTTCGTCGAGACCGAGCACTTCTTCCTGGACCTGCCGGCCCTGGCCGAGGTGCTGCGGCAGTGGCTGGACACCCGGGAGGGGTGGCGGCCCAACGTGCTGCGGTTCTCCCGCAACCTGCTCGACGACCTCCAGCCCCGGGCGATCACCCGTGACCTGGAGTGGGGCGTACCGATCCCGCTCGACGGCTGGCGCGATCGGTCGGACAAGCGGATCTACGTGTGGTTCGACGCGGTGATCGGCTACCTGTCCGCCTCGATCGAATGGGCCCGTCGCTCCGGCGATCCGGACGCGTGGCGGAAGTACTGGTCCGCCGACGGCGCGGGCAAGGACGCCCAGTCCTACTACTTCATGGGCAAGGACAACATCGTCTTCCACTCGGTGATCTGGCCGGCGCTGCTCTCCGGCTACTCCGGTGAGGGCTCCCGCGACGGTGAGCCGGGCGAGCTGGGTCGGCTCAACCTGCCCACCGAGGTGGTTTCGAGCGAGTACCTGACCATGGAGGGGCGCAAGTTATCCTCGTCCCGCAAGGTGGTCATCTACGTTCGCGACTTCCTGGAGCGCTACGACGCCGACGCGCTGCGCTACTTCATCGCCGCCGCCGGCCCGGAGAGCAACGACACCGACTTCACCTGGGCCGAGTTCCTGCGCCGCAACAACGACGAGTTGGTCGCCGGTTGGGGCAACCTGGTCAACCGGTGCGTCTCGATGGCCGCGAAGAACTTCGGGACGATCCCGCCGGTCGACCCGGCCGGGCTCACCGAGGCCGACGAGGCGCTGCTCGCCGTCGCCCGGACCGGGTTCACCACCGTCGGCGACCTGATCGGCCGGCACCGGCAGAAGCAGGCGATCGGTGAGGCCATGAAGGTGGTCGCCGAGGCCAACAGGTACCTCTCCGAGCAGGCGCCCTGGAAGCTCAAGGACGAGGCGGACAAGCCCCGGATGGGCACCATCCTGCACGTCGCCCTTCAGGTGATCAGCGATGCCAACACGTTGCTCACCCCGTTCCTGCCGCACTCCGCGCAGCAGGTGCACGAGCTGCTCGGGGGCACCGGCGTGCACGCGCCGATGCCGGTTATCGAGCAGGTCGACGACCTGGACGGCGGCCCGGCGTACCCGGTGCTGACCGGGGACTACACCGTCGGCGCGCGCTGGGAGTCGGTGTCGATCGAGGCGGGCCGCCCGCTGGCCGCGCCGAAGCCGGTGTTCCGCAAGCTCGACCCGTCGATCGTCGACGAGGAACTGGCCCGGCTCGCCGACTGACCGCACGACGCGCGGCGGCGGGTGCCCCGCCGCCGCGCGCCGTCACATCATGTAGCGGGTGTCCATCACCTGGTCGTCGGTCACCTCGGCGCCCGGCGCCCAGGCCTCGTAGACGCCGCGTTCCTGGCACTGCGCGCCGGTCGTGACCACGGTGTCCGGGTTCGGGTAGCGCAGGCGCACCCGCAGCCAGCCGGCCTCCTCCCGCAGCACCAGGCACGGCACCCCCCGCCACTGGGCGAACCGGAGCCGGCGGGCCACCGCGTCGACCGGGTAACGGGCCGCCCGGGTCATCGCCAGCACCCGGAACCCACCGGGCAGGTCGGCTACCGCCTCGTACTCGCTGTCGCCGTACATGCCGACCAGTTGGGTGGAGCGGGGGACGTCGGCGTTCGGCACGTACTCCTGGTCCGGGGAGAGCCCCGGCACCGTGGCCAGCAGGTGACGCCACTGCGGGCCCACCATCCGCAGCCACCCGCGCTGCTCGGCCTGGTAGGTGTAGAGCACCACCTCCTGCCCCTCCGCCGGGTACGCGATGAGGGCGGCGTTCGCCGGCATCGGCAGGTCGGCGAAGTCCCGGGTGATGAACTCCGGGATGAGCTGACCGTTGCTGGGCACGAAGCCGGTGCCGAGCACCGGGGCGCCGAGCCGGTCCCGGGCGGCCAGCGCGGTCAGGCCACGGTGTGCCGGGCCCACCGGCACCTCGTAGTCGCCCGGGTCGGACGCGCGCCAGCGCAGCGCGTACGTCACGTCCGTGCCGTCCCGGCCAGCGTCACCGTCCGTACGCAGCACCGTCGTCGTCGCCGGCGTACGCAGGTGCGCCACATCGTGCTCGCGGTAGCAGAAGCCGTGCGGCAGCCAGCCCCGTACGTAGCCGGCGAGCTGCTGGGCCGAGAGCACCTTCATCATCCGGGTGCCCCGCCGGACCACCGCCGACGCGCGCGCGGCCACCAGCATCGGGTCGCCCGCTGCCGCCGGCTGCTGGCTGAGCTGGTGCAGGTACGCCCAACCCCGCTCGCGGTGAGCGGGTATCAGCAGCGGCGTCTCCGGCTCGTCGGCCGGCTCCGTCACCCCGTGCACAGCGGTCACCTCGGTGACGTGCACGAACCGGTGCCACGGCAGGGCGCTACCCGGGCGCGGTGCCCACTCGAAGCCGGTCACCTCGTCGGCGCTGAACAACTCGTACGCGGCGCCCCGGGCGATCTCCTCCGCCGGGTACACGCCGCCACCGAACGCCACGTTCAGTCCGGTCCGTTCGCCGGCGCTGCCACCGGCCTGGGGAGTGACGCTCATGCCGTCGCCTCGCTGCTCGGTGGGATGAGGTCCGCACGCTGTCGCGTCCGGTCGTGAGCGACCGTAGAGTCGCGCGGCGTAGTCGGGGTGAACGTCGGGTGGCGGGCAGATGGACAGGCCCGGTGTGTGATGCTGTCGCTGATGAGCGAGCCCACTGAATCCCGCCGCGAGCGTGCCGCCCGGCGGGCCGGAGAGTTTCCGCCTGCCCCCGAGTCGTTGCCCCGGGCGGTGCTGGACAGCCACACCCACCTGGACATCACGGTCAGCGAGGCCGGTGTGCCCGGCGGCGGGCCGGCCGACGACCCGGTCGCCGTGGCCATCGCGTTGGCCGCCAAGGTCGGCGTGGACCGGCTGGTCCAGGTGGGCGTGGACGTCGCGTCGTCCCGCTGGGGCGCGGACACCGCCGACGAGTACCCCGCGGTGCTGGCCACCGTGGCGCTGCACCCCAACGAGGCACCCCGGCTCGGCGACCTCGACGAGGCGCTGCGGGAGATCGAGTCACTCGCTGCCCGCGACCGGGTCCGGGGGATCGGCGAGACCGGAATGGACTTCTTCCGGACCGGCGACGAGGGGCGCGCCGCGCAGGAGCACAGTTTCCGGGCGCACATCGCCATCGCCAAGCGGTACGACAAGACGCTTGTCATCCACGACCGTGACGCGCACGCCGACGTGCTGCGCATCCTCGACGACGAGGGCGCTCCCGACCGGGTGGTGCTGCACTGTTTCTCCGGCGACGCCGACTTCGCCGGAGAGTGCGTCCGCCGCGGCTACCTGCTGAGCTTCGCCGGCACCGTCACCTTCGGCAGCGCGACGGCGCTACGCGAGGCCGCCGCGCTCACCCCCCTGGATCAGATGCTGGTGGAGACCGACGCCCCGTACCTCACCCCGATGCCGTACCGGGGCCGGCCGAACGCGTCGTACCTGATTCCGCTCACCGTCCGCGCGCTCGCCGCGACCACCGGCAGCGACCTGGACGAGCTGTGCGCGGCCATCTCCGCCACCGGCGAGCGGGCCTTCGGCCCGTGGTGAGCCTGCTCGGCCCGGCGGAGATCCGGGAACTCGCCGCCCGGTTGGGCGTCGCGCCCACCAAGAAGCTGGGCCAGAACTTCGTGCACGACCCGAACACGGTGCGCCGGATCGTGACCGCCGCCGGCCTCACCCCCGACGACGTGGCCCTGGAGGTGGGGCCCGGGCTCGGCTCTCTGACCCTGGGGCTGCTGCCGGTCGCCGGGCACGTGCACGCCGTGGAGATCGACCCGGTGCTCGCCGGGGCGCTGCCGGAGACCGTCGCCCGGCACGCCGAGGGCGATGCCGCCCGGCTCACCGTGCACCGTGCGGACGCGCTGCGCATCGCCGCCGCCGAACTGGGCGACCCGGCACCGACGGCGCTTGTGGCGAACCTGCCCTACAACGTCGCCGTGCCCGTTGTGCTGCACCTGCTCGCCGTGCTGCCCACCCTGCGCCACGGCCTGGTGATGGTGCAGAAGGAGGTCGCCGACCGGCTCGTCGCCGGTCCCGGCTCCAAGGTGTACGGCATCCCGTCGGTGAAGCTCGCCTGGTACGCCCAGGCCCGGAGCGCCGGCAAGGTGCCGCCGAACGTGTTCTGGCCGGTGCCCAACGTCGACTCCGGCCTGGTCGCCTTCACCTGCCACGAGCCGCCCCGCATCGACGTACCGAGGGAGCGGGTCTTCGCCGTGGTGGACGCGGCGTTCGCGCAGCGGCGCAAGACCCTGCGCGCCGCGTTGGCGGGCTGGGCCGGTGGCGCGGATCGGGCCGCCGCGGCGCTCACCGCCGCCGGCGTCGACCCCGGCGCCCGTGGGGAGTCACTGACCGTCGAGCAGTTCGCCGCCATCGCCGCGTCGGCCCCGGTCGGTACGCCGGCCGGGAAGTAGGCTGACGCCGTGCCCGCCGAGGAAGCTGAGGAGCTGATCGTGGCCAAGCCGTTCGACATCCGCCTGCCCGTGCGGGACATCACCCCGTGACCGAGGCCTGGCGACCGGACGACGACGAGCGACGCGGAGCCATCGGCCCGGTGCGGGTACGGGTGCCCGCGAAGATCAACCTGCACCTCGGGGTGGGCCCGCTGCGCCGGGATGGCTACCACGAGCTGAACACCGTCTACCACGCCATCTCGATCTACGACGAGCTGACGGCCCGCCGGGGCGACACCCTCGCCCTGACCATGGAGGGTGAGGGCACCGGCGAGCTGGCCCTGGACGACACCAACCTGGTGATCCGTGCCGCGCACGCCCTCGCCGGGTACGCGGGGGTGCTGCCGCACGCCCGACTGCACCTGCGCAAGCAGATCCCGCTCGCCGGTGGGTTGGCCGGCGGCAGCGCCGACGCGGCCGCCGCGCTGGTGGCCTGCGACGCGCTCTGGGGCACCGGGCTGTCCCGCGACGAGCTGGCCGGCATCGCCGCCGACCTCGGCTCGGACGTGCCGTTCCTGATCTACGGTGGCACCGCGCTGGGCACCGGCCGGGGCGAGGCGGTCAGCCCCGTGCTGGCCCGCGCCACCTCCTGGCACTGGGTGGTGGCGATCGCCGACGTCGGCCTCTCCACGCCGGCCGCATATCGGGAGCTGGATCGGCTCCGCGACTCCGGTGCCGCCGGTACTCCGCTGGGCAGCACCGACGCGCTGCTGGGCGCGCTGCGCCAGCGTGACCCCCGCGTGCTCGCCCGTACGCTCGGCAACGACCTCCAGGACGCCGCGCTGGCCATGCGCCCCGCGCTGGCCGACACTCTGAAGGCCGGCGAGGCGGCCGGCGCGCTCACCGGCATCGTCTCCGGCTCCGGTCCGACCTGCGTGTTTCTCGCCGCCACCGCGGCCGACGCGGAGCGGATCGCCGCCGAGCTGACCACCGCGGGCGTCTGCCGGGAGGCGCGGGTCGCGCACGGTCCGGTAGCCGGCGCTCGCGTCGGCTGACGACCCGTTCCACCGGAGCTGCCGGCGCGCGGCGCGGGCGTTCGGGGCTTCCGCGTACCCTTGGGACAGGCGTCCAGGTGCCCGCCGGCACCGGGACGCCTTGATCATGAAGGGTGGAACGTGGCGAACATCGTCAATCTGGACCGGGTGTCCAAGGGGTACGGCGCCGCCGGGCGGCTGCTCACGGACGTCTCGCTCGGCCTGGACGACGCCGACCGGATCGGCGTGGTCGGCCTCAACGGCGCCGGGAAGTCCACCCTGCTGCGGCTGCTCACCAAGCAGGAGGACCCCGACGACGGTCGGGTGACCCACCGCCGTGACCTGCGTGTGCTCTGGCTGCCGCAGCAGCTCACCCTCGCTCCCGAGGCGACCGTCCGGGACGTGGTGCTCGGCACCGCCTGGCTCGCCGAGGGCATGGGCGCCGAGCACGAGTGGGCCGGCGACTCCGGGGTGCGGGCCATCCTCGACGGCCTCGGCATGCCGCACCTCGGCCTCGACCAGCCGGTCGGCCCGATGTCCGGTGGCGAACGCCGCCGGGTGGCGCTCGCCGCGCTGCTCGTGCGCGACTCCGACCTGCTCATCCTCGACGAGCCCACCAACCACCTTGACGTCGGCGGGGTCGACTGGCTGGCCCGGCACCTGGTCGGCCGCAAGGGCGCCCTCGTCGTGGTCACCCACGACCGGTGGTTCCTGGACGCGGTCTGCACCACCACCTGGGAGGTCGCCGACCAGACCGTCCGCGCCTACGAGGGCGGCTTCGCCGCCTGGACCCTCGCCCGCGCGGAGCGCGAGCGGGTCGCCGCCGCCACCGAGGCCCGCCGGCAGAACCTGCTCCGCAAGGAGATCGCCTGGCTGCGCCGTGGCCCGCCTGCGCGGACCTCCAAGCCGCAGTTCCGCATCGACGCCGCCAACGCGTTGATCGCCGACGTGCCGCCGGCGCGCGACACCATGTCGTTGCAGCGGATGGCGGTTTCCCGCCTGGGCAAGCAGGTGTACGAGCTGGAGAACGTCGAGCTGCACGCCGGCCCGAAGGAGATCCTGCGCGACACCTCCTGGCTCGTCGGCCCCGGCGACCGGATCGCCATCCTCGGTGCCAACGGCGCCGGCAAGACCACGCTGCTGCGGATGCTCGCCGGCATCACCCGCCCCGATGGCGGTCGCCTCGGCACCGGCTCCACGGTGCGGCCCGCTTTCCTTTCCCAGGAGCTCACCGAGCTGCCCGGGCACCTGCGGGTGCTGGAGGCGGTGGAGGATGTCGCCCGCCGGGTCCAGCTCGGCGACCGTGAGGTCTCCGCTTCGCAGCTCGCCGAGGTGTTCGGCTTCGACGACCGCCGGCTCTGGACCCCGGTCAGTGATCTCTCCGGTGGGGAGCGCCGCCGGTTGCAGATGCTGCGGCTGCTGGCCGGCGAGCCCAACGTGCTGCTCTTCGACGAGCCCACCAACGACCTGGACACGGACACCCTCGCCTCGCTGGAGGACCTGCTCGACTCGTGGCCCGGCACGATCATCGTGGCCAGCCACGACCGCTACCTGATCGAGCGGGTCACCGACACGGCGTACGGGATGTTCGGCGACGGTCGACTGGTGCACCTGCCGGGCGGTGTGGACGAGTACCTCGCGCGGACCGCCGAGCGGGCCGGCTCTCCCCGGGCGGGCGTGACCTCGACCTCCGCGCCCGGTGCGCCCTCGGGAGGCGGCATGACCGCCGCCGAGGTCCGTCAGGCCCGCAAGGAACTGACCCGGCTGGAGCGGCAGCTCAGCAAGCTCGACCAGCGCGAGACCACGCTGCTCGATCAGCTCGCGGCGGACGCCACCGACTACGCCCGGGTCGCCGAGTTGGACACCCAGCTGAAGGATCTGCGCGCCGAACGGGAGCGGATCGAGGAGAGCTGGATGACCCTCGCCGAGGACCTGCCCGAGAGCTGACCGGCCGGGCGCGCCGGCCCGGCCCCCGTGTGCGGCGTCACACCACCACATGCGAGACAATCGTCGGCGACACCTACCCCACGGCGTTGGAGACACAGACATGGCACACACCCCCGTCAACCACCCCGCGCGGCCGATCTACCGGGCGATCGGCGGGCTGACCGGTCTGTACCTGGTCGTCTTCGGGGTGCTCGGCATCATCGCCAGCACCGGCAACGAGATCCTCGCCCAGGACGACACCCGGGTCCTCGGTCAGGGCACCAACCTCGGCTTCTCGCTGTTCAGCGTGCTGGTCGGGGTCGTCGTGCTGGTCGGCACCGCGCTCGGCCGCAACATCGACGTGGCGATCAACCAGTGGCTGGCGTACGGCCTCATGGTGGTCAGCCTGGCCGGTCTCGCGTTCATCCGGACCGACGCCAACTTCTTCAACTTCAGCATCACCACCGTGGTCGTGGTGATGACGGCAGCCCTGGTGCTGCTCATGGTCGGCATGTACGGCAAGGTCGGCACGGATGATGAGGCGGAGGCGTTCCACAAGGCTCGTCTCGTTCTCTGATCATTGGTTGCGGCCGTGGGTTCTCGCTGGAGCCCGAGCTGCTCCGGGCGGTCAGGCTTGATCCCTGCGCAGCTCGGGCTCCGGCGAAAACCTGACCCGGTCCAGCCTTTCGGCGGACCCTTCCGGCATCGGGGTTCTTCGGACAGTTGGGTCTGCCCTGGGCGACAATTCCCCTGAAACGGTCATTTCAGGGGGTCTGGGTATGCCGCATTTTCCGGTCAACCATCCGGCACGGCCGCTCTACCGGGTCCTCTCCGGGCTGATCGGCGTCTACATCCTGGTCTTCGGCGTGTGGGGCGTCGCCGAGACGATCGGGGACCCGCTCTTCGCCCGTAACAGCACCTGGGCCCTCGGGCTCCGGACCAACCTGGCCTTCTCGCTGGCCTCGGTGGTCTTCGGGGTCGTTCTGATCATCGGGGCCTCGCGGCGCTCCAACCTCGGCCACTACATGAACCTCACGGCGGGCGTGGTGTTCCTGGTGACCAGCATTCTGATGATGTCGGTGCTGCAGACCGGGGGGAACTTTCTCAACTTCTCGATGTCGACAGTGATCGTGTCGATGCTGTTCGGCCTGATCCTGCTCGGCACCGGCCTCTACGACAAGGTCGGCCCACCGGAGTCCGCCGAGGCGGAGTTGGAGCACCGCAAGCACCCGGTGGCCGACGTCCACCGCCGCTGATCGGGGTCAGTTGCGCCGCGCGGTGATCAGCGTCGGCTTGGCCTCCAGGTGCGACAACCCGTTCCAGGCCAGGTTGACGAGGTGCGCCGCCACCGTCTCCTTGCGCGGCTTACGCACCTCCAACCACCAGCGACCGGTCAACGCCACCATGCCGACAAGCGCCTGCGAGTACAGCTCGGCGAGCTTCGGGTCGTACCCGCGGCTCTTGTACTCGGCGCCCAGGATGTGCTCGACCTGGTGCGCCACGTCGTTCATGACGCTGCTGAAGGTGGCCGTGCCGGACATCAGCGGCGACTCGCGGACCAGCACCCGGAAACCGCTGGTCTCCTCCTCGATGTAGGTCAGCAGAGCGAGCGCCGCCTGTTCCAGGAGCTCCCGCGGATGCCCGGCGGTCAACGCCGTGGTGATCCGGTCCAGCAGGGCGCGGACCTCCCGGTCCACCACCACCGCGTAGAGCCCTTCCTTGCCACCGAAGTGCTCGTACACCACCGGCTTGGAGACCTTGGCGCGGGCCGCCACCTCCTCGATGGAGGTGGCGTCGAAACCGCGCTCTGCGAAGAGTTGCCGGCCGGTCGCGATCAACTGCTCCCGGCGTTGGGCCGCCGACATGCGGACCCGGGAGGGAGCTTTGGCTTTCGGTGCGGCCGTCGGCGTCGCCCGTCGGCCGCCGACAGCCGTCGCCGGGTCGTCGCTGACCTCAGGCATGTCGCCGCCTTGCTGGCGCTCGGTGACGCCCTGCCGTGGAATGGTTCCTCCGCTGTGCCCGTTCACGTCGTCGCCTAACTGTCGGGCGGTTCGACCGCCCTGACGCGCCGTTCGACCGTACCCGGATCGGGCTCGGCTCCCCGCCGGCCGAGCCGCCTGGTCCCCCGCATGGCTCGGTCACCCGGCCATCCTGCCAGGCGGCATCCTCGTGCACCGCCCGGTTTCAGCGGGGTGCGACCGGCTTCACCAGCTTGGCGGCGAGGCGCTCGGGCTTTGGCCAGCGCACCTGCGTTGCCGCGCCGGTCTTCTCGAACAACCAGATCACCCGGGCGGAGATGTCCACCTGACCGCGCAACACGCCGTGCCGGGCGCTGGTCGGGTCGGCGTGGTGCAGGTTGTGCCAGCTCTCGCCGAACGACAGGATCGCCAGCGGCCAGAAGTTCGACGCGCGGTCGCCCTGGCGCATGGCGAACGGACGCTCACCGTAGACGTGGCACACCGAGTTGATCGCCCAGGTGACGTGGTGCAGGAGGCCGATGCGGACCAGCCCGGCCCAGAAGAACGCGGTCAGCGCGCCCTGCCAGGACCAGGTCACCAGGCCACCGATCAGCGCCGGGCCGAGCAGCGAGATGGCCACCAGCGCGGGGAAGAGTCGGTCGACCCGGCTGATGTCCCGGTCGGCGATGAGGTCCGGTGCGAAACGCCCTCGGTTGGACAGCTCCCGGCGGAAGAGCCAGCCCACGTGTGCGTGGAACAGGCCCCGGGTCAACGCCCAGAAGCTGGTGCCGAAGCGCCACGGCGAGTGCGGGTCACCCTCCAGGTCGGAGAACGCGTGGTGGCGCCGGTGGTCGGCGACCCACTGGATGATCTCGCCCTGTACCGCCAGCGAACCCGCGACCGCCAGAGTCACCCGCAGCCACCGCTTGGCCTTGAACGAGCCGTGCGTGAAGTAGCGGTGGAAGCCGACGGTGATGCCGAGCCCCGAGACGACGTACCAGACGAGGCCGATGATCACGTCGGTCCAGCCGAGCCAGCCGCCCCACGCCACCGGAACGGCGACCAGCAGAGCGACGAAGGGGATCACCACGAAAGCCCAGAGGGCGGCCAGGATGCCGGGGGACTGGCTGCCGTCGGTGAGTGGTTTGGGGCCGGGGGCGGCGGTGTTGGGATCGAGTACAGCAGTGGACATGCGACCTCGCAGGGGGATGGAGACGATCACTAAGTTACGCCTACGTCACCGTAACTTACGGCATCGTAGATCGCACGGGGAAGTTTGGAATCGCCTTCGCGTAACCGCTTGAAGTCGCAGGTCAGACGGCCCGGTGGCGGGGATCCGGTCGATCCCGGGGAGGGGGTGGCCGGAGTGCGGGTCGACCACCAGTGGACGGTTCACGGCATCGACCGCTCGCCGTGCGGTGGGATGAGCGCTGGCGCCCGACGGCCGGGGCGCTAAGGTGTAGCGGCGGGGTGTCCATCCCCCGTGCGACGTGCTCGCGTCGGTGATCGGCCGTGGTGTAATTGGCAACACCCGGGTCTTTGGTACCCGTATTTCAGGTTCGAACCCTGGCGGCCGAGCTGCCCACCTGCGTCCGTTTTGGGGCCCGGTGGGGGTAAGAGGGGAACGTGCCGGGCCTCGCGGCTAGCATGGCCGCGAGAGTGTCCGCCGTCCCGACGGGAGCCACGTCGTGCCCCAGCCCCACCTCCGTACCGTCGTCGTGCTTGCCGCCGGTGAGGGCAAGCGGATGAAGTCGACACTGCCCAAGGTGCTGCACCCCCTGCTCGGCCGGACGCTTGTCGGTCACGTGCTGAGCGCCGCCGCCCCGTTGGACGCGGACCGCACCGTCGTCGTGGTGGGGCACGGCGCCGACCAGGTGCGGGCGCACCTGTCCGAGATCGCCCCGGACGCCACTCCGGTGCTCCAGGCCGAGCAGCTCGGCACCGGGCATGCCGTACGGATCGCACTGGAGGCCGTACCGGAAGGTGCCGGCACCGTCGTGGTGATCAACGGTGACGTACCCCTGCTGCGGCCGGAGACGGTGGGCGCGCTGGTGACCGCGCACGAGGAGGCCGCCGCGGCGGCAACGGTGCTGGCCGCCGAGGTGCCCGACCCGACCGGCCTCGGGCGGATCGTCAGGGACGCCGACGGGCGCCTGGAACAGATCGTCGAGGAGCGCGACGCCGACACGACGCAGCGCGCGATCCGGGAGATCAACGCCGGCATCTACGCGTTCGACGCGGTGCGGCTGCGCGAGGCGCTGGGCAAGCTCTCCACCGACAACGACCAGGGCGAGGAGTACCTGACCGACGTCTTCGGTCTGCTTCGTTCCGCCGGCGAGCCGGTGGCGGTGCACGTCGCCGTGGACCACGTCGAGACGTTGGGCTGCAACGACCGGGTGGAGCTGGCCACGCTGCGTCGGCTGCTACGCGACCGGATCAACGAGGCGTGGATGCGCACCGGGGTGAGCCTGCTCGACCCCGCCACCACCTGGATCGACGTGACGGTCGCGCTGGACCGGGACGCGGTGATCGACCAGAACACCCAGTTGCGCGGCGGCACGGTGATCGGCGCGGGTGCGCTGATCGGGCCGGACGTCACCCTGATCGACACGATCGTCGGCCCCGCCGCGTCGGTGATCCGCAGCCACGCCGTCGGCGCCGAGGTGGGCGCGGGCGCGACCGTCGGGCCGTACGCGTACCTGCGCCCGGCCGCCCAGCTGGCCGAGAAGGCAAAGATCGGCACGTTCGTCGAGGTGAAGAACTCGCAGATCGGTGCCGGCGCGAAGGTGCCGCACCTGACGTACGTCGGCGACGCGACGATCGGCGAGCAGACCAACATCGGCGCCGCGTCCGTCTTCGTGAACTACGACGGGGTCAACAAGCACCGCACGGTGATCGGCAGCCACGCGCGGACCGGTGCGGACAACATGTTCGTGGCACCGGTCGAGGTGGGCGACGGGGCGTACACGGCGGCTGGTTCGGTGATCGTCGACGACGTGCCGGCCGGGGCGATGGGCGTCGCCCGGGCGCGCCAACGCAACATCGAGGGCTGGGTCGTCAAGCGGCGCGCCGGCACTGCCGCGGCGGAGGCGGCGCAGCGCGCCCGCGACGCGAAGGGTGTGGCCGGTACGACTGGTGCCGCAAGCCACAGTGAGGCAATCCACGGGGCGACCGAGACGGTGGGCGGCGCATCCGGCGCGGGAGATACTGCAACCGAATAGTCCCCGACCCACCACCACCGGGTCGGGTACCGCCGACATAACGGGAGCAGACGGGCCCATGGGCAGCATCGTCGCCGAAAACCGCAAAAGCCTGATGCTCTTTTCCGGACGTGGCTTTCCGGAGTTGGCCAAGGAGATCGGCGAGGTGCTCGGCGTCGCGCCGACGCCCGCCGACGCGTACGAGTTCGCCAACGGCGAGATCTTCGTACGGTTCAAGGACTCGGTACGTGGTTCGGACGCCTTCGTGGTGCAGTCCGTCACGCACGGGGTGAACACCTGGGTCATGGAGACCCTGATCATGGTGGACGCGCTGAAGCGGGGGTCGGCCAAGCGGATCACCGTGGTGCTGCCGTTCTACCCGTACGCCCGCCAGGACAAGAAGCACCGTGGTCGGGAGCCGATCTCGGCCCGCCTGGTGGCGGACCTGCTGAAGACCGCCGGCGCGAACCGCATCCTCACCGTCGACCTGCACACCGCGCAGATCCAGGGCTTCTTCGACGGCCCGGTGGACCACCTCTTCGCGATGGACATCCTCGCCGAGTACGTGGAGCACAAGTACGCCGGCCGGCCGATGACGGTGGTGGCACCGGATTCGGGCCGGGTGCGGGTGGCCGAGCGGTGGACCGACCGGTTGGGCGGGTGCCCGCTGGCGTTCATCCACAAGACCCGTGACCCGATGAAGCCGAACCAGGTCGTGGCGAACCGGGTCGTCGGCGAGGTGGAGGGCCGGGTCTGCCTGATCGTCGACGACATGATCGACACCGGTGGCACCATCGCCAAGGCCGCGGACATCCTCAAGGAGTCGGGCGCGGCGGAGATCGTTGTCGCGTCCACCCACGCGCTGCTGTCCGACCCGGCCACCGAGCGGCTGAAGAACAGCTCGATCAGCGAGATCGTGGTGACGAACACCCTGCCGCTCCCGCCGGAGAAGCAACTGGACAAGCTCACCGTGCTGTCGATCGCGCCGCTGCTGGCGCGGGCGATCCGCGAGGTCTTCGACGACGGCTCGGTGACGACCCTCTTCGGTGGCCTGAGCTGAGCCTGAGCCCTGTTTCCCCACTCGGCGTGCCGGTGGGGGCGGGGCTGGGGCAAACTGGTGGAAACGGGGCCGGCACGTTGGTGGGAGCGCCACCGACGCGCCGGTCCTGAGCCGTGATCGGGGACTGCCGGAAACCCTGGAAACAGCTCGGGTAGACTGGTGCGGTTGCCACGGCGAGGGTGCCCGGCGGGCCGCTGAAAAGCGCCGCACGGAGGCACCGTCATCGACGCGGTGCTCCGGGCAGTCGTTCATGACGCATGAGCCCCAGCGAGCCCCTCGCCCAGCACCGTTAGACGACAAGCCGCCGCAGCGAAAAGCATCAGGAGTTTCCCCGTGTCCGAGGTAAAGATCAGCGCCGAGCCCCGTACCGAGTTCGGCAAGGGTGGTGCCCGCCGTACCCGCCGGGCCGGCAAGGTGCCCGCCGTGCTGTACGGCCACGGCGAGAAGCCAAAGCACATCGCGCTGCCGTCGCGGGAGTTCGCCGCCGCGATCCGCAAGGGCGGTGCCAACCAGCTCTTCGCGATCGACATCACCGACGGCACCCAGGTGCTGGCGCTGCCGAAGGC
Organism: Micromonospora sp. NPDC050795; assembly: GCF_044456785.1. Classification (NCBI taxonomy): domain Bacteria; kingdom Bacillati; phylum Actinomycetota; class Actinomycetes; order Micromonosporales; family Micromonosporaceae; genus Micromonospora; species Micromonospora sp. NPDC050795. The sequence continues at coordinate 69,687 of NZ_JBITGE010000012.1, read as the reverse complement.
GATCCAGCGTGACCCGATCCGTGACACCTTCGATCACGTCGACCTGATCCTGGTCCGCCGGGGCGAGAAGGTCACCGTCGAGGTCCCGGTCCAGCTGACCGGCGAGGCCGCCCGCGACACCCTGATCGTCCACGACCACGACACCCTGTCGGTGACCGCGGACGCCACCAAGGTTCCGGACCACCTCGAGGCGTCGATCGAGGGCATGGAGGCGGGCACCCAGGTGACCGCCGGCGATGTCACGCTGCCGGCCGGCGTCGAGCTGGCCGCCGACTCGGAGCTGACCGTCGCGTCGGTGACCGCCGCCCCGACCGCCGAGCAGCTCGAGGCGACGCTGCCCGACGTCGAGGTTGCCACCGACGAGGCCGAGGCCGAGGTCGGCGAGACCACCGAGGGTTCCGAGGGCGCGGACGAGGCCCCGGCCGAGGGCGCCGAGACGACCGAGGCGCGCACCGAGGCCTGATCGGTTCGTACTGTGCGACAGGCGTCCCCGGATGTTCGGGGGCGCCTGTCGGCATATCGGGAGTCACTGCGTTGGGCGTCGAAAGGGTCGGGTCGTGACAGACGAGGCGGGGCCGTGGCTGGTGGTCGGCCTGGGCAACCCGGGCCGGGAGTACGCCGGCAACCGGCACAACGTCGGGTTCATGGTGGCGGAACTGCTGGCCGGGCGGGTGGGTGCGCGTTTCGGCCGGCACAAGCGGGCGGTGGCCGAGGTGGCCGAGGCGCGGCTGGGGTTCGGTGGGCCGAAGCTGGTGCTGGTCAAGCCACTGACGTACATGAACCTGTCCGGCGGGCCGGTCGCCGCCCTGGCACAGTTCTACAAGGTGCCGGCCGCGCAGGTGATCGCGGTGCATGACGAGCTGGACATCGACTTCGGTCAGGTGCGGGTCAAGTTCGGCGGCGGCGAGGGCGGGCACAACGGCCTGCGCTCGATGTCGAAGTCGTTGGGGACCAAGGACTACGCCCGGGTGCGGTTCGGCGTCGGCCGACCGCCGGGGCGGCAGGATCCGGCGGATTACGTGCTGTCGGATTTTGGCGCGGCCGAGCGCAAGGAGTTGGATTTCCTGGTGGACCGGGCCGCCGACATGGTGGAGTCGGTGATCGTCAAGGGCGTGGAGCCGACCCAGAACCTCTACCACGGCGGCTGAGCCGGGCGGGGCGTACCCGAATCGGAAACGGCGGGCCGGTAGTCTGCGCCTTTCAGCGTGCCGCGACCGGCGACGCGAGTCGCGGCGGATCGGCCCGTGCGGGCAGCGCGGCGAGGCGACGGGAGCGGGCAGATGAGCAGTCCTCCGATGATCGATGGCGCGTTCGCCCGATGGTTGGCGTCCCGGGCCGGCCAGGCGCTGCTCGACCTGCGCACGGAGATGGGTTTCGCCGACGCCGGCGCGCTGAAGTCGGCCGGGGACAAGGTGTCGCACGACCTGATCCGCACGGAGTTGGCGAAGTGGCGTCCGGGTGACGCGGTGCTCTCCGAGGAGGACGAGGGGTCGCGGTTGGCCTGGGCCGCCGAGGTCAACACCGGAGCGGTGTCCCGGCTGAACGCGGACCGGGTGTGGATCATCGACCCGTTGGACGGCACCCGGGAGTTCTCCGAGGAGGGCCGCTCGGACTGGGCGGTCCACGTGGCGCTCTGGGCGCGTAACGCGCCGAGCCCGCACGGGCTCGTCGCCGGGGCGGTGGGGTTGCCGGCGCAGCACCGGGTGCTGGGCACCGACTACCCGCCGGCGTACCCGCCGATGACCGTGGAGGCGGCGACGGCCGGCGAGCGGAAGATCCGCCTGGCCGCGAGCCGGAGCCGTCCGCCGGTCTTCCTGACCGATCTGGCCGAGGACGTCGGGGCGCACCTGGTGCCGATGGGCTCGGCCGGCGCGAAAATCGCCGCAGTGGTCACCGGCGAGGTGGACGCGTACATCCACGCAGGTGGGCAGTACGAGTGGGACTCGGCGGCCCCGATCGCTGTGGCGACGGCCACCGGACTGCACGCTTCCCGGATCGACGGTTCTGCGCTGAAATACAACGAGGCGGATCCGCGGCTGCCCGACCTCCTGGTCTGCCGCAAGGATCTCGCCACCCGGTTGCTTGCAGCGCTGCAGAAACATTCCGGGTAGCCTGAGCGCACTTTCTTGACATGTCCGACCGGAAAGGTCTGGAAATCGGATGAGCGAGCGAATCGAGCCGGTGTCATGACCACCCCCGCGGCGTACCAGGTCTCCCACCTGGACGCCTTGGAAGCGGAGAGCATCTTCGTGATGCGCGAGGTGGTCGCCGAGATGGAACGCCCGGTGATGCTCTTCTCCGGTGGCAAGGACTCGATCGTCATGCTGCGGCTCGCGCAGAAGGCGTTCGCCCCCGCCAACATCCCCTTCCCGGTGATGCACGTCGACACCGGGCACAACTTCCCCGAGGTCCTGGAATACCGCGACCAACGGGTCGCCGAGCTGGGGTTGCAACTCGTGGTGGCGAGCGTGCCGGAGGCCCTGGCCAGTGGCATGGTCCGGGAGTCCGGTGACGGCATGCGCAACCGGATCCAGACGCCGGTGCTGCTGGACGCGGTGGAGAAGCACCGCTTCGACGCGCTGTTCGGTGGCGCCCGCCGGGACGAGGAGAAGGCCCGGGCGAAGGAGCGGGTGTTCAGCTTCCGCGACGAGTTCGGTCAGTGGGACCCGAAGAACCAGCGGCCGGAGCTGTGGTCGCTGTACAACGGCCGGCACCATCCGGGCGAGTCGATCCGGGTCTTCCCGCTGTCCAACTGGACCGAGCTGGACGTGTGGCACTGCATCGCCCGGGAACGCATCCCGCTGCCGTCGATCTACTACGCGCACGAGCGCGAGGTGATCGAACGGGACGGCATGTTCTACGCCGTCAACGAGTTCTTCCGCCCCCGCGCGGGTGAGGAGCGGTTCAAGGCACAGGTGCGCTACCGCACCGTCGGCGACGCCTCCTGCACCGCCGCGGTTCGCTCCGACGCGGACACCGTGGAGAAGGTCATCGAGGAGGTGGCGGCCACCCGGATCACCGAGCGTGGCGCCACCCGTGGTGACGACCGGGTCAGCGAGGCCGCCATGGAGGACCGCAAGCGGGAGGGCTACTTCTGATGAGTACCGAGATCGTGGCCGCCGCGAGCGCGGACGCGCGGGCTGGTGCCGGCGCCGGGCCGGAGGCCCGGCCGATGGACCTGCTGCGGTTCGCCACCGCCGGCAGCGTGGACGACGGGAAGTCGACCCTGATCGGGCGGCTGCTCTACGACACCAAGTCGCTCTTCACCGACCAACTGGCCGCCGTGGAGGCGGTCAGCGCGGCTCGCGGTGACGAATACACCAACCTGGCGTTACTCACCGACGGTCTGCGTGCCGAGCGGGAGCAGGGCATCACCATCGACGTGGCGTACCGGTACTTCGCCACCCCCCGGCGCAAGTTCATCATCGCCGACACCCCGGGCCACATCCAGTACACCCGCAACATGGTCACCGGCGCTTCGACGGCGGACCTGGCGTTGATCCTGGTGGACGCGCGCAAGGGCCTCGTCGAGCAGTCCCGCCGGCACGCGTTCCTCTGCTCGCTGCTGCGGGTGCCGCACCTGGTCCTCTGTGTCAACAAGATGGACCTCGTCGACTGGTCGCAGGAGGTCTACGAGCGGATCGCCGACGAGTTCACCGCGTTCGCGGCGAAGCTCGACGTACCGGACCTGACAGTGGTGCCGGTCTCCGCGTTGCGCGGCGACAACATCGTCACCCGGTCGGACAACATGCCCTGGTACGAGGGCCCGTCGCTGCTGCACCACCTGGAGCGGGTGCACATCGCCAGCGACCGCAACCTGGTCGACGTCCGGTTCCCGGTGCAGTACGTGATCCGTCCGCAGTCCACCACTGTCACCGACTACCGCGGCTACGCCGGCCAGGTCGCCTCCGGCGTGCTGAAGCCGGGCGACGAGGTGATGGTGTTGCCCTCCGGCTTCACCAGCCGGATCGCCGCCGTGGAGACCGCCGACGGGCCGGTCGCGGAGGCGTTCCCGCCGATGTCGGTGACGGTACGACTGGCCGACGAGATCGACATCTCGCGGGGTGACCTGATCTGCCGGCCGAACAACGCGCCGGCGGTGGCCCAGGACATCGAGGCGATGGTCTGCTGGATGGACGAGACGGCCCCGCTACGGGTCGGCGGCCGGTACGCGATCAAGCACACCACCCGGTCGGCACGGGCGATCGTGCGCGGGCTGCACTACCGGCTGGACATCAACTCCCTGCACCGCGACGAGTCCGCCGACGAACTGCGGCTCAACGAGATCGGTCGGGTGCGACTGCGCACGACGGTGCCGCTGCTGGCCGACGAGTACCGCCGTAACCGCACCACCGGCGGCTTCGTCATCATCGACGAGGCGACCAACCGCACGGTAGGCGCCGCCATGATCGTCGAAGCGAGCTAACCCCAACCCGCGCCGGCCCGTGCCCGCGCGCAAGATCGCGCTCGATCCAGGATGAAGTGGCCTCGCCCATTGGGCGAGGCCACTACATCCATGAACCAGCGATCTCCAAAGCCGCCCCTCCCTCCGCCCGCCGGCCCCGGGCGGGGCTGGGGCGGTGGGGGGTTAGGGCAGGCGGGTGGCGCCGGGGGAGGGGAGGACCGTCACGGTGCCGGGGGCGGTGAAACCTCGTTGCGCGTACGCGTCGGACACGGCAGCGGCTACCGCGTCGGCACTGTCAGCCTCGATCAGCGCGAGCACGCAGCCGCCGAAGCCGCCGCCGGTCATCCGGGCACCCAGCGCGCCGGCTGCCAACGCTGCCTCGACCGCGGTGTCGATCTCCGGGACGGTGATCTCGAAGTCGTCGCGCATCGAGACGTGGGAGGCGGTCAGCAGCGGGCCGATGTCGCGGACCCGGGCGGCGCGGAGCAACGCCACCGTGTCCAGTACGCGCTGGTCCTCGGTCACCACGTGCCGGACCCGTCGCCGGGTCTCCTCGTCGTCGAGCCGTGCCAGTGCGGCGTCGAGCTGGTCGATGCTCACGTCCCGCAGCGCGGTGACACCGAGCGCGTTGGCCCCGGCCTCGCAGGAGCGTCGGCGGGCCGCGTACTCCCCGTCGGCGTGGCGGTGCGGCGCGCGGCTGTCGATGACCAGCACAGCCAGCCCGTCGGCGTCGAGGTCGAACGGGATGTGCTCGACGGATTCGTCCCGACAGTCCAGGAAGAGGGCGTGGCCGGCGCGGCAGCGGATCGCCGCGGACTGGTCCATGATGCCGGTGGGCGCGCCCACGTAGACGTTCTCCGCCCGTTGCGCCAGCCGGGGTTGCAGTTCCGGGGCGAGCTCCAGCTCGCCGAGGTCGAGCAGGGCGGCCAGCACTGCCGACTCCAGCGCGGCCGAGGAGGAGAGCCCGGCGCCCAGCGGCACGTCGGAGGCGATCGCCAGCCGGGCGCCGGGCACCGGGTGACCGGCCTCGCGTAGCGCCCAGACCACACCCGCGACGTACGCGCCCCAGCCGGAGACGCGACCCGGCTCGGCGACGTCGTCCGCGTCGAAGGTGATCGACTCGCCGGAGAGCTCGGACCAGGCCGTCCAGTGCTCGCCGTCCTGTCGGTCGGCGGCGACGACGGTGCGCATCGGCAGGGCGAAGGGCAGCACGAAACCTTCGTTGTAGTCGGTGTGCTCACCGATCAGGTTGACCCGCCCAGGAGCGGCCCAGCGGCCGGTCGCCTCGGCACCGAACTGCGCGGAGAAGCCGGCCGCGGCCCGCTCGGCGACATCACTGCTCGGGTGGGTCATGGCTGGCCCAGGATGTGCGTGCGGTAGAACGCCCAGGCATCCCCGACCATGTCGTGCAGGGTCGGCTTCTGCGGCACCCAGCCCAGCTCGTCGCGGGCCAGTGCGGAGGATGCGACCAACTCGGCCGGGTCGCCCTCGCGGCGCGGCGCGACCTCGACGGGCAGTTGGTGCCCGGTGACCTCGCGGACCACGTCGACGACCTGGCGGTTGGTGAAGCCGTTGCCGTTGCCCAGGTTGTAGATCCGGTGCTGACCGCCGGTGGCCGCGTCCAGCGCCAGCAGATGCGCGCGGGCCAGGTCGGCGACGTGGATGTAGTCGCGGACGCAGGTGCCGTCCACCGTGGGGTAGTCGTCACCGAAGAGCTGGAGCTTGTCCCGCCGGCCGGCGGCGACGTCCAGTGCGATCGGGATCAGGTGCGTCTCCGGATCGTGCCGCTCGCCGAGGGTGATGTCACCGTCGAGGTGGGCGCCGGCCACGTTGAAGTAGCGCAGCGACACGGCGGCCAGCCCGTGCGCGATCGCCTCGGAGGTGAGTGCCATGTCGACGGCGAGCTTGGTGGCGCCGTACGTGTTGGTGGGTGCCTTGACCGCGCTTTCGGTGATGGGCAGCTCGGTGGGGTTGCCGTAGACGGCGGCGGTGGAGGAGAAGACCATCCGGGGCACCCCGGCGGCCCGGACGGCGTCGATCAGGGCGAGCGTGCCGATGGTGTTGTTATGCCAGTACAGCTCCGGCTTGACCATCGACTCGCCGGCGGCGATCAGGGCGGCGAAGTGCAGCACCCCGTCGAAACCGGCGTCCGCGGTGATGACCTGGGCAGCGTCGTGGATGGACGCCTCCACGTGGGTGGCGTCCGGCGCGAGGGCCTCGCGGTGGCCGGTACGCAGGTCGTCCAGGATGACCACCTGGTGACCGGCGTCGAGCAGCATCCGGGTCACCACGCTCCCGATGAAGCCGGCGCCCCCGGTGACGAGCAGTTTCACGTCGTTGCCTCCTGCCTGGCCCGCCCGGGACGTGGCCCTTCGGTGATCACACTAGGGCGGTGGCCGTCGCTCTCGCCGTCGCCACCGCCAACCCCATTCCATCATAATCTCTCATGATTAAACAGAGCCGAACATCTCTCCGCCGCTCCGCCTGATCCCCGGTGCGGCGGGCCCACGGTGTCTACCATCTCTGTCATGCGGGAAGCGGCCCGTACCGGGCTCCGGCGAAACGCGCGGGCACACCCCCGCCGCGACCCTGGCCCGCTCGCCCGGGGCGTAGCCCGGGTGCTGGTTCGCGCCGCGGATGGCGCCACCAGACTCGTCACCGATCTGCTCGGGACCGGTCCGACGGCCGGTCGGGAACACATCTCCGAGGCCGATCTGCGGGACCTTGTCGCGGCGAACACGGTGCTCGACCCGGACGAGCGACGGATCATCGACGAGGTCCTGGTGGCCGGTGCCAGTCTGATCCGCGAGGTGATGATGCCGCGCACCGAGGTGGTCTTCCTCCCGGCACGGATGACCATCGTCGAAGCCTCCCGACTGGTCCGCGCCGAAACGCACACCCGTTATCCGGTCACCGACGGCACGCACGACGACGTGGTCGGCTTCGTGCACCTCCGTGACGTCCTGCTGCGCCCGGACGCCGACCCGTGCGTCACCGTCGGCGAGTTGGCCCGGGAGGTGAAGCGGCTCCCGGGCAGCAAACGGGTGCTCGCCGCGCTGACCGAGATGCGCCGGGAGGGCCAGCACCTCGCTGTGGTGGTCGACGAGTACGGCGGCACGGCCGGGATCGTCACGCTGGAGGACCTCGTCGAGGAGTTCTTCGGTGAGATCCACGACGAGGACGACGCCACCGCGGACCCGGAGTGTGCCGGCCTGCCCGCCGTGGTGGACGGCCGCCTCAACCTCGCTGACTTCGCCGAGCGGACCGGGGTGGCCCTCCCCGCCGGACCGTACGAGACGGTGGGCGGGTTCGTCATGGCCGCGCTGGGCCGGCTCCCGGTGACCGGCGACGAGGTGCCGGTGCCGGGTGAGCCCGCCGAGGTCGGCGCACCCGATCCGGCCGAGCTTCCGGCCGGCTGGCTGCTGCGGGTGCTCACGTTGGACGGCCGCCGGGTGGCCCAACTCGCCGTCTCCGCCGCCCAGCGCCGAGAGCAGGGCGCCGGCAAGCGGCCTGAGTACGACGCCGCGCCGGCCTCGGGAGGCGGCCCCGAGCCGGCTCGGGAGGCGGTGACGGGGCAGCACCGCCGGGTGTCGGTCGGGCCGACGCGCCGGGTCGACGCTGGCGAACCACGCGAGGTCAGCACCCCGGCACCGGCGGGCCGGAGCCGACCCGCCGGCCCGTCATGACGGACCGGGTTGCTTGCTGACAGAATTATCGCCATGTCCGACGTTCCCGCCCGGCCCCGCGTCTTCTCCGGCATCCAGCCGACAGCCGACTCGTTCCACCTCGGCAACTATCTCGGCGCGGTGCGGCACTGGGTGGCGCTCCAGGACACCCACGACGCGTTCTACTGCGTGGTGGACCTGCACGCCATCACGGCGGGGCACGATCCGGCGCTGCTGCGCCAGCGGACCCGGGTGGCCGCGGCCCAGCTCTTCGCGGTCGGGCTCGACCCGGAACGCAGCACCCTGTTCGTCCAGTCGCAGGTGCCCGAGCACCCGCAGTTGGCCTGGGTGCTCGGCTGCATCACCGGCTTCGGCGAGGCCAGCCGGATGACCCAGTTCAAGGACAAGTCGCAGAAGCAGGGCAACGAGCGGGCCAGCGTCGGGCTGTTCACCTATCCGGTCCTCCAGGCCGCCGACATCCTGCTCTACCAGGCCAACGCGGTCCCGGTCGGCGAGGACCAGCGCCAGCACCTGGAACTCTCCCGGGATCTGGCCCAGCGCTTCAACTCGCTGTTCGGCGCGACCTTCACGGTGCCCGCGCCGCACATCGTCAAGGACACTGCCAAGATCACCGATTTGCAGGACCCGACCGCGAAGATGTCGAAGTCGTCGTCCTCGCCGGCCGGCATCATCGACCTGCTCGACGATCCGGCCCGGTCCGCGAAGAAGATCCGTTCGGCGGTGACCGACACCGGTCGGGAAATCGTCTTCGACACCGAGACCAAGCCGGGTGTGTCCAACCTGTTGACCATCTACTCGGCGCTCAGCGGCCGCAGCATCGACGAGCTGGTGGCCGCCTACGCGGGTCGTGGCTACGGCGATCTGAAGAAGGAGCTGGCCGAGGTCGTGACGGACTTCGTCCGGCCGATCCAGGAGCGCACCCGCGCCTACCTCGACGATCCGGCGCAGTTGGACAAGCTGCTCGCGGCCGGCGCGGAGAAGGCCCGCGCGGTGGCCGCGACGACCCTGCGGTCCGCGTACGAGCGGGTCGGGTTCTTCCCGCCCGTGCGCGGCGAGTAGCTCCGCGGTACAGGTGGACGGCTCGGTGCTCGGAGGGGCGGCGCGAAGCGTGGATCGCAGTGGCGGGGTGCCGCCGACCGGCGACACCATCCAGATCGGCATCGCCGTGGACATCCCCGAGCCGTGGGGTGCCCTGCTCACCCGGCGGCGGGTCGAGGCCGGTGATCCGCTGGCGGTGCCCGCGCACGTGACGTTGCTCGGGCCCACCGAGATCCGCACGGCCAACCTGCCGGCGGTCGAGCGGCACCTGGCCACCGTCGCCGCCGCACACCTGCCGTTCACCCTGCACCTGCGGGGCACCGGCACGTTCCGTCCGGTCACCCAGGTGGTGTTCGTCGCGGTGGCCGCCGGGATCAGCGAGTGCGAGCTGCTGGCCGCGGCCATCGCCGCGGCGCCGGGCCTGCACCGCGAACTCCGCTTCCCGTACCATCCGCACGTCACAGTGGCTCAGGACGTGGCGCCGGAGGCCCTGGACCGGGTGTACGAGGATCTGGCCGACTTCTCCGCGATGTTCGAGGTCGACGGGTTCACCCTCTTCTCGCACAGCGGGCAGGCCAGGTGGCAGCCGCGTCGGGACTTCTGCCTCGGCACCTGAAAGGCCGGCATTCGAGCCGTCAGCACCTGAAGCAGCGACGCGCCGGCCGGCGAGCATCGGGAGCCGGTTGCCCCTACAGCGGTGGGAGATCGGCGAGGATGACCGCGTGAACGTGATCGGCCGGATCGAGACGGGCATCGACCGCTGGGTGAGCGCCGCGCGCCACCGGTCGGGGCTCTTCGATCATGTGTGGCGGGCCGGGGTGCTGTACGGCGAGGTGCTGGCCGGCCGGTTGGCCGCCGCGATCGCCTACTACGGCTTCTTCGCCGTGTTCGCCCTCGCCCTGGTCGCGTTCTCCGTCTTCGGCGCGATCCTGGAGGACAACGACGAGGTCAGCGCGGCGGCGGCCGACTTCCTCAAGGAGAATCTGCCGTTCCTGGACGCCGAGCAGATCGCCAACTCCAGCGGCACCGTCGGTGTGGTCGGCCTGGTCATCCTGGTCTTCACCGGGATCGGTTGGGTCGAGGCCATCCGGTCCTCGCAGCGGCTGATGTACCAGCTCAACCAGCAGCCGGGCAATCTGGTGGTGCGGCGGCTCGTCGACCTGGGCGTGATGATCGGCGTCTTCGTGCTGCTCGGCGTCTCGGTCGCGGCGGTGGACGCGTTGGAGTCGCTGCTGCGTTTCCTGCTGCGCAGCACCGGCTCGGTGGGCCTGACCACCATCAGCGCGGTGCTCAGCGTGCTGGTCAACACCGTGCTCGCCACCGCGTTGCTGCTCGCCGTGCCCCGGCTGCGGATGAGCCGGTCCCGGCTGCGCCCGGTGGTGTTGCTCGTCGCTGTCGGCATCACGCTGCTGAACACCGTCGGCCGGTACTACGTGGTGCGGACCGAGCGGAACCCGGCGTACACCGTGGTGGCCGGCGCCGTCGGTCTGCTGCTGTACCTCTACCTTCTCAACCAGTTGGTGCTGTTCGGCGCGGCGCTCCTGGCGACCAGCACCACCGGCCGAGTGGTGGACCTGGCGGAGACCCCCGCCCCACCGAAGGATGTCGACGAGGGCATCGACCCCGGTACGCCGGGCGGTGCGGGCTGATGACGGAAGGCGTGCAGGTGCTGATCTCGGTCGACCCGGACTCGTCGGTGCCCCCGTACGAGCAGGTGCGCGTGCAGCTCGCCGAGCTGATCGGCGACGGCCGGTTGCCGGTGGGCAGCCGCCTGCCCACCGTCCGGCAGCTCGCGGCCGACCTGCGGTTGGCCGCGAACACGGTGGCCCGCGCCTACCGGGAGCTGGAGGCGGCCGGGCTGTTGGAGACCCGGGGCCGCAACGGCACCTTCGTCGCCCCCGGGCGGGACGACGCCGTCGACCGGTTGCAGCGGGCGGCGGCCGGTTATGCGGCGGAGGCGGCCCGGCTCGGCGTGCCACCGGCTACCGCGCTCGCTCTGGTCCGCGCCGCCCTGGACGCGGTCCGCCCCGGCTGACCGGCTGCCGATCGACCGTCGGACGGGCGATAACTGAGCAGAACTGCGCCGCCGCTCGCGTTCGCGGACCATGATGAGCCGGTGGGCGCACTCATGACACTGGACCTGCCGGCGGACTCGCCACTCCTCGGCCTGCCGTGGATCATCACCTTCGGTCCGCTCGGTGATATCGACGAGTGGGAGCCGGTGGTCTGCGGGCCGTACGAGCGACCGCACGCGTTGGCCCTGGCCGAGGCGGTGGTGGCCGAGGAGCAGTTGATGGCCGTGGTGGAGCCGCTGCTGCCGGCGCTGTCCGCCGACGAGATCCGCAGCGAGATCGCCGCCGCGCAGGTCGCCGCCGAGGACGAGGCCCGGCAGGTGGAGGGGGCCGACCTGTACGGCGACTTCGAGGACGTGATCGACGAGGAGTTGGACGCGGCAGCCGACGAGGCCGGCCACGGTGAGCCCGTCGAAGCGCCGGACGAGGCCGAGGTACGTGCCGGCTTCACCCGGATCGCCGCGTTGCTCACCGCGAAGTGACGACGACCTGGGTTGACGTGCACGGACACCGGCGCCACGCGGAGCGGACTCCGCGCGGCGCCGGTGGCACCTCACCCCCCACCACAAGGGGCCGGTAGCCCAGTCGCCCGCCGGCGCGGGGCACGACGAACGACCAGGTCGAGAACGGGTTACCCGTTCAGCGCCGTTCCAACCAGGCTGCCGCGTCAATTGGCAGCAGCCGGCCGGAGCCCTGTTCGGTGAGCTCGTCGCTGGCGACGAGCGGCTGACCGTACCCGTCGATCAGGACCGGGGCGCCGCTCATGTTGACGACGCAGGTCAGCACTGTCGCTCCGGCGGAGCGGGAGAAGGCCAGCACGCCCGGCTCGCTCTCCTGCCAGGTGACCCCGTCGGCGTCGAGGGCCAGCGCGGGATGAACGTGGCGGATCCGCAGCGCGGTCCGGTACAGCTCCAGGGTCGAGCCGGGCACGTCGGTCTGCGCCGTGACGGACAGCGCCCGCCAGAGCGCCGGCGCGGGTAGCCAGCTCAGCTCACTGCCGGCCGGCCCGAAGCCGTACGGAGCCAGCTCACCGTCCCACGGGATGGGCACCCGGCAGCCGTCGCGGCTCTCGCCGGTACGCAGGAACGCAGGATCCTGGCGCAGCTCGTCGGGGAGGTCGAGGACCTCCGGCAGGCCCAGTTCCTCGCCCTGGTAGAGGTAGGCGCAGCCGGGCAGGGCGAGCATCAGCAGGCTGGCGGCCCGGGCTCGGCGCAGCCCTTCGTCGCCGTCGCCGTACCGGGTGACATGGCGCTGCTTGTCGTGGTTGGACAGCACCCAGGTGGTGGGCGCTCCGACGACGGTCGCCTCGGCCAACGCGGTGTCGATCACCTTGTGGAACGAGTCGGCCGACCAGGTGGCGTCGAGGAAGTCGAAGCTGAACGCCTGGTGCAACTCGTCCGGGCCGATGTAGCGGGCGAGGCGCTGTGGCGTCTCGGCCCACGCCTCGGCGACCGCCATCCGACCGCCTGGGTAGCTGTCCAGGATGGGCCGCCAGGCCCGGTAGATCTCGTGCACCTCGTCCTGGTCGAAGTACGGCAGCCGGCCCTTGCCGAGCAGTTCGACCTGGCGCTGGCCGGTGGTCGCCGTGCTGAAGCCGACGTCCGGCAGCCCTTCGGCCTTGATCATGCCGTGCGCCACGTCGACGCGGAATCCGTCGACGCCCCGGTCCAGCCAGAACCGCAGCACGTCTTCGAACTCGGCCCGAACCTCCGGGTGACGCCAGTTCAAATCCGGCTGCGAGCTGTCGAACAGGTGCAGATACCACTGGCCGTCAGCGACCCGGGTCCAGGCGGGGCCGCCGAAGATGCTCTCCCAGTCGTTCGGGGGCAACTCGCCGTGCGTGCCCTGACCGTCGGCGAAGAGGTAGCGGGCCCGCTCCGGTGAGCCGGGGCCGGCGGCGAGCGCCGCGGTGAACCAGTGGTGCGCGCTGGAGGTGTGGTTGGGCACCAGGTCGACGATGATCCGAAGGCCGTAAGCGTGCGCGTCAGTGATCATCGCGTCGAAGTCGGCGAGTGTGCCGAACATCGGGTCGACGTCCCGGTAGTCGGCCACGTCGTACCCGCCGTCGATCATCGGCGAGGTGTAGAAGGGGGTCAGCCAGAGCGCGTCCACCCCGAGGTCGCGCAGGTACGGCAGGCGCTGCCGGATGCCCTGGAGGTCGCCGGTGCCGTCGCCGTCGCTGTCGGCGAAGCTGCGGACGTACACCTGGTAGACGACCGCAGAGCGCCACCAGTCGTCGTCGGTGGTCTGCGGTGGGGTGGCGGTGCTGATCATTCGAGCAATATGCCGGCCCGCCGTTGCAAGAGTCAAGCAGATCTTGCGTAAGACAAGCGTGCGGAACTCGGCGCGACAGCCGTGGAGCCGCGCACCACCAGCTCCGGACGGAACAGGTACTCCGAGTGCGGGGCGCCGTGTCCGTTGATCTCGTCCACCAGGGCGCGGACGGCGGCCACCGCCATCGCGGTGACCGGTTGCCGCATGGTGGTCAGCGGCGGGTCGGTGAAGGCCATCAGCGGGGAGTCGTCGTAGCCGACCACGGAGAGGCCGCCGGGCACGTCGAGGCCGCGTTGACGGGCGGCCCGGATCGCGCCGAGCGCCATCAGGTCGGAACCGCAGACCACTCCGGTGACGCCGCGGTCCAGCAGGCGGCCGGCCGCCGCCTCGCCACCCTCCACTCCGAACAGTGACAGCTCGGCCAGCGGGCCCAGGTCGGCTTCGGCGACGCCGGCCAGCCGGGTCATCGCTGAACGCCAGGCGGCCACCTTGCGCTGCACCGGGACGAACCGGTCCGGGCCGGTGATCAGGCCGATCCGTCGGTGCCCGAGCGCGACCAGGTGGGCAACTGCCAGTTCGGCGGCCTCCCGGTCGTCGCAGGAGACGAAGGGCGCACCGATGCCGGGGACGTACCCGTTGATCATCACGACCGGCAACGGCCGGGCGAGCAGCGCCCGGTAGCGGTCGTGGTTGGCGGCCGTGTCGGCGTGCAGGCCGGAGACGAAGACGATCCCGGAGACCTGCCTGTCCAGCAGCATCTCCACGTACTCGTCCTCGGTCACGCCGCCGGCGGTCTGGGTGCAGAGCACCGGCGTGAATCCACTCTGCGCCAGGGTGGACTCGATGACCTGGGCGAAGGCGGGGAAGATCGGGTTGTCCAGCTCCGGCACCACCAGGCCGACGAGACCGGCGCTGCGCTTACGCAGCCGGGCCGGCCGCTCGTACCCGAGCACGTCGAGGGCGGTGAGGACGGCCTGCCGGGTCTCCGGAGCCACGCCGGGGCGGTCGTTGAGCACCCGCGACACCGTGGCCTCGCTGACTTCGGCCTGCTGGGCGATGTCGGACAGTCGAGCGCGCATGGCGGCACTTTAGCCCACCGGCAAGTTCTTGCGGGGTCCTCTGCAAGCCCTTCCATTACTTGCAACGTCTTGCTAACGTCCCCGCAACATGCGAGAGCGGCGGCGCAGCATCCATGCGCCGATCGGCAAGAACTTCCAGACTTTCCACTGGCGAGCCGCCCGTCCCCCGGCGAGCCGCCATGACGACAGGAGTACCGATGCGCATCCGTACCGCGGGTGTGGTCGCCCTCTTCGCCCTGGCGCTCGCCGCCTCAGGCTGCGGTGGCGACAGCGACGAGCCGGCCGCGAAGGAAACCCCCAAGGCCGCCGGCGGCAAACTGGTGATCTGGGCGGACGACAAGCGGACCGCCGCCCTCAAGCCGTTCGCCGAGAAGTTCGGCCAGGAGAACGGCGTCAGCGTCGAGGTCCAGGCCGTCAGCAAGGACCTCCAGACCAACTTCGTCACCGCGTCCCAGCAGGGCAGCGGGCCCGACGTCGTGGTCGGCGCGCACGACTGGATCGGCAACCTGGTCCAGAACGGCGCCATCGACCCGGTGCAGCTCGCCGCCGAACAGAAGAGCGCCTTCAACGCGACCGCCATCAAGGCGGTCACCTTCAACGGTCAGCTCTACGGCGTGCCGTACGCGCAGGAGAACCTGGCGCTGATCCGCAACACCGAGCTGGCCCCGGAGGCACCGAAGACCATCGAGGACCTGGTCGCGACCGGCCGGACGCTCAAGGCGTCGAAGAAGGCCACCGAGACGCTCTGCCTCCAGGTCGGCCAGAACGGCGACGCGTACCACATCTATCCGCTCTACACCTCTGCCGGCGGATACCTGTTCGGGACCGGCGCCAACGGGGACTACGACCCGAAGGACCTGGGCGTGGGCAAGCCCGAGTCGATCGAAGCCTTCAAGAAGATCGGCGCGCTCGGCGAGAAGGGCGCGGGAGTGCTCAAGCGCTCCATCGCGGACACCAACTCGATCGCCACCTTCACCGGCAAGAAGTGCGCGTACCTGGTCTCCGGGCCGTGGGCCGTGGCCGACGTGAAGAAGGCCAACATCAAGTACGACATCTCGGCGATCCCCGGCTTCGCCGGTGGCAAGGAGGCCCAGCCGTTCGTGGGTGTGCAGGCGTTCTACGTCGCCGCCAAGGGCAAGAACAAGGCGCTGGCCCAGGAGTTCGTCGCCAACTACACCACCACTCCCGAGCTGGCCGTCGCGCTGTACGACGCCGAGCCCCGGCCGCCGGCGCTGACCGCCGCCCTCGACCAGGTCAAGGGCACCGACCCGGATCTGGCCAAGTTCCAGGAGGCCGGTAGGAACGGGCAGGTCCTCCCGGCCATCCCGGCGATGGCCGCGATCTGGGACCCGTTCGGCAAGGCCGAGGCCGCCGTCATCGGCGGGGCAGACCCGACCAGCACCATCACCGCGGCCGGCAAGACCATCTCCGGCCAGATCAAGTAATGAGTACGCCGCTGTCCGGCCCGGGGTCTGCCACGCAGGCCCCGGGCCGGGAGCCCACCGGCTCCCGCCCCGCGCCCTCGCGCACCCGCGACGACGCGCCGGTCACAGTGACCGGGCTCGCCGGCAAGGTGCTCCTGCTCGGCCTGACCGCCGGAGTCGCGGTCTGGGCGGCGTTCCCGCTCGTCGCCGCCGAGATGTGGGCCGGCCTGGCACTGCTGGCGGCGTCCACCGCCGGGCTGTTCTACCTGTACCTCACCCGCCGACACGTCCCGGCCAAGTACCTGGTCCCCGGCACCCTGTTCCTGATCGCCTTCCAGGTCCTCCCGGTGCTCTACACCGCCAGCACCGCCTTCACCAACTACGGTGACGGGCACCGGGGCAGCAAGGACGACGCGATCGTCGCCGTCGAGTCCTCGTCGGTCACCCAGGTTCCCGGATCCACCGAGTACGCGCTGTCCATCGCGACGTCGGGCGATCCGGCCACCGGGGCGCTGGTCTTCCTGGTCACCGACCCGGGCACCGGCGCCGTCTCCGTCGGCGACACCGACGGGCTGCGCCGCCTCGACCCCGCCGACGTCACTGTCGCCACCGGTGGCCGGGTCACCGCCGCCGACGGGTACACCGTGCTGACCGTCGGTCAGGCCAGCTCCCGCAGCAAGGAGATCACCGACCTGGTGGTGCCCACCCCGGGCGGCGCGGTGCGCTCCAGCGGTCTGTCCCGCGCGTACGAGGGCAAGGCGGTGCGGGCGTACGACGCCGGCTGCGACTGCGTCCGGGACACCGAGACCGGGCAAACCTGGACGGCCGACGCCGAGGTGGGCGCCTTCGTCGCCGCCGACGGTGAGCGGTTGGCCCAGGGCTGGAAGGTCAACGTCGGGCTGACCAACTTCACCCGGGTGCTCACCGACGAGAACATCTCCGGCCCGTTCCTGGGCAGTCTCATTTGGAACTTCGCCTTCGCCATCGGTTCCACCGGTGGAACGTTCCTGCTCGGCATGCTGATCGCCCTGGTCCTGCACTCGCCCCGGATGCGCGGCACCAATCTCTACCGGGTGGTGCTCGTCCTGCCGTACGCCATGCCGTCGTTCGCGATGCTGCTGGCGTGGCGGGACATGTTCAACGCCGACTTCGGACTGATCAACAACCTGTTCGGGGTGGACGTGGACTGGTTCGGGCAGGCGTGGACGGCCCGCTTCGCGGTCATCCTGGTGCAGCTCTGGCTCGGTTACCCGTACATGTTCCTGGTCGCCACCGGCGCGTTGCAGGCCATTCCGCGCGAGCTGACCGAGGCCACCTCGGTCGACGGGGCCTCGCCCTGGCAGTCCTTCCGCGCGGTCACCCTGCCGCTGCTGCTGGTCGCGCTCTCCCCGCTG
This sequence comes from Micromonospora sp. NPDC050795, assembly GCF_044456785.1. NCBI lineage: Bacteria > Bacillati > Actinomycetota > Actinomycetes > Micromonosporales > Micromonosporaceae > Micromonospora > Micromonospora sp. NPDC050795. The sequence continues at coordinate 52,315 of NZ_JBITGE010000012.1, read as the reverse complement.
CTGATCTCGTCGTTCGCGTTCAACTTCAACAACTTCAACGCGATCTACCTGACCACCGAGGGTGCTCCCTTCCCCGCCGACAACCCGGCCAACGGCGCCACCGACCTGCTCATCACGTACACCTACCGGCTGGCCTTCGGCGGGCAGGGCGCGCAGTTCGGTTTCGCCGCCGCGATCTCTCTGTTCATCTTCGCCATCGTCGCGGTGGTCTCCGCGGTCAGCTTCCGGCGGACGCGCAAACAGGAAGAGGTGTACGCGTGAGCGCGAGCCCCGCAGTCGCGAACGAAAGGTGGCTTCCGTGAGCGCGGTCAACCGCAACCGGACCGGTCGGCGTAACCGCTGGTTCGCCCAGGTCGGCTGGCGGCACCTGGTGGCGCTGCTCGCCGTGCTGTTCAGCCTGTTCCCGATCGTGTTCGTGCTCTCCGCCGCGCTCAATCCGCTCGGCACGTTGTCGACCACCGAGCTGGTGCCGACCGGCGGGGTGTCCCTCGGCAACTTCGGTGGGCTGTTCGAGCGAACCGCCTTCGGGCGGTGGTTTCTCAACTCGCTGCTGATCGCCGGGGTGGCGTCGTTCGCGTCGGTGTTCCTCTCGGCGCTCGCCGCGTACGCGTTCTCCCGGATGCGGTTCCGCGGCCGCCGGGTGGGGCTGCTCTCGCTGCTGCTGATCCAGATGTTCCCGCAGTTCCTGGCGATCGTGGCGATCTACCTGATCTTCGGCACGATCACCGACCTGTGGCCGTCGATCGGCTTCAACACTCCCTGGGGGCTGCTGCTGCTCTACCTGGGTGGAGCGCTCGGGGTGAACACCTGGTTGATGAAGGGCTTCTTCGACACGCTGCCCCGGGAGCTGGACGAGTCGGCGACCATGGACGGCGCCTCGCACGCCCAGGTCTTCTTCCGGATCATGCTGCCGTTGGTGGCGCCGATCCTGGCGGTCGCCGGGCTGTTGGCCTTCATCGGCACCATCAACGAGTTCCTGATGGCCAACGTCTTCCTCACCAGCACCGACTCCAAGACCCTGGCGGTGGGGATGTACGGCCTGTTGGAGGGCAACGAGCGCAACAACAACTTCGGCATCTTCGCGGCCGGCACCCTGTTGACGGCGATCCCGACGGTGCTGGTCTTCCAGTTCCTGCAGCGCTACATCGTCTCCGGGTTGACCTCGGGAGCCGTCAAGGGCTGAGAGGGGTCGGCGTTCCAGCGGCCGGTTGATCGACTGATCCGCGTCCGTGGGCGATTCCCTCTACTACGATCCGTCGTTCATAGGGGAGTATGGCGGGCGTGGAAGCTCTCAGACTCATCCTTCTCTACGTCCATCTGATCGGGTTCGCCCTGCTGCTCGGTGGCTCGATCGCCCAGTACGCCAGCGGTCGACTGCGGATCAACCCGGCCATGCTGTGGGGCGCTGTGATCCAGTTGCTGACCGGGCTGGGCCTCTCCGCGCCGCTGCGCGGCGGCGGCGACGACGAGCCGAACCCGGCAAAACTTGTGACGAAGTTGGTGATCGCGCTGCTGATCTTCGTCATGGTCTTCTTCTCCCGGAAGCGGGACGTGGTCAACCGCGGTCATTTCCTGGCGATCGTCGGTCTGACCCTGGTCAACGCGGCGGTCGCGGTCTTTTGGCGGTAACGTCCGAGGAGGGAAACGCCTCCAGAAAACGGACGTTGCGGACGCTGCGGCGCACGGTTACCAGCACGAAGAGTGACGTGCCCCACGCAAGGGTTACACCCGGGTAACAGGCGCTCAACAGTCGTGCACGATTGTCGGCCGGTGGGTGGGCGCGGGCGTACGCTCCCGTCCGTAACGTGGGACAGCCGGCGGCACACCCGCAGGCCGGCTGATGGGCTGCCACCGCACAAGGCGCGGTGAGCAATGGGAAGGAGACGTCTTGCGCTCGGTGCGTGGGATGCGGATCGCTTCGATCTTCGCGGTGGGTGGGCTCGCGCTCACCGCCGCTGCTTGTGGCGAGGCGCCCAAGGATGACAACAACGCCGGCAGTGGCGGCAAGAAGTTCAGCGCCTGCATGGTGACCGACGTCGGCGGCATCGACGACAAGTCGTTCAACACCTCGGCCTGGAAGGGTCTGCAGGACGCCAAGGCCGCCAACGACAACATCGACATCAAGTTCGTCGCGTCGAAGGCCGAGGCCGACTACGAGCCGAACCTGACGCAGTACGTCAACCAGAAGTGCGACTTCATCCTGGCGGTCGGTGGCCTGATGGGTGACGCCACCTCGAAGATCGCCAAGGCGAACCCGAACCAGCAGTTCGGCATCGTCGACGCCAACCCGGGTGACGCCAACGTCTACCCGATGCAGTTCGACACCGCCCAGGCCGCGTTCCAGGCCGGTTACCTGGCCGCCGGGATGAGCAAGAGCGGCAAGGTGGGCACCTACGGTGGTCTGCCGATCCCGCCGGTGACGATCTTCATGGACGGCTTCGTCGACGGTGTGAAGTACTTCAACACCACCAAGGGCAAGAACGTCCAGGCGCTGGGTTGGAACAAGGACACCCAGAAGGGTTCCTTCACCAACGACTTCGCCAAGCAGGACGAGGGCAAGAAGGTCTCCGACGCGCTGGTCGCCCAGGGCGCGGACATCATCATGCCGGTCGCCGGCGGCTCCGGCCTCGGCACCACCGCCGCGGCCAAGGCCTCGGGCGGCAAGTACAGCACCATCTGGGTGGACGTCGACGGCTGCGAGAGCACCCCGGACTGCTCGGCGATCGTCACCACCGTGGTCAAGAACATCCCGGAGGCCGTCAAGGAGGCCGTGGTGAAGGCCGCCGGTGGCGAGAAGCTGGAGGCCAAGCCGGGCTTCGTCGGCACCCTGGCCAACACCGGCGTCTCGATCGCCCCGTACCACGACTTCGACAGCAAGGTCCCGGCCGAGCTGAAGGCCGAGGTCGACAAGATCAAGGCGGACATCGCCGCCGGCACCATCACCGTCACCTCGAAGGCCCAGCCGACCAAGTGACAACCGGCCGACCCCTCCGGTGAGATCATCGGGGAGGTCGGTGGGGACAGGTACGACCCGATCGGCCGCTCTGGCTCTGCGGATACCCCGCGGGGTCGGAGCGGCCGATCGCGCACCACGGCAGCCGGCCCGGCCCGGTTGGTTCCACGGCAGCTAGGCTGCACCATCGCTCGCACTCCAGGAGGTTGCGCTGAGACTCGAACTGCGCGGCATCACCAAGCGGTTCGGTGATCTGGTCGCCAACGATCACATCGACCTGACGGTGGAGCCTGGAGAGATTCACGCCCTCCTCGGCGAGAACGGCGCGGGCAAGTCGACCCTGATGAACGTGCTCTACGGGCTCTACCAGCCCGACGAGGGCGAGATCCTGGTCGACGGCAAGCCGCTGAAGCTGAAGGGCCCGTCCGACGCTATCGGCGCCGGGATCGGCATGGTGCACCAGCACTTCATGCTGGTGCCGGTCTTCACCGTCGCCGAGAACGTGATGCTCGGCGCCGAGCAGGTCCGGGGCGGCATCGCCGGCTTCCTGGACCGGCGTCGGGCCCGGCGCGAGGTCACCGAGGTGTCCGAGCGCTACAACCTGCGGGTCGACCCGGACGCGGTGATCGAGGACCTGCCGGTCGGCATCCAGCAGCGCGTCGAGATCGTCAAGGCGCTCACCCGCGACGTCGACCTGCTCATCCTGGACGAGCCGACAGCGGTGCTCACCCCCCAGGAGACCGAGGAGTTGCTGACGGTCATGCGGTCGCTCAAGGCGGCCGGCAAGTCGATCGTCTTCATCACCCACAAGCTCGGCGAGGTCAAGGCCATCGCCGACCGGATCACCGTGATCCGACGCGGCAAGACCGTCGGCACCGCCTCGCCCGAGGCCAGTCGGGACGAACTGGCCGCGTTGATGGTCGGGCGCAACGTCCGGCTCACCGTGGACAAGACCCCGGCCACGCCGGGCGACCCGGTGCTGGAGGTGGCCGGGCTGGTCGTCGACGACGACCGGCAGATCCGCGCGGTCGACGGCGTCGACCTGACCGTGCGCGCGGGCGAGGTCCTCGGCGTGGCGGGCGTACAGGGCAACGGTCAGACCGAGCTGATCGAAGCGATCATGGGCCTGCGCCCGGTGCTGGCCGGCACGATCAGCCTGGCCGGCGACCAGATCAACGGCTGGAAGCCGAAGAGGGTGCTCCGGGCGGGCGTCGGTTACGTACCTGAGGACCGCAGCGTGGACGGCCTGGTCAAGGAGTTCAGCGTCGCGGAGAACCTGGTGCTGGACATCTACGACCGGCCGCCGTTCGGTGCCGGGCTCGCGCTGAAGCCGGACGCGATCGCCGCCTCCGCCAAGGAGCGGATCGAGCAGTTCGACGTCCGTACCTCATCGGCCGAGGCGGCGGTGGGCACCCTGTCCGGGGGTAACCAGCAGAAGGTGATCGTGGCCCGGGAGCTGTCCCGGCCATTGAAGCTCCTCATCGCCGCCCAGCCGACCCGTGGCGTCGACGTCGGGTCGATCGAGTTCATCCACAGCCAGGTCATCCGCGAACGAGACATCGGCACCGCCGTTCTGGTGGTCTCCAGCGAACTCGACGAGGTGATCGGGTTGGCCGACCGGATCGCGGTGATGTACCGCGGCCGGATCATCGGCATCGTCGGCCCGGACACCCCGCGTGAGGAGATCGGCCTGTTGATGGCCGGCATCAGCCCGGACGAGGCCCACGACGCCGTCGCCGAGAAGCCCGACGCGGCAATCGCCGCCGACGGGCCCGGTGCGGCACCCGCCCCCGACAAGCCCGGCGCGGCAGACGGGAGCCCGGCGCGCGACGCGGGCTCCGCGAGCGAGGACGAGGCATGACCAACCCCAATCCGCAGTCCGGCTCGCCGGACAAGGAGCCGGCGAGCGAGGCGCAGGCCGCGCAGAACGCGCTCGGCAACACCGAACGCGCCGAGGTGGCGACCGAGCCGGACCGCTCGGCCACGAAGCCGGCCCCGGAGCCGAAGCCGAGCCTGGGCCGGTTGTTCCTGGACAACCTCTGGGCGGCGAACACCTTCACGGTGACGCTGTTGTCGTTGGTGCTGGCGATCGTGGTCGGCGCGGTGCTGATGATCATCTCTGATCCCGACGTGCTCGCCACCTACTCGTACATCACCTCCCGCCCGTCCGACGCGATCAACTCCAGCTGGACGCTCGTCAGCGAGGCGTACGCGAACCTGTTCAAGGGCTCGATCTTCGACCCCGAGGCGTTCTCCGGCTGGTTGGACGGCGCCAACGGCTGGCAGGCGGTGCTCGCGCCGATCTCGGAGACGCTGACCTACGCGGCGCCGCTGGTCTTCACCGGCCTGTCGGTGGCGCTGGCCTTCCGGGGCGGCCTGTTCAACATCGGCGCCCAGGGCCAGGCCACCATCGGTGTGATCATGGCGGCGCTGGCCGGCTTCCTGCTGCCGCTGCCGCCTGGCCTGCACCTGCTGGTGGCGGTGCTGGCCGGCGCGCTGGGTGGAGCGATCTGGGGCTTCATCCCCGGCATCCTCAAGGCCCGTGCCGGCGCGCACGAGGTGATCAACACGATCATGCTCAACTACGTCGCCACGTACTTCCTCACCTGGTTGATCGTGCAGAACGGCGTGCAGGACCCGAACCGCACCGACGCGATCAGCAGGGCGGTGGACCCCTCCGCCCAGCTGCCCCGACTGCTCGGCGACAACCTGCGGGTGCACGCCGGCATCCTGCTCGCCGTGCTGGCCACCTGGGCGGTCGCCTGGCTGCTCAACCGCTCGACGCTCGGTTTCGAGCTGCGCGCGGTCGGCGCCAACCCGGACGCCGCCCGGACCGCGGGCATCAGCGTCACCCGGACGTACATCCTGATCATGGTCTTCGCCGGAATCCTGGCCGGCCTCGGCGGCTCGAACATGGTGCTCGGCTCGACCGCCAGCGCGTTGACCCCGCTGGTGGTCGCGCAGATCGGTTTCGACGGCATCCTGGTGGCACTGCTCGGGCGGGTGAAGCCCTGGGGGGTGCTGCTGGCCGCGCTGCTGTTCGGCGCGCTTCAGGCCGGTGGTAACCGGATGCAGTCGTACTCCGGGATCTCGCTGGAGCTGGTGACCGTGCTCCAGGCGCTGATCGTCATCTTCATCGCCGCACCGGCTCTGGTGAAGGCGATCTTCCAGCTCCGGGCCGCGCGCGCCGCCCGGTTGCAGACGAGCCTGGCGAAGGGCTGGTAACTCATGTCCACCATGGCTGTCCCCGACATCGCGGTCGCCCCGGTCGACGAGGGCTTCTGGACCCGCAGCCGGAAGGTCGGTCTCACGCTGCTGGCGCTCGGCCTGCTGGCCGCGGTGCTCTTCGGCGCGCTCGCCACCGACCAACAGGCCCGGTTCACCCTCAGCGACGACGCGGCCGGTGCCGCACTGGAGATCAACGGCACGATCGGGGCGATCCTGTTCGGGATCATCACGATCGCCGCCGGCGCGGCGCTGCTCGCCGGGGTGCCGAAGCGGTGGTTCCTTCCCGTGCTCGGCGTCGGGCTGGTCGCCTTCGTGCTGTCGTTCCTCTGCTGGCAGGTCAGCGCCGCGCCGGCCGGGCAGAACTTCATGCCGCTGGTCAACATCATCCGGGGTACGTTCATCCTGGCCCTGCCGCTGATCTTCGGCGCGCTCGCCGGGGTGCTCTGTGAGCGGTCCGGCGTGGTCAACGTGGCCATCGAGGGCCAACTGTTGATGGGCGCGTTCAGCGGGGCCCTGTTCGGCAGCATCTCCGGCAGCGTGTGGGTGGGCCTGGTCGCCGCAGCCATTGGCGGCGCGTTCATCTCGCTGCTGCTGGCCGTCTTCGCCATCCGCTACCTGGTCGACCAGGTCGTCATGGGCATCGTGCTGAACCTGCTGGCCGTCGGCGTCACCGGCTTCCTCTACGAGCGGCTGATGCAGACCGACGCCGCGAAGTACAACAGCGCGCCTCGCTTCAGCAACTGGGAGATCCCGCTGCTGAAGGACATCCCGGTGCTCGGTCCGGCGTTGTTCCGCGGCAACATCTTCCTCTACCTCGGGCTGCTCCTGGTGCTGGTGATCCACATCGGGCTGTTCCGCACCCGGTGGGGGCTGCGGACCCGCTCGGTCGGCGAGCACCCGATCGCCGCCGACACGCTCGGCGTCAAGGTCCTGCGGGTGCGCTACCGCAACGTGCTGCTGGCCGGTGTGGTCGCCGGCATCGGCGGCGCGTCCTACACCCTGGCGCTCTACTCGTTCACCAAGAACATGATCGGCGGTAAGGGCTTCATCGCCCTGGCTGCGCTGATCTTCGGCCGCTGGAACCCGACCGGCGCGCTGCTCGCCGCGCTCTTCTTCGGATTCGCCGACCAGCTCGCCACGTACCTGGGCGCGATCAGCAGCTCGATCCCCAGCCAGTTCCTGGCCATGCTGCCCTACCTGGCGACGATCCTGGCGGTCGCCGGGCTGGTCGGTCGGGTCCGGGCACCGGCCGCCGACGGCAAGCCCTACATCAAGGGCTGACCTCCGGGGGCGGGTCCGCTCCCACTTGATCAAGTGATGAAAAGTAGGTGCCGGGACCGTTCCTGGCCTACTTCTCATCACTTGATCACGGCGGGCGGTTGCCCCTGCCCGCTTCTGACCTGGGCAGCTTGGGCAGAATGGCGGCATGACCGACATTGACTGGGCACGGTTGCGCGCTGCCGCCATCGAGGCGATGCGGCACGCGTACGCGCCGTACTCGACGTTCCCGGTTGGCGCGGCCGCACTTGTCGACGACGGCCGGGTGGTGGTCGGCTGCAACGTGGAGAACGCCGCGTACGGGGTGACGCTCTGCGCCGAGTGCGGGGTGGTGTCCAGCCTGCACGCCACCGGTGGCGGCCGGCTCGTCGCGCTCTCCTGCGTCGACGCGACGGGCGAGCCGTTGATGCCGTGTGGCCGCTGCCGGCAGCTGCTCTGGGAGCACGGCGGGCCGGAGTGCCTGATCGAGAGCAAGACCCGGCCGCTGCGGATGGCGGAGCTGCTGCCGCACGCCTTCGGCGTGGAGGACCTGGAGGCAGTCACCGGGGAGACGCCGGTGCCGGTGGTCCCGGAGCGGCTCGCCGCCTGGCGCGGGCGCGGCACCGTCTTCGTGCACCCGGACATGTCCGCCGGTCAGCAGGTCTGGACGGCGTACTGGGAGCGGTCGGCAGGCGACGACGCCGGCGCCGAGACCGGGGTGCTGGAGGAGGCGCCGAGCTGGGACGACCCGGCCGAGGCGATCACCTGGGGCCTGGCCCGGACACCGCGTGTGGTCGTGGTGGACGCGACCGGCACCATCTTCTGGGCAGGCGAGGGTGAGCCGCCTTTGGAGATCCCGTCTCGGTGGTCTGGTGGCTGAGCTTGGGGGCGGGGGCCGACCGTGCCCGGCTCCGGGCGGTCAGGCTTGATCCCTCCGCCGGGCACGGTCGGCCCCCGCCCCGCGTCGGCAAGGCCGTGCGTCGGTTCCACCAAAGGACTAGGAAGATCTTCTGATGAGTTTTGCTGCTGTTGACGTCATTCGGGTGAAGCGGGACGGCGGTGTGCTGTCGGACGCGCAGATCGACTGGGTGGTCGACGCGTACACCCGGGGGGTTGTCGCCGACGAGCAGATGTCGGCGCTGGCGATGGCGATCCTGCTCAACGGCATGACCGGGCCGGAGATCGCTCGGTGGACCGCCGCGATGATCGCCAGTGGTGAGCGGTTGGACCTGTCGGCGGTACGCCGGCCGACGGTCGACAAGCACTCCACCGGCGGTGTCGGCGACAAGATCACTCTGCCGCTCACTCCGCTGGTGGCGGCGTGCGGCGCGGCCGTGCCGCAGCTGAGCGGTCGGGGTCTCGGGCACACCGGCGGCACGTTGGACAAGTTGGAGTCCATCCCGGGCTGGCGGGCCACGGTCAGCAATGACGAGTTCATCGCCCAGCTGGACGAGGTCGGTGCGGTGATCTGCGCGGCCGGTGCCGGGCTCGCCCCCGCCGACCGCAAGCTGTACGCGTTGCGGGACGTCACCGGCACCGTGGAGGCGATCCCGCTGATCGCCAGCTCGATCATGAGCAAGAAGATCGCCGAGGGCACCGGGGCGCTGGTCCTCGACGTCAAGGTCGGCTCGGGCGCGTTCATGAAGTCCGTCGACCAGGCCCGCGAGTTGGCGCGCACCATGGTCGAGCTGGGCGGCGCGCACGGGGTGCGGACGGTCGCCCTGCTCACCGACATGTCCACCCCGCTCGGCCTGGCGATCGGCAACGCGGTCGAGGTGACCGAGTCGGTCGAGGTGCTGGCCGGTGGGGGACCGGCCGACGTGGTGGAGCTGACCCTCGCACTGGCCCGGGAGATGCTCGACGCCGCCGGTATGCCGGACGCCGATCCGGCCGCGGCGCTGCGCGACGGCCGGGCCATGGACTCTTGGCGGGCGATGATCCGGGCGCAGGGCGGCGACCCGGACGCGCCGATGCCGGCGGTAGCCGAGGTGGAGGTGGTCCGCGCGGAGCGGGACGGGTACGTCGCGGCCGTCGACGCGTACGCCATGGGGGTTGCGGCGTGGCGGCTCGGCGCGGGCCGGGCGCGCAAGGAGGACCCGGTCAGCGTGCCGGCGGGTGTGGTGTTGCACAAGCGGCCGGGTGACGAGGTGCGGGCCGGTGACCCGCTCTACGAGCTGCGTGCCGACGACGCGACGCGAATTCCGGCCGCGCTGACCGAGGCCGCGAACGCGGTGCGGATCGGGTCGACGGCCCCGGCGGCGACGTCGTTGGTCATCGAACGCGTCGGCTGATCGATCCGGCGTCGCCCTGGCGTGGTGCCGGTCACGTGGGAGCGCTATTGTCGCAGGCCAAGGGGGGACAACCGGCCTTGCGCCGGCGCGAGCAGACAGGAAGATCCGCCGTGACCGTTGCTGCCCCCGACCCACGTGAGGTGCGCGAGGCGAGCCTGGACGAGCTGTCCCGGCTCGGCCTGCCGTTGCCGCCGGCCCAGTTTCCCCTCGTCTGGGAGCCGGGTGACCAGATCGACCTGCGTCCGACCGTGGAGATCGAGGCGCGGATCGCGGTGCTGCACCTGATCCTGGCGCGCTGTTTCGGGATGCCCCCGCAGGCCGCGATGAGCTGGCTGCTCGGCTCGCACCTGGTCGACATGGTCACCCCGCCGGAGTGGCAGTTCGTGATGGGCGGCAAGGGCGACCACCGGTCGTTCGTGCTGCACCACGACGCGCTCTTCGCGCTGGCCTGGGTGCTCGGGCTGAGCAAGCAGCTCGACCCGACGCTGGCCGTCGACGAGCGGCTGGTCGAGCGGCTGCCGCACATCGTCGAGGGGGAGACCTTTCCGCACTGGCGCTCCCGGATCCTCACGGCGCCACAGCACCCGGCGGACGCGGCAGCCCTGCTCGACCTGCACTACTGCCTGGACTGGGCGTACCTGGAAACCGAGCGCGGCGGTCGGCGGGCGCCGGGGCTGGTCGACGCGAACGCGATCGGGCAGCGGCGTTGGGCACTGGAGTGGGCGGTGATCCTGCGCGGGCCGTACCACGACGAGCCGCCCGGCTGGGAAGAGGTCGACCTCTCCACCTGAGGTCAGCGAGGTCGCAGGACGTCGAGCCGGACCGCCACCGTGACCCGGACCGGTTCGGGTAGCGCGGCCAGTCGGGTGGCGAGCACGGCTGCGTCGGTGTGCCAGGCGCTGGGGCCCATGCCGACCACTGTGGCGACCTCTGGCCGGGTCAGTGCCAACCCGGCCCGGTGCACTGCCGAGCTGACCAGCGTGAAGTGCCCGCCCAGGCTGGCTGTGACCCGGTCGGCCTTGTCCGGGTCCACCCGCAGCAGGTCGAGGGTGTCCACCAACTCGGCGAGGTGGTCGGTGTCGGGTGTGACCACCAGCAACGTGCCGGCCGGGTCGAGCACCCGGTGGAACTCCGGGCCGTTGCGCGGGGCGAACACGTTCAGCAGGACGGCGGTCGAGGCGTCCGCGAGCGGCAGTCGCTGCCAGGTGTCGGCGAGCGCGGCGGCGGCCCGGGGATGCGCGCGGGCCGCGCGGCGCAGCGCCGGCTTGGACACGTCCAGGGCCAGACCCACGGCGTCCGGCAGCGCCGCCAGCACCGCGCCGAGGTACCGGCCGGTGCCGGCGCCGGCGTCCACCACCAGGGGGTACGCCCCGAAGTCGTTCGGTTGTACCTCTGCTGCCGCGGATTCCGGCTGCGGGGTGTCCGTGGTGCCGAGACGGCCGACAGCGTCCGTCGCGGCGGCGGCGAGGGCGGCCGAGATGACGTCGTAGTGCCCGGTGGCCTGGAAGTCCGCGCGGGCCGCGACCATCTCGGGGGTGTCGCCGACGTGCGGGGACCGACCGGTGAGCAGGTTGACGTAGCCCTGGCGGGCGATGTCGAAGCTGTGTCGGCGTGGGCAGCGCAGCGCCCTCGTGTCGGTGGCCTGCGCGAGCGGCTCGCCACAGACCGGGCAGCGCAGCCGGTCGAGGATGCGGGGGTCCACGTCAGACCTCCGCGTCGTGCCGAGGCTGGGGCGCCCGCCCGCCGAGCTGGTCGACCACCCGGTGGGTGAGCGCGCCGAGGGCGTCGACCTCGGCGGGGGTGAGCAGGTCGATCAGGTGCCGGCGGACGGCGGCCACGTGACCGGGGGCGGCGGACTCGATGGCCTGCCGCCCGGCGGGGGTGAGGACGACGACCGAGCCCCGGGCGTCATCGGCGCACTCCTCCCGGGTCACCAGGCCGCGCTGCTGCATCCGGGTCAGGTGGTGGGAGAGCCGGCTGCGCGACCAGAGCATCAGGTCTGCCAGCTCCCGCAGGCGCAGCCGCCCCTGCGGTGTCTCGGAGAGGTCGGACAGCACGTCGTAGTCGGCCTCGGAGAGGCCGGCGTCCTGGGTCAGCTCCCGGGCCAGCTCCAGGTCGAGCAGTCGACGCATCCGGCGGTAGCCGCGCCAGGCGCGGTCCTCCCGTTCGTCCAGCCACCGGGGTGCGTCCATCCGTCGAGTCTAACGCTTTCGTTGACATGTCATCGATGTGCCCATAGATTCGATGACATGTCAACTAATTCTCCCCAACGGCCCGGCGCGCCGACCGCCGCCGGTGGTGACCGGCTGTGGGAGCTGTTCGGTCAACGGGGGCGCGGAGTGCTGGTCACAGTGCGCCGGGACGGGCGGCCCCAGCTGTCCAACCTCGACTACCTGGCCGAGCCGGGGTTGCTCCGCTGCTCCACCACCGGCGACCGGGCGAAGGTCCGCAACCTGCGCCGCGATCCCCGGGCCAGCTTCCACGTCACCACGCCGGACGGCGGCGCGTACGCGGTCGCGGAGGGGGCCGTGACGCTCAGCGAGCCGGCCATGGCCACCACCGACGAGACGGTCGACGAACTGGTCGAGGTCTACCGCCGGATCCGCGGCGACCACCCGGACTGGGCGGAGTACCGGGCCGCCATGGTCGCCGACGGGCGGTTGGTGATCCGCCTCGACGTGCACCGGGTGTACGGCTGGCGGCCGTGACGCCCGGCCGGTCCCGTACCCGTCCGCCCAGGCCGCTGACTAGGGTCTGAGCATGGTCGCAACTATCCGGTACGAGGACATCGTCAAGGTCCCGAAGGCGCTGCTGCACGACCACCTCGACGGTGGGCTGAGGCCGGCGACGATCGTCGACCTGGCCGCCGAGGTGGGCCACGAACTGCCCACCACCGACCCGGAGGCGCTCGGACGCTGGTTCGCGGACGCGGCGGACTCCGGCTCCCTGGAGCGCTACCTCGAGACGTTCGCGCACACCGTGGCCGTCATGCAGACCGCGCCCGCGCTGCGTCGGGTGGCCCGTGAGTGCGCCCTGGACCTGGCCGCCGACGGCGTGGTCTACGCCGAGGTGCGTTTCGCCCCGGAGCAGCACCTGGAACGGGACCTCAGCCTGGACGAGGTGGTCGAGGCGGTGCTGGCCGGGTTCGCCGAGGGCACCGCCCAGGCGGTCGAGGCGGGCCTCACCATCCGCGTGGGCACTCTGCTCACCGCGATGCGGCACGCCGCCCGTTCCCAGGAGATCGCCGAGTTGGCCGTGCGGCACCGGGATGCCGGGGTGGTCGGCTTCGACATCGCCGGCGCCGAGGCGGGCTTCCCGCCCACCCGGCACCTGGACGCCTTCGAATACCTGCAACGGGAGAACTTCCACTTCACCATCCACGCCGGCGAGGCGTTCGGTCTGCCGTCGATCTGGCAGGCGATCCAGTGGTGCGGGGCCGACCGGCTCGGCCACGGGGTGCGGATCGTCGACGACATCGCCCCCGACGGCTCACTCGGCCGGCTGGCCGCGTACGTCCGGGACAAGCGGATCCCCCTGGAGTTGTGCCCCTCGTCGAACGTGCAGACCGGCGCGGTGGCCTCGATCGCGGACCACCCGATAGGCCTGCTGCGGGACCTGCGCTTCCGCGCCACCGTCAACACCGACAACCGGTTGATGAGCGGCACCTCGATGTCGCGGGAGATGTCGCTGCTGGTGGAGACGTTCGGCTACGGCTGGAAAGAGTTGCAGTGGTTCACCATCAACGCGATGAAGAGCGCCTTCATCCCGTTCGACGAGCGGCTGCGGATCATCGATGACGTGATCAAGCCGGCGTACGCGAAGTTGCTGGCCTGAGCTCAGCCATGTGGGTGGCCGGCGAGCAGCCCGGCCACCCGGCGCAGCACCTCCCGGGCCCGGGCCGCCTCCGCGCCGAGGCCCATCTGCCGGCGCAGCACGGCAGGCTCGGCCCGTAGCAGCGTCACCCCACGCCGAATCAGCACCCGGGGCGCCTTGCGCTGCTCGGACAGGTCGCGGGCGAGTCGGCGCAGGAAGGTGGCCCCGCGCGGGCGTCGCAGCGCGTACGCCCCGGCGAGCAGGCCGCGGCGACGGCACTCCTCGACGATCTCGGCGGCGAAGATCCCTTCGGCCACGAAAAGTGGCGATCCGGCGACATCAAATGGCCGGGTGGCCACCCGTCGATCAGCGCCGATCGCATAAACCGGCACATCGGCTCGGCCCTCACGGGCAAGTTGGACAATGATTTCCACCGCACTGAGGGCGTCCCAGGAGTGCGGCGATTCCCAATCCACCTGGCCGTTTCGTCTCGGCAACGTAGGGTCATCGCCGTCTTTGTAGAAGTCGTCCAAGCACAGCACCGGCAAGCCGGTTTGCTGCGCTATGTACGACTTTCCGGACCCCGATGGGCCGGCCAGTAGGACAACTCGGTGCGGATGTTCCATTACCTTCAGTTACTCCGGCCAGACAGACTGCTATCAAATCGCATCAACATCTCATCACACCTTCGGTCTGGGACAACCTGGGCTTTCTTCTTGTCGACCGGCGTGATGGAATCTCGGGGGTCCGACCCGCCGGGTCGGTCGCTGAGCGTTGCCCGGGGCAACGCGTTCAAGCTGTAATCGCGAGGGCGGTGACGTGAGCAAACGGCCAAAGACGGCGGGCTCCTTCCTGTCGCGGCTGCGCCGGCCGGCCAGCCGGCTCCGGGACATGCCGATCTGGTCCAAGCTCGGTCTCATCATGATCGTGCCGACCATCGCCACGGTCGTGGTGGGCACCAGTGGTCTCATCGACCACGTGGAGACGCTCAACAATGCCAACCGAGCTGGCGACCTGGCGAATCTGTCGAGCTATTCAGGTGACCTGGTCGACACCCTCCAGGACGAGCGGACCGCCGCCGTACTGCTGCTGGGTGCGGACGGGACGCAGCCGACGGCGCAGTACCAGGAGGCCTACAACCGGGTGAACTCCCGGGTGGACCAGGCAGCGGCCCCCTACCGGCAGCAGCGGGCCGAGGTCGAGGACCTGCCGAGCAGCCTGGAAGGCCTGCTCGACAGCATCGACCAGAACCTTCAGGACCTGTCGGGCATCCGCAGCCAGGTGTTCAACGGCAAGCTCGCGCTCACCGAGACCGTGCAGGCGTACGAGGGGCTGATCAGTGACCTGCTCGCCATCCGCGACTCGTCCACGCAGCTCGCCGGTGACAACCAGCTGAGCGACCGGATGCGCGCCGCCGCGGCGGTCGCCCGGGAGAAGGAGTTCCTCGCCGTACGCCGGGTCGTGGTGCACCGCGCGCTGGGTGTGAAGGGCGGACAGCGCCTGACCCCGGCACTGCGTCGGGACTACGTCGCCAGTGACACCGGCCAGCAGCAGGCCCTGCAGAGCTTCAAGGCCGTCGCCACCCCGGACGACGCCAAGTTCCACGACCAGACGGTCGCGGGCGGCGACCGTCGGCAGGCACAGAACTACACCGGCTGGATCGACGGCAACACCACCGGCAACATGCGCGGTGCGCCGTTCGGCCCGGACCAGTGGGAAGCCGCCATGACGGCCAACGCCAAGCTGATCCGCACCGTCGAGGTGAAGCTCGACAGCGAAGTGGTCGACCAGGCCGACGCGCTCCGCTCGGACGTCCAGCGCCAGGTCTTCCTGGAGACCGGCCTGCTGCTCAGCATGCTGCTGCTGGCCATCCTCTTCGCCTACCTGGTGGCCCGCTCGATGGCCCGCTCACTGCGTGAGTTGCGGCAGGGTGCGCTCTCCGTGGCCCAGTACGGCCTGCCACAGGCGGTGGCCCGTCTGCGCGACCCGCAGGTCGTCGGGCAGATCTCGCCGGTGCAGCTGGCCAACCAGATCGCGGAACCGCTGCCGGTGCGCAGCAAGGACGAGTTCGGCCAGGTGACCGAGGCGTTCAACGCCGTCCACCTGGAAGCCGTCCGCACGGCCGCCGAGCAGGCGGCACTGCGTGCCTCCGTTGCGACCATGTTCGTCAACCTGGCCCGTCGTTCCCAGATCCTGGTCGACCGCCTCATCGGGCACCTCGACCGGCTGGAGCGCGGCGAGGAGGACCCGGACCGGCTGGCCGAGCTGTTCCAGCTCGACCACCTGGCCACCCGGATGCGCCGTAACGACGAGAACCTGCTGGTGCTCGCCGGTGCCGACTCCACCCGTGTGCAGCGTGAGCCGGCCGCTCTCATCGACGTGCTGCGCGCCGCGCAGTCCGAGGTCGAGCACTACACCCGGATCGAGTTCGGTGTCATCGACCGTGACATCGAGGTCGCCGCGCACGCGGTCAACGACCTGGTGCACCTCGTCGCGGAGCTGTTCGACAACGCCACCGCGTTCTCGCCGCCCGACTCGCAGGTCATGGTCGAGGCTCGCCGGGTCGGCGACCGCTCCTCGCTGTACGTCGAGGACCGCGGCATCGGCATCAGCGCCGAGCAGTTGCACGACCTCAACGAGCGGCTCGCGACTCCGCCGCAGGTGGACGTGGCCGTGTCCCGGATGATGGGCCTGGTCGTGGTCGCCCGGCTGGCGTCCCGGCACGGGGTGCGGGTCGAGCTGCGACCCGGCAACGATCGCGGCACCGTCGCCGACGTGACCCTGCCCACCTCGGTGCTGGTTCCCCGGGCGCTCTCCGGTCGGGTGCAGCAGCCTCCGGCGCTGCCGGCCGCCGGTGCTCCCCAGTTCGGTGCTCCCCAGTTCGGTGGTCCGCAGTCCGGTGGGCCCGCGCCGGTCTTCGGCGCGCTGCCCGCGCTGGGCAACGGTCCTCGCCCGAGCGAGTCCGGCAACCAGGTCACCCTGGGCGGTCGCCCGTTCGACCCCGCGACGCGCAACGGTGCCGGCACGCCCGCCAACGGCGGCGCGTACCGGTCGATGCCGGCCTGGTCCGACCTGACCGGCGCGGCCGGGACGAACGGCGTCAACGGCGGCGACGGGTTCACCCCCCGATCGGCCAACGGCCACGGCATCGACCCGCTGCCGCAGCGCCGGGGCGGGGACGAGACCCCGACCACCGACCAGCAGCCGTCCATTCCGCGTCAGCTGCCGAGCAGCCCCGAGGCGCACCCGTACTCGGCGCCGCCGGTCTCGGCGCAGCCCTACTCCGGTGCCCCGGTCTCCGCCTCGCCGGCCTCCGGCCAGCCGTACTCCGGGCAGCCCTACTCGGGTGCGCCGTACGGCGGCGCGCCGGTGTCCGCCGCTCCGGCCTCCGGGCAGCCGTACGCCGGTCCGCCGGTGTCCGCGTCGCCGGTCTCGGCCTCGCCGGCGTCCGGTCAGCCGTACGCCAACCAGCCGTACTCGGCGCCGCCGGCCTCCAGCCAGTCGTTCAGCGGCTTCGCGCCCCGGTCCGCCCCGCCCGCGCAGGCACCCAACGCCCCGGCGCCGCCGGCCTGGCCGCCAGTGCCGGGTAGCGACCGGGACACGGCCACCCCGCCGGTGCCCGAGCGGCTCGCCGCCGCGCTGGACATGACGACGGAGCTGCCGCGGGTGCCACGACCCGGCGAGCAGCCGGCCGCAGCCCAGCCTCCGGCTCCTGCGCCGACCCCGGCAGCAGCGCCGGCTCCGGCTCCGGCTCGGCAGACCCGGCCGACGCCGCAACAGCCGCAGGCGCAGAACCGTCAGCGGTACGCGGATGAGACGATGGAGCTTCCGATCTTCCGGGAGCTCGAGTCGGCCTGGTTCCGTACCCGTCGCCCGGGCTCCGAGGAGACCGCGGCCGGCGCTCAGCCAGCGACGAACGGCGACTCCGCGACCCAGCAGTTCGCCGTGGTCGAGGCCACCGGTCGGGCAGTCCACAAGACACCACCCGGGACGACAGGTAACACACCGATGGCAGACACTCCGACGGTCGGAGGAGCGCCGCGGGACAACGGCTCCACAGCGAACGAGGGCGCCCGCCCCAGCCTCGCCGAGAGCCTGCCGAACCGCCGGCCCCAATCGCAGAGCAACGGCTGGCAGACCGCCGCCGACGACGGCTGGCGTGCTGCCTCCGCGGCGGCTGGCGCGGCGCCGGTGAGCGAGACCACCACGACCGGTCTGCCGAAGCGCAAGCCGATGGCGCAGCTGGTACCTGGCGCGGTGGAGAAGCCCACCACCTCGGTCCAGCGACGCTCCCCGGAGGCGGTTCGTGGCCTGCTCTCCGCCTACCACCGGGGCGTGCAGCGAGGGCGTAGCACCTCGGACAACCCGACCAGCCCGGAGGCGACTCCGGGAGGGCAATCCTCGCAGTCTGGCTCAGGCCCGGTGGCCGGGAGCGGGCAGAAGGAGCAAGAAGGATGACAACTACGCAGGATCTTGGTTGGCTGCTGGCCAACTTCGCCGACCGGGTGCCCGGCGTCGCGCATGCGGTCGCCGTATCGGCGGACGGCCTACTCCTCGCGTCGTCACGGGATCTGCCGCGCGACCGGGCAGACCAGCTCGCCGCGATCTCATCGGGTCTGGTCAGCCTGACCCAGGGGGCAGCACGCTGCTTCGAGGGAGGCGCGGTGTTGCAGACCGTCGTGGAGATGGACAATGGCTTCCTGTTCCTGATGTCCATCTCCGACGGCTCGTCCTTCGCCGTGCTGGCAGCCCGCAGCTCCGACGTGGGCCAGGTTGGCTACGAGATGGCGCTGTTGGTCGACCGGGTGGGCGACGCGCTGACCCCGCAGCCGCGTGCGGCTGCGGGCATGCTGGGCTGACGTCTCGCCGATCGTGAGGTCGGCACGACTTCAACAACGACAACGACGGGTTTCACCGGTGGGAGCCGGTAACGGGTGCGAAGGAGGTGAGCGGCGAGATGGCCGATCGTGACGAACCAACCGGGGCGTTGGTCCGTCCATACGCCGTGACCCGTGGTCGCACCCGTCCCCGGCTCGACATCGCGCTGGAGGCGCTCGTCGAGACGACGGTGCGCGGCCGTACCGCTGCCAATGGCAACGGTGGTGGCCGTGAACACCAGTACATCGCCGCGCTGTGTGACGGTCGCGTGCAATCGCTCGCGGAGATCGCGGCGCGGATGCAGCTCCCGCTCGGTGTGGCCCGGGTGCTCATCGCCGACATGGCGACGGACGGCCTGGTCGCGGTCCACGAGCCGACCATTTTGGACGACTCCGACGACGCGGTGGGCACTGAACTGCTGGAGAGGGTGCTGAGTGGACTTCGCAGGCTCTGACATGTCGCACCGCCCGCCGAACCCGAGCGGCCGCGTGACGTCGGCGAAGATCGTTATCGCCGGTGGATTCGGCGTCGGTAAGACGACGCTGGTCGGCTCGGTCTCGGAGATCACGCCGCTGACCACCGAGGCCATCATGACCTCCGCTGGCGTGGGCGTCGACGACACCCGGCAGGTGCCGGGCAAGACGACGACCACGGTGGCCATGGACTTCGGCCGGATCTCGATCGACCGTGACCTGATCCTGTACCTGTTCGGTACGCCGGGTCAGACCCGTTTCTGGTTCATGTGGGACGAACTGGTGCGGGGTGCGATCGGTGCGGTCGTGCTGGTGGACACCCGCCGGCTGGCCGACTGCTTCGCGGCGATCGACTTCTTCGAGCACCGACGCCTGCCGTACCTGGTGGCGATCAACTGCTTCGACGGGATGCAGTACCACGACCCGCAGGACGTCCGGGACGCCTTGGCGATCTCGAGCGACGTGCCGGTGGTGGCCTGCGACGCCCGTAACCGGGAGTCGACGAAGCACGTGCTGATCTCGCTGGTCGAGTACGTGCTGACCATGCGCCGTACGCGCGCCGTAGCCCCGGCCTGATCCGGGACGCTGCACGCCCCGGTGGTGGCTCCGGCCGCCATCGGGCGCTGCTAGCCGCCCGGGTGAGTACCCCAGCGCTGGCTCGTCGCTCGGACGAACCAGCGTGCCGCCGAGCCGCCTCCTGACGATCCTGGAAGCCTTCAGCCCCTTTCCGGGGCACCGGCCACCCACAGTCCTCACGAGGCGGCTTCTGCGTGCCCGGGGAGATCCGCCCCCCGCACCACAGGCAGAAAAGCCCCCAGCCAGCCGGCTGGGGGCGTTTCCGTGTGTGCGAAGGGGTCAGGACTGGTAGCCCGCCGAGCGGTACTCGTACTCCCGGTCGTCGTCGCGGTCCCCGTGGTCGCGGCTGAAGTCCCAACCGCCGGCCGCCTCGCGACCGGGCCGACCACCCACCGCGAAACCGCCGATCTCCTGGCCGCGACGCCAGCCACGGAAGTAGCCGGTGGTGTTCTCCGCGAGGCTTGCCGCATCACGCACTATGCGCAATGGGCGCTCCTCGCGCAGCGGCGAACCCGGCACCAGGTTGGCCTGCGGCACGCGCTTCGGCAGCCCGGCGTTGGTCTCGGCGCCCACCGCCGGGCGGGCGGCCTGCTCTGCGGCCTGCCAGCCGGTGTCGGCGGTGGTCGACCAGTCCAGGTCGGACTCCTCGGCCTGACCGACGAACCAGGCCGACTTGGCCTGCGCGAAGATCAGAAGATCGCCGTCGCCCTCGTCGGCGACCGGCGGCGGCCGGTGCTCCATGGGCGGTGGCCGGTGCTCGACCGGGGGTGACGGCCGGTGCTCGGCGGCGCGCTCGGTGCGGGCGGCCGCCCGACCGTTACGAGCGGCCTGCTCGCGGTCGACCAGGCGCAGCGGCGGCGTCTCCAGGTGCTGGTCCGCGGGAGGGTTGAGCCCCTCGCGCAGCGCACGGTCGGCCAGCGGTGGCGGCTCCACCAGCCGCAGCATCGGCGGCTCCGGCGGCAGGTCGTCCGCCAACCACGGCGGGGTGACCCGACCGTCGGCCCGACCCGGGTCGGTCGGGGCTTCGACACCGCGGCTGCCGCCGTACGAGTAGGCCACCGGGTTGTTCGGTGAGCTGTCGGACGGGTCTTCCGGGTTGTTGACCAGCGGCCAGTTCGCACGGGAGCCGGGCGGTGCGGCCTCCTGCCCCGGTCGGGGGGTCGGCACCGGAATGCTGAGATCGGTGGCGCTGAACCCACCGGTGGGTGGCTCGTCGACCGGGCGTTGCAGGTGGCTCGGCCGGGGCTCACCGTTGGTCTTGGGGCGGGGCGGAATGACCGTCCGCTGCCGCTCGGCCCGCGCGTTGTTGATGGCGGCAGTGGTCAGCGTCGGCCGGAACGGCTCACCGGCCTCGGCCGGCGGCACCATGCCCCGTTGCGCCGGCGCGATCGGGGTGATCCCGGGCGGCGGAGGCGGCGGCGCGGAGACGGGCCGGTTGGTCGGGCCGTCGATCCGGCTCGGAAGCGGCTCGCTGCGACCGGGCAGCGTGGACGACGGCGGACCGGCCATCGCCGCCGGAGTCATCGGCGCGGGTGCGACCGGCGGCGGCGTGACCGGGGCGGGTGCGACCGGCGGCGGCCCGAGCGGGCGGGGCGACGCCAACGGCGCGTTACCGGGAATCGGCTCCGGACGGCTGCGCCGCCCGACAGCGGGTGCCGGGTCGGCTGCGGGCGGGGTGGGTCGGACCGACCGCAACCCGGCGTTGGTGCCGGCGAGGCCGGTCAACCCGGCGTTGGTGCCGGCCAGGCCGGTCAACTCGCCGACGGACTCGCCGCGGCGGGCCGCAGCCCGGCGGCCGGGCGCCTGGACCGGCGTGCTGACCCGCGAGCTGAGCGCGCTGACCAGCGCCTCACACCCGGCGTCGCAGGCTCGTACGGATGCGACGGCCTGGCGGACCGTCTCGGCCACCGCGGACGTGAGCGCCCGGTTGACCGCGGCCCGTCGGGGTGTCTCGGAGATGGCGACCCGCAGGGCGGTGACGGCCTCGTTGATCTCGTCGGCATCGGCGACCCCGTCCGCGGCGAGGTGCGCGGCGATGGCATCCGCCGCGACCGACACCTCGCGGCCCCGGGCCACGGTGCCGCCGAGCATGCCCGGCTCGGGCAGCGCGTCCAGCACTGCCAGAGAGACCGGCTCGGCCGGGTCCGGGTAGGCGCGCAGGGCCGCCGGGTAGAGCTCACGCAGAACCTCGCGCAGCGCCACGGCGGCGGAGTGCCGGCCACTGGCCAGCGCGGCGTGCGCGGAGAGCACCTGCTTGTATCCGGCGAGGTCCCGGGGCGCCGGCAGGGTGACGGCGGAGAGCGCCCCCGCCTGCAACGCGCGGGCGAGGCCGACCGCCCGTCGTTCGGCCGGAGGCGACTGCATCTCCTCAAGAGAGTCGTCGTCGGCGAAGCGCTCGGCGAAGTCGTCCACCGAGTCGTCGTCAGCGATCGCCAGGGGTCGCCCCGCCGCGCTCAGCAGCGACGTGACCGTGTGGTCGTCGCTGTCAGCGGCGATGGCCGCACCGCTCGGCCCGCCCGACCGCTCCACGAGCAGCGCGACGAGCTGGGCGTAGCCAGCGGCGTCATCGCTGATCTCGCAGACATGCAGCAGACGGCCTGCGTCGTCGACCACAGCGGACGTCAGCGTCGAACCGGCGGAGGCCGGTCGGTCAGCCGGATCCGCCGAGGCCAGACCGCAGTAAACGCGCACGAGCGCCACGGCGTCGTCCTCCTCCCGGGACAGGTCTTTCCTCTGCCAGCAACTGATGCTCCCCGGTACGGGTCAGTCGCGCCAGTCCACCACCGCAGAGATCTTGCCGACAATGGTGCGCCAACCCAAACTTGCGGTCTGCGCCCCGATCTTCTTCAGCCGTCGCCGAGCCATGAACGCGCCGATCCCGCCGTTGGCGGTGCCACGCAGAGCCTCGTCCAGGTCGTCGAGGCTGGAGCCGGCGGAGAGCATGTCGAGTACCGCAGGCAGCCGCAATGCGTACGAGAGGTCACGCGCGGCCTCGCCCGCCTCGATCAGCAGGGTCGAATCCCACGTGTCGTGCCCGCCGCGCAGGTTCTCCACGACCAGGTCGAGCTCGTAGGTGTCCTCGTCCAGCGGAGCGATATCTGCCGGCTCCACCCGTTCGGACAATTCATTCCAGCTGTCCAGTTGGGACAGATCGTTGGGCGCACCGGATCGGATGAAACTGACAAGCGACTCGGGGGTCTTGAACAGCAGCAGCTTGCCCCGGTTGCTGAGGAAGACCGGCACCTCCTCGTCGTCCGCCTCGTCCGCGGCGGCCTCGTCCGACTCGTCGTCGGTCTCGGTGTCGGTGGCGGCGCCGTCCCGGCGGCGCGTCGACTCGTCGTCCTCCTCGGCGAACTCCTGGGCCAACTCCTCGTCGAGGATGACGACGGTCTCGTCGTCCTCGTCCTCCTCCTCGATCGCCTGGCGGCGGGCGAGGAACGGGTCGTCCTGGTCGCGCTCGGTCACGTCGGTCGGAGTCAGCGAGCTGGCCGGTCGGTACGCCCGGAGCGTGAAGCCGGTACCGGCGGGCAGAGCGATCTCCACTGGGTCGATGCGCAGCTCGTCCCAGAGCGAGCGGTCGATCGACGCCGACGGGCGGTCGGTCTCGACCTCGTCTGGCTCGGCCGCGCCGGTGGTGTCGTCGAGCTCGGGCTCGTCGGCGTCGGGCCGTTGGGGCGACTGGCGGGCCACGCTGACCTCCGTGTGCTTCGGGTTGCCCACCCACCGGGGTCTCTGACCGGCGAGTGACTCTGGGCACATACCCTAGTCGGCGGCCCTGGGTGACCGGTGCCCGCACCCCGGTGGCCGGTTGGCGCACGGGTCCGACCTGCTGGTCGTGGTCGCTGGCGAAGTGACGGTTCGACAAGTAGCGTAGCTACGCATGAAGGCCCAGGCGCTGCACGGCCATCTCGATGCTCTGCTGCTCGCCGTGCTCGAACAGGGCGCGCTGCACGGCTACGCGATCATCGAGGCGCTGCGTGCCCGCAGTGACGGCAGTCTGGATCTGCCCACCGGCACCATCTATCCGGCGCTCCGTCGCCTGGAACGCGCCGGTCACGTGGCGAGCACCTGGAGCACTGTCAGCGGCCGGGAACGGCGGACGTACCAGCTCACCGACTCCGGCCGGCGGGCGCTGGCCGGGGAGCGGGCCGGTTGGCGCGAGTTCCAACTGACCGTCGGCCGGTTCCTCGATTCCGGCAGCCCGCCCACCCCGGCCTGACGCGCCCACGGCTGATGCGCCCACTCCGGGCTGGCCCGTTCGCGCCGGCCGGTGATCAGCGGCTGGTGGCTAGCAACCAGCCCCGCGCCGCGCGGGTGAGCGAGAAGTAGGCGGCTCCCACCAACACCGCTCCGATGATCATCGGGGGCCAGCGCAGCGCCGCGTCCCAGAGGTTCAACGACCAGGTGAAGAGGGCAGCGCCGGCCACCATGCCGAGGATCAGGGCGCCGGTCAGGCCGGTGCCCACGGCACGCTGGGCCAGAGCCAGGCCCGGCCGGGGTGCCCGTGCGCTCGCCCGGACCACCAGCAGGCCGGCCACCGAGAGCAGCAGCGTGCTCATCCAGATCCAGTCGACCGAGTTGGAGAGCAGCAGGTAGCCGGCGGGCGGGCGGGGGCCGTCGCTCCAGCTCGCCCCGCGCCAGGTCAGATCGCCGGCGGCCACCCCCACCCCGGCGACCGCCAGCATCCGCAGGGAGAGTCCACGCAGGGCACCCACCGCCAGCTCGGCCTGCCAGGACGGGAGCACCTGCGCCGGTGAGCCGAAATCGGCCACCGCCCTGCGCTGCGCCTCGGTGGGTGGCACCCCGCTCTCGCGGTACGCCTCCACGGCGTCCAGCAACCCGTGCCGGGCCTCGGTCAGCAGGTCGGACTTGAGTCGTGCCGGCCCCTGCAACCGGGCGGCCAACTCCCGCAGGTGCTCGTCGACCATCACGTCCTCACCGCGCCACATGGCACCACAGTGCCACGGACCCCGGCCGGTCGACGTCCGGGAGAACCCTGGTCCGCCCCGGAGCCGGGTCAGGGGGCGAGCGCCAGGTAACCCCGTTCGGCCGCGGCCTGGAGCAGCCACTGGTCCCGGTACCAGCCCGGGGCCGCCACCAACTCGGCGTGCCGACCGCGCTGGATCACCCGACCACCGTCCAGGACCACTATCTCGTCCAGCTCGGCCAGCCCGCTGAGCCGGTGGCTGATCAGCAGCACCGAGTGCCCGGCGGGGGTGGCGGCGAGGGCGGACGCGAGCACCGCGTCCGCGGCGGCCGGGTCCAGACCTTCGGTGGGCTCGTCGAGCACCAGCACCGGCGGCGCGGCGAGCAGTGCCCGGGCGAGCGCCAACCGCTGCCGCTGCCCACCGGAGAGCTGCCCGCCCTCCTCGCCGACCAGCGTGTCCCAGCCCGTCGGCTGGGCACGGACCCAGTCCAGCAGGCCGGCGGCGGCGGTGGCCCCGGTCAGCTCCTCCTCGCCCGCTGCGGGCCGCCCGAGCAGAAGGTTCTCCCGCACCGTTGCATGAAAGACGTACGCCTCGGCCAGTAGCCCGCCGACCGCGCGCGGCAGCGCCTCCTCGGCGTACGCCGAGAGGTCTTGACCGTCCAGGGTGACCCGGCCGGACGCGGGCCGGACGGCACCGGTCAGCACGGCGGCCAGTGTGCTCTTGCCGGCGCCGCTCGGACCGACGACCGCGATCCGGCGTCCCGCCGGCAGGTCCAGGCTTACCCCGTCCAGGGCGGGTGCCGCGCCGGCCCGGTGCCGCACTGTCACGTCGGCGAAGCGGAGGTCGTGCGGGCCGGTCAGGTCCGCTGGACCGGTCGCCGTCGGAGCGGTCGGCGGGTCGGTGTCGAGAAGGTCCGCCACCCGGGTCAGGCCGGGCCGCAGTTGCGTCCACTGCCGGGCCGCCGCTACCAACGCCAGCGTCACCTCGACGGCGGCCAGCGTGCCGACGGCCAGAACGCCCACCAGCACCCCCCGCACGTCGGCGGCGAGCGCGACCAGCACCACCGCCGCAGCGGTCACGCCGGCGGCCAGTACGCCGGCCGCGTCCACGGCGAACCCGGTGGCGGCGAGCCGACGTTCCAGCCGGGCCAGCCGGTGGGCGCGCTGCTCGGCGGCGCGCAGCGTGACGTCGGTCGCCCCGAACGCGGCCAGGTCGGCGGCACCGTGGGTGAGGTCGATCGCGTCAGTGGCCAGCGCGCCCCGCAGGGGGGCCACCTCGGCCGCGCTGCGGCGGGTGACCGCGGTGGCCAACGCGGGCAGCGCCACCCCGGCCACCAGCAGCCCGACGGCGAGCGCCAGGGCGGCCGGTGGTGAGATCAGTGCCGCCACGGCGACCGCCGTCACACCGACGAGGGCCGCCGCCGAGGCGGGCACCAGCACCCGCAGCAGCAGGTCCTGGACGGCCTCCACGTCGGAGACCAGGCGGCTCAGCACGTCCCCCGAGCGGTGCGTCGTGCCACGGCGGGCCGCCAGGGTGGCGAAGACCCGGGCCCGGACGTCCGTGATCATGCGGAGCACCGCGTCGTGCCCGGCGAGTCGTTCGGTGTAGCGGAACACGCCACGGCTGATCGCCAGCGCCCGGACCGCGACGATCGCCACTGTGAGGCGGTCCAGCGGAGGCTGACCGGCGGCGCTCATCAGCAGCCAGGTGGCGGTGGCCATCAGGGCCAGGCCGGCGAACTCGGTGGCGGCCGCCAGCAGTCCGGCGCCGACCAGGCGGCCCAGGTACGGCCGGGCCAGTCGCAGCACCGCCCGCTCGCCGGCGGCCCGTCCGGCCGGTGCCGACCCCTTCTGCCGAGTCATCGGGCGGCCTTCCCGGTCGGTTCGGGCGTCAACTCGGTGACCTGACCGTCCTTGATGCGCAGGATCCGGTCGGCGTCGGCCAGCAACGCCGGTCGGTGTGCGACGAGCAGCGCCGTCCGCCCGGCGACCAGGCGACGGGTGGCGTCGAGCACCACCGCCTCGGCCGCCGTGTCGAGTCGGGCGGTGGGTTCGTCGAGCAGCACCACCGGGGTGGAGCGCAGGAACGCCCGGGCCAGTGCCACCCGCTGCCGCTGCCCACTGGACAGCCCGTGGCCGCGCTCACCGAGCAGGGTGTCCAGGCCGTCGGGCAGGCCGGCCACCACGTCGTCCAGGGCGGCGTCGTGCACCGCGGCGGTGAGTGCGTCGGCCGGGGTGTCCGGCGCGCCGAGGCGGATGTTGTCGGCCAGCGACGCGGCGAAGAGATGCGCCCGCTGCGGCACCCAGGCGAGCTGCCGGCGCCAGGCGTCCGGGTCGGCGGAGGCGAGGTCGACCCCGTCCACCGTGATCCGGCCGCTGGTCGGTGCCACGAAACCCAGCAGCAGGCCGAGCAGCGTGCTCTTGCCGGCGCCACTGGGCCCGATGATGGCGATCCGCTCACCGGGTCGGATGGTCACTGTCACGTCGCGCAGCGCTGTGGTCCGCTCGTACGCCACCGTCACCCCCTCGAACCGGATCTCGGCCCGCGCGTCGGGGACGGAGGCACCCTCGGCGGCCCGGGGCGCGGTGGGTGCGGCGGAGATGGTCAACGCCTCGTCCAGCGCGGCCAGTCCTTCCATGCTGGCGTGGAAGCGGCTGCCGGCGGCCCGCAACGGCAGGTACGCCTCCGGGGTCAGAAGCAGCACCAGCAGCGCGGTCTGCAGGGCCAGCCCGCCACCGAGCAATCGGATGCCGACCGGCACCGCGACCAGCGCCACCGAGAGGGTGGCGACCAGTTCGAGGACCAGCGCGGAGAGGAACGCGATCCGCAGTGTCTTCATGGTGGCGACGCGGTGTCCGTCGGCCATCCGTCGTACCACGTCGGTCTGCGCCCGGGCCCGCCCGAACGCGCGCAGCGTGGGCAGCCCGGCGACCATGTCGAGGAAGTGCCCGCCGAGCAGCGCGAGCCGCCGCCACTGCCGCTCGGTGGCGGCCTGTGCCTGCCAGCCGAGCAGTGCGCCGAAGACCGGGATCAGCGGCAGGGTCAGCGCGATGATCACCGCCGAACTCCAGTCGGCGAAGACGACCCGCGCCAGCACCGCGAGCGGCACCGTCACGCTGAGCACCAGTTGCGGCAGGTACCCGGTGAAGTACGCGTCCAGTGCGTCCAACCCACGCCCGGCCAGGGTGGCGATCTCACCGGCCCGCTGCCCGGCCACCCACCCGGGCCCGTGCCGGCCCACCGCGCCGAGCAGGTCGGCCCGCAGCGTGGCCTTGACCGTGGCGGCGACCCGCGCCGAGACAGTGCCCTGCGCCCACACCAGGCCCGCGCGGGCGGCGACCGCGACCACGAAGCCGGCCAGCGCCGGTCGATCCAGCCGACCGTCGATCGCGGTGGCCAGCAGCGACGCGAGCGCGGTGGCCTGCGCCACGATCAACCCGGCGGCCAGCACCCCCAGGAGCGCGAGCACGGCAAGATCGCCCCGGGCCGCAGGGACCCGGCGCAGCAGACGCGGGTCGAACGGACGGCGGCTCACCAGTACACCGGTGCCCTACCGTCGGTCCGTCCTCGGAAAACCCACCAGCACATCGCCTGGAAGCCTAGTAGGGCCGGAAGTAGCGGCAGCGCCACCCAGCCCAGCAGCCGCAGGGTCGGCACACTGGCGGCCGCGTCGGCCACCCGCAGCGAGGCGTCCGGGTCGGTCGTGGACACCAGCACGTAGGGCCAGAGAGCTGCTCCGACCAGCAGCACCGGCAGCGCCAGGGCCACGCCGGTGGCGACCACAGCCCACCCCGGCCGCCGCCGGGCCAGCGCCGCGCGGGCCGCCAGCAGCGCCGCCACGAGCAGCACCGGCAGGAGTACGGCCACCGCCGGCCGCTGCACGGCGTCGCGTACCCGGGCGGAGAGCAGGCCCACGACGGTGGCCAGGGCGACCGCGGTGAGCGCCACCGGCACCAACCGGCGGGCCGTACGGCCGACCACGGCGGCGGCCTCGGCCGACAGTCGCAGGGTGAGGAAGGTCGCACCGTGCACCGCGACCAGGGTGACCATGGCCAGGCCGGCGGCGGCCGCGAACGGGGTGGCCAGGTGTGTCACCCCGGCGACGTGCCCGTCGGCCGTCAGGGGTACGCCCTGCAACAGTGCGGCGAGCAGCACACCCCAGCCCAGCGCGGCGAGGGCGCTGCCGATCACCACGACGCGGTCCCAACGGGCGCGGATCCGCTCGTCACTGGGCCGGCTGCGCAACTGCACCCCGACGGTGACCAGGATGACGCCGACCAGGGCACCGGCGACTGCCGGATAGCAGCCGGCGAGCAACTCGCCCTCCAGGAGGGGGAACGCGCCGAAGAGAATGCCCATGGCGGCCACCAGCCAGACCTCGTTGCCGAGGAAGAACGGGCCGAGCGCGGTGAGCGCCTCCCGGCGCCCGGCCGGACCGACGCCGCGGGCGAGCAGCAGCCCGACGCCGTAGTCGTAGCCGGCGAGCACCAGGTAACTGGCGAAGAAGAAGCCGAGCACTGCGTACCAGGCGAGGTCCACTGTCTACTCCTCTACAGGAGGGCGGGTTCGGGGTGGGCCGGATCGCTGGGCGGTACCGGTGGGCGGCCGAGCGCCGGGTCGGCCGCGCCGCGTCTGGCGTACCGGGCGAGCAGCACCCAGTTGGTGACCGCGAGGGTGCCCAGCAGCAGGCTGAACCCGATCAGCGAGGCGAGCATCAGCGGCGCGCTGACCGGGGAGACGGCCTGCTCGGTGGGGAGCAGCCCGTACGCCACCCAGGGTTGACGGCCGACCTCCCGGGAGATCCAGCCGAGGATCACCGCGATGAACGGCAGCGGCAGGGCGAGCAGGATCAGCCAGAGCGGGAAGCGCAGTCGGATGACCCAGTCCCGGAAGAGCAGGGGCAGCAGGAGCCAGACGCAGCCGAGGGTGAAGCCGATCAGGATCATGAAGCCCAACCCGACGCTGGCCAGCACCGGCGGCGTGTAGTCGCCGGGGCCGAACCGCGTCGTCCACTCGGCGATCAGCGCCTGGCTCTCCGGGCTGTCGCCGCCGAACTTGGTCGGCTGCACCGAGCCCACCGGGCCGAACTGGGCGAAACCGAAGCCCTGCACCATCGAGATGGCCAGTGCCGCGGTGACCAGGCCGATCCGCAGCGAGGTGCGGAAGAGCGCGAAGTCCGGGGTACGCCGGATCAGGTGCCACGCGCTGACCGCCGCCATCAGCATCCCGCCGACCAGCAGCGCAGCCGAGACCACGTGCCCGAAGGCCATGCCGAGGCTGGGATTGCTGAGCAGCGCGCCGAAGTCGGTGAGGTGGGCGATCCCGTCGCGGACCTCGTAGCCGACCGGGTTCTGGAGCCACGAGTTGGCCACCATGATCCAGAACGCCGAGGCGTACGCGGTGATCGCCACGCCCCAGAGCAGCGCGAGGTGGACGCCCTTGCCGAGCCGGTGCCAGCCGAAGATCCACATTCCGAGGAAGGTGGACTCCAGGAAGAACGCCACCAGCGTCTCGATGGCCAGGGGTGCGCCGAACACGTTGCCGACGTAGCGCGACAGGCCGCTCCAGTTCAGCCCGAACTGGAACTCCATCACGATGCCGGTGGCGATGCCGAGCACATAGTTGATCACGTAGAGCTGGCCCCAGTAGCGGGTCAGCCGCTCCCACTTCGGGTTGCCGGTGAGCACCCAGGCGGTCTGCATGCCGACGAGCAGGGTGACCAGCCCGAGCGTGACCACCACGAACAGGAAGTGGATCGAGGTTGTTGTGGCGAACTGCAGGCGGGCGAGGAGCAGGGTGTCCATGACCAGCCCTCCATAGCGTTGGCTCCCTTGTGGTAGCCACCCTACACGTAGCTAGCCTACTGGTAAGCCCTACTACGCCGCGTCGTAGAAAATATTACTACGCCACGTAGTAATAAAGCCCACGCGCAACCCCGGCTCCCGTGCCGCAGCGCCCCGGGTCCGTCGCCGCCCCACCCCACCGATCCGTCACCGCCCCACCCCATCGATCTTGGAGTGGTGACAAGGTCCCCGTTAGTGCACAAACCAGGCACCACAACCCCCATGATCAACCCGACCGGGCCGCGATCTTGCAGTTTCTGTCCCGGCAAAGGGCACATACAGTGCTTATCGACGACCGAAACCGCAAGATCGGCGGGGCGGGCCGACGGGGGGTGCGAGGGCAGGGACGGCGGTGTGGGGGCGGCGGGTTGCCGCCCGAGGTGCCCGGCGGGCGTCAGCTCAGGAAGAGGGTGACCGGGAGGGCGACCAGCGTGGCGGCGACCGCGAGGGCGGTGGCGCCGAGCACCCGGGGCGGCCGGTCGCTGACCAGCAGGCGCTGCACCCGTACGTCGAGATCCCGGTCGCCCATGCCGAGCGCGCCGGCCGGGGTGATCCGGTGCCCGGCGGCGGCGAACCGGCGCAGCGCACCCGCCAGCGGCGCATCGGCGTGCAGCTCGCGGGCCTTGTCATCGGCGCGCATCTCGACCAGTAGGGCGACCCGCTCGTGCGCGTCGCGCACCCAGCCGAACCACGGCAACGCCCGGCACAGCGCGGTGAACGGCAGCAGCACCAGATCGTGCCGCTCGTGGGCGTGCGCACGCTCGTGGCTGAGAACCGCGGCCAACTCGGCCCGGTCCAACAGGCTCAGGGTGCCGGCGCTGATCACCACCTGCGGCTTCACGCCCGGCAGGCAGTACGCGGCGGCGCTCGGATGATCCAACACCAGCGCGCCCGGCGCGGCCGGGTCGTTCCGAGCGACCAGGGAGAGCAGGTCGCGGTGGCGACGCTGGGCGCGTACGGTGCCGTGGATGCTGCGAACGGTCGTCGTGACCAGCACCGCCCCGATGCCGAAGCCCACGCCGACGCCGGCCAGGTGGAACGTGCCCACCCCGATCGGCAGGGCGCCGTGGGCGAGGTCGTTGGCCAGGGCGAGCAGGGCGCTACCGGTCGACCGGTCGTACGCGCTCAACCCGAGCGCCATCGGCAGGCCCATCGCCGAGAGGCCCAACGCCAGCCCGACGGCCTGCCAGCAGACGATCGCCACCCGCGGGCTGCGCCACGTCCAGGTGGAACGGGCCAACACCTGGGCGGTCAGATAGCAGGCCAGCATCGTGGCGGCGAAATGCACGGCGTAGGCCATGGCGCGCCCCTACCGCTCCGCTGTCTCGCCGGCGGCTCGCCGGCCCGCCGGCCCGTCCACCCGGTCGGTCAGGGCGTCGGCCCTGCCCGCGTCGCCGCCGGTGGAGCCCGGCCCGGTCAGGCCGGCTTCATTGCCCAGAGCTGCTCGCAGCACCTCAGCCTCGGTGCCGGTCACCGAGCGGGCGAAGCGCACCAGCGCGGCGTCCCGGCTGCCACCCAGGTCGAGGGCGTCGAGCATGAGTTGAGCGATGTGCGCCTCGCGGCTGGCCGCCGGACGATACCGCCAGGCCCGACCCTCCCGCTCTCGTTGCACCATGCCCTTGCCGGCGAGCCGGTCCAGCACTGTCATCACAGTGGTGTACGCCAGCTCGCGGCCATCGAGCGCGTCGGCCACCTCGCGCACGGTCACCCCGTCCGACGTGCCGGGAACCACGTCCCACAGCACGTCCATCACCGCACGCTCAAGATCGCCCAACCGAGTCACAAACCAATCCTACCCCCGGTAGTAGACCCCCACCCGCCCGTCCCACCCACCCACCCACCCGTCCCCACCCGCCCACCCACCCACCCACCCTCGCCCTCGCCGCCAGCGATCATGGGATTGACCGGGCCGAAAGAGATCAAAGCCCCTGCCAACCCCATGATCACCAGGGTGAGATCCGCGGGGACAGGACAAGCGCAGGACAAGCGCAGGACAAGCGCAGGACAAGAACAGGGATGTTGCTGCCTCCGAGGCGCTGGAGGCAGCAACATCCCTGAAGTTGCCGTGGATCCTGACGGGCCGCCAACAGCGGACCCGGATCAGCACGCCAGCGGACCGGGCGGCCCGGGCAGCCCTGGGCGGGCGGTGCGGGGCGGACCCGGGCGGACCCGGGCTGGGCGGTGCGGGGCGGGACCCGGGCGGCGCCCTGCGGGCGGACCCGGGCGGTGCGGTGCGGACCCGGGCGGGGCGGTGCGGCGAGGTCAGTCGACGCCCCGCTGACCGGCAACCCGACCCGAGGCATAACCCCCGAGCTGACCCACCCCGACGAACCCGGCCCACGTCAGGTTTTCCGGGGGGAGCCCGCCCACGCAGGGATCAAGCCTGACCGCCCGGAGTGGGCGGGCTCCCACCGGAAAACCGCCACCGGAAAACCGCCACCGGAAAACCGCCACCGGAAAACCGCCACCGGAAAACCGCCCCGAAACCACAAGGCCGAAAGAAGACGATCACACCCCCTTCGGGTGCCACACCGTCTTCGTCTCCAGCAGCGCGGTCATCGGCGCCACCCCCGGGTCACCGGTCCAGTCGTGGTCGGCCGCGGCTGGCCGGAGCACCCGCTTGAGGTTGTCCGCCGCCTTGACCTCCAGGTCGGTGGCGAGCGCGGCGTCGGTGACCCCGGTCAGGTCGATCGCGTTGACGTCCATGTGCGCGGCCAGCGTCGGCGCGGTTTCGGTGATCGCGCCGGTGAGGATGTTGACCACACCGCCGGGCAGGTCGGAGGTGGCCAGCACCTCGGCCAGCGTCACCGCCGCCAGCGGTTCGCTCGGGGATGCCGCCACCACCACCGTGTTGCCGGTGACGATCGCCGGGGCGATCACGCTGACCAGGCCGAGCAGCGCCGGGCGTTCCGGGGCGACCACTGCGACCACGCCGGTCGGCTCGGGCGCGGAGATGTTGAAGTACGGGCCGGCGACCGGGTTGGCGCCGCCGTACACCTGGGCCACCTTGTCGGCCCAGCCGGCGTACCAGACCCAGCGGTCGACAGCGGCGTCCACCTCGTCGCCGGGGATGCCCAGGGCGACGAACTGTTCGCGGCGGCCCTCCAGCATCTCGGCGGCCCGGTAGAGGATCTGACCCCGGTTGTACGCGGTCGCGCCGGCCCAGCCCTTGACGGCGGCGCGGGCGGCGACCACCGCGTCCCGGGCGTCCTTGCGGGAGGCCAGTGACACATTCGAGGACTGCACGAGATACGACCGTCCCGACTCGCTGCGCGGGAACTTCCCGCCGATGAAGAGCTTGTACGTCTTGCGTACCGCGACCCGCTCAGACATTGAGGTACCCCTCCAGCCCGTGCCGGCCGCCCTCGCGACCGTAGCCCGACTCCTTGTAACCACCGAACGGCGAGGTGGGGTCGAACTTGTTGAAGGTGTTGGCCCAGACCACGCCGGCGCGCAGCCGGTCGGCCATCCACAGGATCCGGGAGCCCTTGTCGGTCCAGATCCCGGCCGACAGCCCGTACGGCGTGTTGTTGGCCTTCTCCACGGCCTCGGCCGGGGTGCGGAAGGTCAGCACCGACAGCACCGGGCCGAAGATCTCCTCGCGGGCGATCCGGTGGGCCTGGGTGACACCGGTGAAGATGGTCGGCGCGAACCAGAAGCCCCGGTCGGGCAGGTCGCACGGCGGTGACCAGCGCTCGGCGCCCTCGGCCGAGCCGGCGTCGGACAGCTCACGGATCCGCTCCAGCTGGGCGGCCGAGTTGATCGCGCCGACGTCGGTGTTCTTGTCCAGTGGGTCACCGACCCGGAGCTGAGCCATCCGTCGCTTCAGCGAGTCCAGCACCCGGTCGGCCACGTTTTCCTGAACCAGCAGTCGGGAGCCGGCGCAGCAGACGTGCCCCTGGTTGAAGAAGATGCCGTTGACGATGCCCTCGACGGCCTGGTCGATGGGTGCGTCGTCGAAGACGATGTTGGCGGCCTTGCCGCCCAGCTCCAGGGTGAGCTTCTTGCGGGTGCCGGCGACGGAACGGGCGATGGCCCGGCCCACGTCGGTGGAGCCGGTGAAGGCGACCTTGTCCACGCCGGGGTGCTCGACGAGCGCACGGCCGGTGTCGCCAGCGCCGGTGAGGATGTTGACCACACCGGCCGGCAGCTCGGCCTGCTGGCAGATCTCGGCGAAGAGCAGCGCGGTCAGTGGGGTGGTCTCGGCCGGCTTCAGCACCACCGTGTTGCCTGCGGCCAGCGCCGGGGCGATCTTCCAGGCCAGCATGAGCAGCGGGAAGTTCCACGGGATGACTTGCGCGGCCACGCCGATGGGGCGCGGGTTGGCACCGAAGCCGGCGTGCGGAAGCTTGTCGGCCCAGCCCGCGTAGTAGAAGAAGTGCGCGGCGACCAGCGGCAGGTCGACGTCGCGGGACTCGCGGATCGGCTTGCCGTTGTCCAGCGACTCCAGGACGGCCAGCTCGCGGGAGCGCTCCTGGATGAGCCGGGCGATCCGGTACAGGTACTTCGCCCGGTCCCGGCCCGGCATCGGGCCCCAGACCTTGTCGTACGCCCTGCGGGCGGCGCGCACCGCGCGTTCCACGTCCTGGGCGCCGGCCTCGGCGACCTCGGCCAGCACCTCCTCGGAGGCGGGGTTGATCGACTTGAAGCTGCCACCGTCGGTCGGGTCGACGAACGTGCCGTCGATGAACAGCCCGTACGAGGGTTTGAGGTCCACCACCGAGCGGGACTCGGGGGCGGGGGCGTATTCGAACATCGGCTATCAGTCCAGGGTGAAGTAGTCGGGACCGGAGTAGACGCCGGTCGTCAGCTTGGTGCGCTGCATCAGCAGGTCGTTGAGCAGGCTGGACGCGCCGAAGCGGAACCAGTCCGGGTCGAGCCAGTCCGGGCCGACGGTCTCGTTGACCATCACCAGGTACTTGATCGCGTCCTTGGTGGTCTTGATGCCACCGGCGGGCTTCACGCCCACCTGCCGCCCGGTAGCTTCGCGGAAGTCGCGCACCGCTTCCAGCATCACCAGGCTCACCGGCATCGTCGCCGCGATCGGGACCTTGCCGGTGGAGGTCTTGATGAAGTCGCCGCCGGCCAGCATGGCCAGCCAGGAGGCCCGCCGGACGTTGTCGTAGGTGGCCAGCTCGCCGGTTTCCAGGATCACCTTGAGATGGGCGTCCCCGGAGGCTTCCTTGGTGGCCACGATCTCGTCGTAGACCTCCTTGTACCGCCCGGCCAGGAACGCACCTCGGTTGATCACCATGTCGATCTCGTCGGCGCCGGCCGCGACGGCGGCCCGGGTGTCGGCCAGCTTGATCTCCAACGGCGCCTGACCCGAGGGGAACGCGGTCGCCACGCTGGCCAGGTGCACACCAGAGCCGCGCAGCACCTCGGCCACGTGGGGGACCATCGCCGGGTAGACGCAGACCGCGCCGACGTGCGGGCAGGATGGGTCGGCCGGGTCCGGACGCAGGGCCTTCGCGGCGAGCGCGCGCACCTTGCCCGGGGTGTCCGCCCCCTCCAGGGTGGTGAGGTCGACCATCCGGATCGCCAGGTCGATCGCCTGGGCCTTGGCGGTGGTCTTGATGGAGCGGGTGCCGAGCTGTGCCGCCCGCTGCTCCGCGCCGACCTGGTCCACGCCGGGCAAGCCGTGCAGGAAGGTCCGCAGAGCGGTCTCGGATCGTCCCAGCTCGGAGAGCTCCGACCGGGCCGACGTCGTTGTCGCCGTCATGCCGAGAAGTCTACGCACGAGACCGCCGAGTGATCTTGCTCACGACCGCTCGGTGACGTTCCGACGTGAGCGGCGTCCCTGGTCCGACCGCACCCGCACCGTCGCGCGGTACGGACCGGTAGGTTGAGCGATCGTGGACGTACACGTCATTGACCACCCGCTGGCCCAGTCAAGGTTGACCGCCATGCGGGACGCGCGCACCGATTCCTCGACGTTCCGGGCGGCGCTGCACGAACTGACCACCATGCTGGTGTACGAGGCGGCGCGTTCCTTCCCCGTCGAGCGGTACCCGGTGCAGACGCCGGTCACCGGCACCGAGGGCACCCGACTGGCCAACCCGCCGCTGCTGGTCCCGGTGCTGCGCGCCGGGCTGGGCATGGCGGACGCCGCGCTGGGTCTGCTGCCCGAGTCCTCGATGGGTTTCGTGGGCCTGGCCCGCGACGAGGCGACCTACGAGCCCCGCGCGTACATGGAGTCGCTGCCACGCGACCTGGCCGGGCTGCCGGTGCTGGTGCTCGACCCGATGCTGGCCACCGGTGGTTCGCTGGAGCACTGCTGCCAGTTGCTGGCCGACCGCGGCTGCACTGACATCACAGTGCTCTGTGTGCTCGCCGCCCCGGTCGGCATCGACCGGCTGGAGCGCTCCGGCCTGCCGTTGCGCCTGGTCACGGCCTCGATCGACGAGGGGCTCAACGACCACATGTTCATCGTTCCCGGCCTCGGCGACGCCGGCGACCGCCAGTTCGGTGGCATGCCCCGCTTCTGACGGGAGACCCGGTCGGTGCCGGGTCCGGCGGGGTCCGTGCACGGGGTGCGCGGACCCGCTACCGTCTCCGGCCATGACTGGTGTTGCGCTCGCCGAGGAGTTGCTGCTCCTCGCCTACGACGACACGACCGGCAAGGCGACGATGCCACGGATCAGCCTGGACCTGGGCATGGCCGCCGCGGTGCTGGTCGAGCTGGCCCTGACCGGCCGGATCGCGTACGCCGACGGGTCCCTGGCGGTGATCGACCCGACGCCGACCGGCGAGCCGTTCAGCGACGACGTCCTCGGCCGGATCGCCGCCGACACCCCGCACAGCCCGGCGTCCTGGGTGCAGCGTCTGCGGCACGGCCTGCGCGACCGCATCCTCGCCGACCTGTGCCGGCAGGGCGTCGTCCGGGACGTCGACGAGACCGAGCTGGGTTTCATCCACGTGCACCGTTACCCGGTCGTGGACACCTCCGTCGAGGCGGAGACCCGGCAGCGGCTGGCCGAGGCGCTGACCGGCGCGGCAGCCCCGGACGAGCGGACCGCCGCGCTGGCCACCCTGGTGGTGGTGCTCCGGATGGAGTCCGCGCTCGGGGTGAGCGGCGAGGCCGCCGCCGACGCCCGCCGCCGGCTGACGGAGATAGCCACCGGCGCCGGGTTCTCTGGCGAGGTGAGCACCGACGACTCGGTGGTCCGCCCGTCGGTCGGCCTGGTCGTCGCGGCCCTGGCCAAGGCCGTCGACCAGGCCCTCGGCAAACGCGCCTGACGGTCGGACCCGGCACGCCCCTGCCGTCCTTTGCTCTGCACCCGAAGATGCACCACGAGCGGCCGGCGCTTGGCGTCGGCCGCATGCCGGCCCCCCGATGGCACATGGCGCATCCGCGGGTGCAGAGCAAAGGGAACGTGCCGGGTGGATGGGTCCTGCGGCGTCAGATGCCGAGAGCGGCGCCGATCTCGGCCCGCAGCGCGACGACCGCCTGCGCCGCCCGGCTGCGGGCCGCCGGGACGTCACCATCCGTGACCGGCTCCACCACCTCGAGGTACGCCTTGAGCTTCGGCTCGGTCCCGGACGGGCGGATCACCACCCGGGCCACCGCGGTCCGCAGGATCACCACGTCCGACTCGGGCAGCAGGTCCCGGACGCTGTCCACCGGCTGCCCGAGCAGGGTGGCCGGGGTGGCCGCCCGGATCCGGGCCATCGCGTCGGTGATGACCCGCAGGTCGTCCACCCGGGCGGAGAGCTGGTCCGTGTGGTGTACGCCGAACTCGGCAGCCAGCTCGTCCAGCCGGTCGGTCAGCGTGCGACCCTGCGTCTTCAGGCCGGCGGCCAACTCGGCCACTGTCAGCGCGGCGGTGATGCCGTCCTTGTCCCGCACGTGTTCCGGGGCGACGCAGTAGCCGAGCGCCTCCTCGTAGCCGAAGACCAGCGGCGCGCTTCCTCCGCCGGCCCGCACGATCCACTTGAAGCCGGTCAGCGTCTCGTCGTAGGGCAGGCCCCGCGCCGCGCACATCGCCCGCAGCAGTGACGACGACACGATGGTGGTGGCGTAGAGCCCGGTCACCCCCCGGCGCATCAGGTGATCGGCGAGCAGGACGCCCACCTCGTCGCCCCGCAGCATCCGCCAGCCGTCGCGGTCCCGGACGACCACCGCGCAACGGTCGGCGTCCGGGTCGTTGGCGATGGCGAGGTCCGCCCCGGTGGAGTCGGCCAGGGCGATCAGCCGGTCCACCGCACCCGGCTCCTCCGGGTTGGGGAACGACACGGTGGGGAACGCCGGGTCCGGCTCGGCCTGGTCGGGCACCACCCCGGGGGTCGGGAAACCAGCGCTGGCGAACGCGGCGGTGAGCACCGCCGCGCCCACCCCGTGCAGCGGGGTGTACGCCACGGTCAGGTCCCGTGGCCCGTCCGGGTCGATCACCGCGGTGGCCCGTTCGACGTACGAGGCGACCAGGTCGTCGCCGAGCACCTGACCGGGCTCGCCCAACGGCACCTGGGCCAGCGGCCCGACCGATCGGATGGCGGCCTCGATACCGGCGTCGGCGGGTGGCACGATCTGCGCGCCGGCGCCCAACTCGCCGCCCAGCTCGGCGCCGAGGTAGACCTTGTAGCCGTTGTCCTGCGGCGGGTTGTGGCTGGCCGTGACCATCACGCCGGCGACACCGCCGAGGTGCCGCACGGCGTACGCCAGAACCGGGGTGGGCAGCGGGCGGGGCAGCACCAGCGCCGGGCGGCCAGCACCGGTCGCCACCTGGGCCGTGCGCTCGGCGAACTGCCGGGAGCCGTGCCGGGCGTCGTACCCGATCACCAGCGGGCCGGTGCCCCCCTGGGCCGCGAGCCAGGTGACCAGGCCGGCAGCGGCCTGGGTGACCACGGCGAGGTTCATCCCGTTCGGGCCGGCGCGTAGCGGGCCGCGCAGGCCCGCCGTGCCGAAGGTCAGCGGGCCGGCGAACCGGTCGGCCAGCTCCGGGCCGCTCGCCGGGAGACCGTCGATCACCGCCGTCAGCTCGTCCCGGCTGGCCGGGTCGGGGTCGTCGGCCAGCCAACGCCGGGCTTGCTCACGAATGTCGTCGATGTCAGTGCTGTCCGCCGCCATGCCTCTTGATAGCACGGCGACGGATCACCCCTGTGGGTTCCCTCCGGCTCAGCCGTTCCCGGTGAGCTGGAAGGTCCGTGCCATCTCGTCGAAGATCGCCTTGCTCTCCGCGAACTTGGCGTCCGTGGCGGTGAGGTAGAACGAGTACGCCTTGCCGTCCTGCGCGACGCCCCGCCAGACACCGTGCCGCATCGCGTCACCCGCGCCGCAGGTGTACTCGAATTCGGCTGCCGGCTTGCTGGCCAGTTCGGTCTCGGTGGAGGAGATCTGGTTGTACGGCTTGACGCAGGACGTGCTCCGGGTCTTGAGGCCGTTCTCGGCCGTCTCGGCCCACCGGACGGAGCTGCTGGTCCACTTCTCGGTGATGATGCGGACCTTGCGGCCGCTGTCGGCCGGGTCGATGTAGTCGGTGTACGAGCCGCCGGTGGCCTTCTTCCAGCCCTTCGGCACCATGACCTGGATTCCGCGGGCCGTGTGCTCCTGCATTTCGACAGTGGGGGCCGCCGGGGCGGACGTGGTGGGCTGCGCGGCCGGTGTGCTCGGCGGGGCGTCGTCGCCGCCGGAGAGCGCCACCGCGGTGAGCAGCAGCACGAGGACCAGGCCGCCGGCCGCGGCGAGCTGCACCTTGCGCGGCCAGCCCTTGACCGTGGTGACGAGCTGACCACCGGTGGCCCGGGCCTTGTCCAGCGCGCTGCCGCCCGAAGCGGCGGGCGTGGTCGCCCAGGGTTGGCCGGTGCCCGGCACCGACCACTGGTTGCCGCCGCCGTAGGTGCCGCCGACGCGCTGGGTGGCCTCCGGTGCTGCGCCGCCGTACCCGACCTGCTGGGTGGCATCGGCGGGGCTGCCGTAGCTGACCCGCTGTGTGGCGTCGGGGTGCCCGCCGGCGTCCACCCGCTGGGTGGCGTCCGCGTTGCCGCCGTAGGTGCGCCCGGCGGCCGGTCGGCCCGTCGTCGGCATCGCGCCGGTCGGCGTGTGCAGCGGGCCGGCCAACGCGTCGGCGCTGGTCTCGTCGAGACCCCCGGTGGTGCCGGCCGGGCGAGCTGCCGCCTGCGGGCGCTCGCCCCGGCGCAGCGACGCCAGCCGGTCGGTCAGGGACTCGCCCGGGGCCAGCATCGCCTTGCCACCGATCTGGCTGTCCGGCTTCGGCTCCGGCTGGGGCGGCGGGAGGACGGGGATGGGGCGCTGCTGCACCGGCACCACGGCGTACGGGTCGGTGACCGAGTGCACGGCCGTCGCGGTGCTGCCCAGCGGGCCGGCGAGCAGTTCGCGAAGCATGGCCCGGGAGGTGTGCACGTCGAGTCGGCGTGCCGGGTCCTTCTCGAGCAGACCCATCAGCACCCGGGTCAGCGGGCCGCTGCGCTGCGGTGGGGCGGGCGGGTCCTCCACCACGGCGTGCATGGTCTCGATCGGGTCGCCCTTGTCGAACGGGGGGCGCCCCTCGACAGCGGTGTAGAGCGTCACACCCAGCGAGAAGAGGTCACTCGGCGGCCCGAACTCCTGGCCCATGGCCCGCTCGGGCGAGATGAAGTGCGGCGAGCCGAGCACCATGCCCGGGGTGGTGAGCTGCACGTCGGTGGGCATCCGGGCGACCCCGAAGTCGGTCAGCACGCAGCGCCCGTCGGTGCAGATCAGCACGTTGGCGGGTTTGACGTCGCGGTGCAGGACGCCGATCGCGTGCGCGACCTCCAACGCGCCGAGCAGCGCAATGCCGATCTTAGCGACGGCCCGGGGCGCGACCGGCCCGTCCTCGATCACCATGTCGGCGAGGCTGCGGGCGTCCAGCAGCTCCATCACGATCCACGGCCGGCCCGCCTCGGTGACCACGTCGTACACCTGCACCACGGCGGGGTGCTGGATGGCGGCGGCGGCGCGGGCCTCGCGCAGGGTGCGTTCGTACATCGCGTCGCGGTCGCTGGGGGCCAGCCCCGGGGGCAGGACGACCTCCTTCACCGCCACGTCACGGCGCAGCAGGGTGTCTGTGGCGCGCCACACCGTGCCCATGCCGCCGTTGCCCACCGAGGACCGCAGCGAGTACCGGTCACCAATGGTGGTGCCGGGCGCCGCTCGTCCGTTGGCGGGACTGACTGGTCCGCCGCTCCACGTCGGGATCTGAGTCACAGAAAAGCCACCGGGGGAAATCGAGGGGGGCTGGGACACAACCCCCCTATCTTGCTGGTTCCGACGCCGGATGCGAAAGCCGACGCGGCGG
Organism: Micromonospora sp. NPDC050795; assembly: GCF_044456785.1. Lineage (NCBI taxonomy): Bacteria > Bacillati > Actinomycetota > Actinomycetes > Micromonosporales > Micromonosporaceae > Micromonospora > Micromonospora sp. NPDC050795. The sequence continues at coordinate 10,799 of NZ_JBITGE010000012.1, read as the reverse complement.
ACGTTTGTCGAAGTCGACAGAACGTGCCCTGTCGTTCACCTGGTGTCGACCGGTCGGGACGCACTGTGCGGTATCCCTCACCCGACGACGTGGCCAGGCGTCCTACCATCCGGGGATGAACCAACGGCGGTCAAGTGAGTCCGGTTTTCCGATCAACGGCGTCTACACGGAGGCCGACCTTCCGGAGGACCTGGACTCCCGGCTCGGCAGCCCGGGCGAGTTTCCGTACACCCGGGGTGTCTACCCCACCATGTACACCTCCCGCCCGTGGACGATGCGCCAGTACGCCGGCTTCGGCACCGCCACCGAGTCCAACGCGCGGTACCACCAGTTGTTGCGGGCCGGCACGATGGGCCTCTCGGTCGCGTTCGACCTGCCGACCCAGATGGGCTACGACTCGGACGAGCCGATCGCGCACGGCGAGGTCGGCAAGGTGGGTGTCGCGATCGACTCCATCGAGGACATGCGGCTGCTCTTCGCCGACATTCCACTGGACAAGGTGTCCACCTCGATGACCATCAACGCGCCCGGTTCGGTGCTGCTGCTGCTCTACCAGCTCGTCGCCGAGGAGAACGGGGTGCCGGGCACGGCGCTCAACGGCACCATCCAGAACGACATCCTCAAGGAGTACATCGCCCGGGGGACGTACATCTTCCCGCCGAAGCCGTCGCTGCGCCTGGTGGCCGACACGTTCGCGTACTGCCGCAGCGAGGTGCCGAAGTGGAACACCATCTCCATCTCGGGCTACCACATGGCGGAGGCCGGCGCGACGCCCGCGCAGGAGATCGCGTTCACGCTGGCCAACGGGGTGGAGTACGTGCGGGCGGCGCTGGCCGCCGGGCTCGCCGTCGACGACTTCGCTCCCCGGCTGTCGTTCTTCTTCGTGGCCCGCACCACGCTGCTGGAGGAGGTGGCGAAGTTCCGCGCCGCCAGGCGGATCTGGGCTCGGCTGATGCGTGACGACTTCGGCGCCAAGGATCCGAAGTCGATGATGCTGCGGTTCCACACCCAGACCGCGGGCGTGCAGCTCACCGCCCAGCAGCCGGAGGTGAACCTGGTTCGGGTGGCGGTGCAGGGTCTGGGCGCCGTGCTCGGTGGCACCCAGTCGCTGCACACCAACAGCTTCGACGAGGCGATCGCGCTGCCCACCGAGAAGGCGGCCCGGCTCGCGCTGCGTACCCAGCAGGTGCTGGCCTACGAGACGGACCTGACCTCCACCGTCGACCCGTTCGCCGGGTCGTACGTGGTGGAGGCGATGACCGCCGAGATCGAGGCTGCCGCCGTCGAGTTGATGGAGCGGGTGGCCGACCACGGCTCGGCGGTGGACGCGATCGAGGCCGGGTTCCAGAAGCGGGAGATCGAGCAGTCCGCGTACCGGATCGCCCAGGAGATCGACTCGGGGGAGCGGGTGGTGGTCGGGCTCAACCGCTTCACGGTGGACGAGGAGGAGCCGTACGAGCCGCTGCGGGTCGACCCGACGATCGAGGCGGCCCAGGCCGACCGGCTGGCCCGGTTGCGCTCCGAGCGTGACGCCGACGCGGTGGCACGGGCTCTCGCCGATCTTCGGGCCGCCGCCGAGGGTACGGAGAACGTGTTGTACCCGATGAAGGAGGCACTGCGGGCCCGGGCGACAGTGGGTGAGGTCTGCGGGACGTTGCGTGAGGTGTGGGGGTTGTACCGCCCCACCGACCGCTTCTGAGCGTCCAGCCGCGACTGCGGCCTCGGGGCGCGCCGCGACTGCGGCCTCGGGCTGCGGTGTGTCCGGCGCCCTCAGCGGGTATCCGGTCGGTTGAGCCGGGACGCACACCCTGTGCGCCCACGGTGGGTGGGTGCGTGTGAGCGTCCTTATCCGGCTCGTTGCGCTGTGTGGTCGGCTTATTGTCGGAGTGTCAGTTCATCACCCCGACTAATGCGACAATTTGGCAACGGGTCTCCGACTGTCGACCGGGATTCGGGACCACCCCGATCGGTTACGCGTTGTAGGAGGTGAGGGGCTGATGACGGCATTCGACCGTGATCTACCTGCGGTCCCCCACCTTGACGAGCGGCCTCATCAGGGCATACGTGACTCTGCGCGGTCCGATCATTACCGTAACGAGGTTGCGCAGCGTCACCGTCGGAGGTCTAGGCTGTCTGCTGTCCCCGATGATCCATCCATTCCTAGTGATCGAGAATTCGACGTGACGAGTGCGTTGACGCTGCCCACGAGTGGCCAGCTGGCGTCGTCCTGGCCGGAGACGCCACCGGGATCCGAGCCTCTGCCCCGCGAGCTGGACCACCTTCTCGCGCTCCGGGTACCGGGGCTGATCGCTACGCGCCGTCACCTCCACTCGCACCCTGAGCTTTCCGGCAACGAGTTCGAGACGGCCGCGCTGATCGCCCGGGAGCTGTCGCTGGCCGGGCTGAGCCCGCGCCTGCTACCCAAGGGCAACGGCGTGATCTGCGACGTCAACGGCAGGCCGGACGGCCCGGTCGTGGCGCTGCGCGCCGACATCGACGCGCTGCCGCTGGACGACCCCAAGGACGTTCCGTACCGGTCGACCGTGGAGGGCGTCTGCCACGCCTGCGGGCACGACGTGCACACCTCGGTCCTGCTCGGCGTCGGCATGCTGCTGGCCCAGCTTGCCGACCTCGGTGAGCTGGACGGTCGGGTCCGGCTCATCTTCCAGCCGGCCGAGGAGATCCTGCCCTGCGGTTCGCTGGAGGTCATCGAGGCCGGCGGTCTGGACGACGTGGTGCAGATCTTCGCGCTGCACTGCGACCCGAACCTGCCGGTGGGCCAGGTCGGCCTGCGGGTCGGCCCGATCACCGCGGCCGCCGACAACGTGACCGTCCGACTCTCCGGCCCGGGCGGGCACACCGCCCGCCCGCACCTGACCGTCGACATGGTCGACGCGCTCGGTCGGCTGATCACCGAGGTTCCGGCCCTGGTCAGTCGTCGGGTGCCGGCCAACAGCGGCCTGCTGCTGGTCTTCGGCCACGCCTCGGCCGGCACCCGCTACAACGTCATCCCGTCGGAGGCGAGCGCGTCCGGCACCCTCCGGGTGATGGACCGCGACACCTGGGAGAAGGCTCCCAAGATCGTCGCTCAGGTGGTGCGGGACGTGATCGCGCCGACCGGTGCCACCGTCGACCTGGAATACCTGCGCGGCCGACCGCCGGTGTGCAACGACGCCCGCGCCATCCAGGTGCTGACCGCCGCCACCGCCGCAGCCCTGGGTCCGGACGGGATCGCCGAGACACCGCAGAGCATGGGCGGCGAGGACTTCTCCTGGTACCTGGAGTACGTCCCCGGCGCCCTCGCCCGGCTCGGAGTGGGTCGCAGCGGCCCCAACGTCGACCTGCACCGGGCGAGCTTCGACGTGGACGAGCGGTCCATCGCGGTCGGCGTCCGCGTCATGGTGCAGACCGCGTTGCGGGCACTGGCGGCGGCGCGCTGACCGGCGCGACCGGAGCCGAGGGCTTGCGCCGCCGGCGCAGCACCACCAGCAGCGCCACCAGCGGTACGCCCAGTGCCACCAGCCACGGCAGCAGTGCGCCCAGCACCGTGAGCAGGACGGTCATCGAGACGACGAACGCCTTCCAGCCGCCCCTGAGCCCGACCAGGAAACCGGTCTCGGCCTTCTCGTCGGCGTCCTTCGCCGCCGGCCCGGCCAGCGACACGGTGATCGTGGAGAGGGCGGTCAGGTCGGCCAGGCGTCGCTTCTTGGCTTCCAGCGAGGCCAGGTCGGCCTCCCGTCGACCCAACTCGTTCTCCAGCGACACCAGGTCGGTGATCGAGGTGGCCCGGGACAGCAACCGGCGGGCGCTCTCCACCCGGGCCCGCTGACTGGTGATCCGGGCCTCCAGGTCGACCGTCTCCTCGGTGACGTCCTGAGTGTTGATCTCCCGGCTCTGCTGCCGACCGAGCTTCGCGATCTCCTCCACCACGCCGGTGAATTTCGCCGCCGGCACCCGCAACTCCAACTCCGCCACCGCGTCGGCGTCGGCGCTGTGCCGCTGGTCGCCCCCGACGAAGCCGCCGGCCCGACCGGCCACCGCGGTGGCCTCGCGGGCGGCAGAGTCCACATCGTCCACCTGCACCCGCATCTTTCCGGTGTAGATGATCGCCCGCTGGTCGACCCGTAGGTCGGGTGCGCCCGCACCGGCCCCCTCCGGTGCGCCCGCGGCGGCGTCCCGGTTCACCTCACCGCCGTTGGCGGCTGGCGCCTTGGCCGCCGTGCCCGCGCTGTCCTGCGCCCCGCTGTCGCCGGCACCGCACCCCGTCAGCGCCAGGGCCGCCGCCAGTGTCGTCGCCGCCAGCAGCGCACTGCGTCGTCGTCCCACCTGTCCGTCCATCCCCGCTCCCATCGTCGTCAACCGGTGTGGCGATAGCTCGGACGCGACGCGCACGCCGGCTGGTTCCGGCAGACTGCGCTGAGGACGTCACGATTCGATAATCGAGGAGTCACGATGCGGCTCACCAAGTACGCCCACTCCTGCCTTCGGATGGAACATGACGGGGGAGTGCTCGTCGTCGATCCCGGGGTGTTCAGCGACGCAGCGGCGGCGCTGGACGGTGCGGACGCGGTGCTGATCACCCACGAACACCCCGACCACCTCGATCTGGCAGCGGTACGCCTCCAACTCGACCGACAGCCGTTCCCGATCCACGGGCCCGCCTCGCTCGGCGAGGCCCTGGGCGACGCGGCCGACGTGCTGCGCCCGGTCAGCGCCGGTGAGTCGTTCACCGCCGCCGGGGTCGCCGTGCGCGCGTACGGGGGGCGGCACGCTGTGATCCACCCCGACATCCCGGTGGTCGACAACCTCGGTTACCTGATCAACGACGTGGTCTACCACCCGGGCGACTCTCTGGTCGTGCCCGACGAGACCCCCGTCGACACGCTCTTCGCGCCGATCCACGCCCCCTGGTCGAAGTTCTCCGAGGTGGTCGACTTCATCCGCGCGGTCGCGCCGCGGCGCGCGTACGCCCTGCACGACGCGTTGCTCAACGACAACGGGTTGGGTGTGCTCGACCGGCAGTACACAGCGCTGTCCGGCACCGAGTACCAGCGACTGGAGCCGGGTAGCCGGGTGGACGTCTGACCCGATGCCCGGCCTCTCCGCGGAGCTGGTGCAGCAGCTCTACCGCACCCCACCGGACCGGTTCGTGGCCGCCCGGGACGCCGCTGTGGCCGAGGCCCGCCGGGCCGGCGACCCGACCACCGCCCGGCAACTGGCCCGGCTGCGTCGCCCGACGGTGGCCGCCTGGTTGGTGAACCTGCTTGCCATCGAACGCCCGGAGCTGGTCGCCGATCTGGTGCAGCTCGCCGACGCCCTGCGAGTCGCCCAACGTGAGTTGCGGGGGCCCCGACTGCGGGAGCTGTCAGCGCAACGCCGGGCGGTGGTCGGTGCCCTGGTCGCCGAGGTTCGCAAGCTCGCCGCTGCCGAGCCGGACGCGCCACCAGCGAGCCGGCTGCCCCTGGCCAAGGTGGAGGCGACGCTGAACGCGGCGTTCTCCGACGTCGAGGTCGCCGAGCAGGTGCGGGCGGGGCGCCTGTTGCGGGCGGCCAGCTACGCCGGCTTCGGTGAGGTGCCCCGGCCTCAACTGCGGCTGGTCACCGACGATGACGAGGAGCACGAGGAGGAACGCCCGACCCGCCGACCCGGCCCCCAACGCGGCCGTCCCGAGGCGGCACCCCGTACGGACCGGGCGGCCGAGCGTGCCGAGCAGGCCGAACGGGCCGCACAGCGGGCGGCCCGAGCCGAGCGGGCCCGGCAGCGCCGCGCCCTGGACCGGGAGTTGGCGAAGGCCCAGGCCGACCAGGAGCGGGCGGAGACCGAGCTGACCGAGGCGACCGGGCAGGAGCGCGACGGTGTGGCCGTACTCGATCGCCTTGAGGCCGAGTTGGCCGAGCTGGAGCGGCGGCGCGCGGTCGCCGAGCAGGACCTCAGCCGGGCCAGGCTCGCGCGGCGTGCCGCCGAGCGGGCAGTCACCGTGGCCCGGCGGCGCGCCGGTGAGGTCGAGGCGGCGGTCGAGGCACTGGCGGCCGAAGAGGGGGATGCGGACGCGGGCGGTGGCGCGGCAGACTGAGCATCGATGGACGACGACGAGTGTGCGCGCCGTACACGGCGAGTGGCCCCGGGTCGGGGCGTGGTCGTGGTCGCCGGGCCGGGTTGCCCGAGCGGGGCGGCGCGGTGACTCCGGAGCAGGTCGCGGCCGCCAGTAAGCCTGTCGTGCTCGACCTGGGCGACGCCTTCAGTCGGGATCCGACGACGTTGCGCCGGGCCCGACTGCTCGGCATCTCCGGCTGGGCCTTCTACATCAGCGGCCGGGCCGGCGCGCTCGGCGGTGTGCGGGCCGAGACGGCCGCCGCCGCCCTCGGGTTCATCGCCCCGGACGCGGTCGCCGACGGTTGGGACGCCGCCGCCCGGGTCGTTCCGCCGTTCGAGGTGGCCGCCGCGAGCCTCGCCGAATGCTGCCGGTGGGGGGCGCAGCAGCTCGGGCCGCTGCCCGGCACCGAGCGCCTGTCGGCGCTCGTCGAGCGGGCGGTGGTGGCGGCGGAGGCCAGTGGGATGCCGCTCTTCGCCGCGTGGCGGGCCATGCCGCTTCCGGATCTCTCACCCGGGGCTCGCAGCGCCGCCGGGCTGCGGCTGCTCCGGGAACACTTCACCGGCGCCTACCTGCTGGCGGTACGCGCGGCCGGGATGACCCCGCTGGAGGCCGTGCTGTCCGGGCCGGAGGGCGAGGCCGGGGCCGTGGCCTGTGGCTGGCCGCCGCCGTACCCGCCGATCGGGCCGTTGGTGCGCCGCCGGCTCTGGGCGGAGGCGGTGACCAACCGACTGGCCGCGCCGGCGTTCACGGCCCTCGGGCCCGCCGACGGCGCGGAGTTGGTGGAGTTGCTGCACCGCACCCGGGTCGACCTCGGCTGAGCCTCCCGTCGGCCGGAAAAATGGGCGGCGCCGGAGCGGATCGGCTGCCAGGATGTCCTGCCGTGACCCTTCCCGCTGGTTGGACGACGCGCCGACCCACCCTCGACGACGTGTCGGCGATCCTCGCGGTGGTGCACGCCGCCGACACCTTCGCCATCGGTCATCCCGACTTCGACGCCGAGGACGTCGCGGCGTCGCTGACCGCCGCCCACTTCGACCCGACCCGGGACTCCTGGCTGGCCATCGACCCCGACGACACCGTTGTCGGCTGGGCGACGGTGGACAACCCGACCGGGGTGGGCCGGGAGTTCGTGGAGGTCTACGTCGATCCGGTACGGGCCGCCGCCGTCCGCGCGCCGTTGCTGCTGCGCCAACTGGACCGCGTCGCCGAGCGCGCTGCCGAGCGGGGGCTGCCGTCACTCACCGTCCGCTGCGCGGTCTTCGCGCCGGAACGTGACTGGGAACACGCCCTGCGCGGGCTCGGGTTCGCCCTCGTCAAGCGGTACGTCCGGATGAGCCGGCCGCTGGACGACCTGCCCGACGAGCCGACCGGGCCGCCGGCCGTGACGGTGCGGCCGGTCCGTCCGGACGACGAGACCGATCTGGTGGAGTTCCACCGGATCTACGAGGACGCCTTCGGCGACACTCCGGACCACGAGCCGCTGTCGTACGAGCGGTGGCGGGCCCGGATCGGCGACCTGACCGCCTGGGACGAGTGGTTCGTCGCCGAGGTGGACGGGGTGCCGGTCGGCGCGTTGCAGTCCTCGGACCAGGCGCTCGACCAGCAGTCGGGTTGGGTGAAGAGTCTGTCGGTGCGGTCCGCGTACCGTCGTCGGGGTGTGGGTGCGGCGTTGCTGCGCCGCGCCTTCGCCCGCTACGCCGAGAAGGGGCGGCGCGCGGTCGGCCTGGCGTCGACCTCACCAACCCGACCGCCCCGCTGTCGCTGTACCGGTCGGTGGGCCTGCGGGAGACGCAGTGGACCGACATGTACGAACTTTCCGTGCCGGCGACCGGTGTGTGATTGACGACCCCGGTCCGGCCCGACCGGCGCTCCGGTCGACAGCGGTAGCACACTGGGGGCGTGCGATACGCGCTGCTACGCCGAGGCGGTGCCGGTGGGGCGGGCCCGCAGCTCGGTGACGTAGTCGTCCGGGGCGCCCGCCTTCTCGGCGGCGTTCGCGATCTCCGACAGGTACCAGGAGGTCGGCAGGCCACCCTCGTACCCGTTGAAGACGTAGATCCAGGCGGTCACGTCGCCGTCGAGGGCGGAGACCCGGACGTGCAGCTTGCGGTACGTGCCGGCGGTCACCCCCTCGATCTCGTCGAGTTGGCCCGCGTCGTAGGGGTGGATGTCGTAGAGCGCCACGAAGACCCGGTCGCCGGGAGACTCGACGAGGGTGCTCACCGCGCCCTCCCAGCCGATCACGTCCGCCCCGGCGAAGGTCAGCCGCCAGCCCTCCAGCCAGCCGGTGCCGACCATCGGCGAATGCGGACAGTAGGCGCGCATCCGGGCGGGATCGAGATTTGAGCCGTAGGCGGCGTGATGACGCACGGCGATGACGATAGCCCGGCCGACGGGTGGGGGAGAATACGACAGTGCGTGTCGAATGCGCTCGGGAGAAGAAAGTCACTGTGAGCATCAACGAAGGGCGAACGCTGTGAGCCGGATCGTGATCATCGGTGGGGGGCCGGCCGGGTACGAGGCGGCACTGGTCGCCGCCCAGCTGGACGCCGATGTCACAGTGGTGGAGGCCGACGGTGCGGGCGGTGCCTGCGTGCTCTCCGACTGCGTACCGTCGAAGACGTTCATCGCCAGCTCGGGGGTGGTCACCGGCTACCGCGACACCGAGGAGTTCGGGGTGCACTCGGACGGCCTGGAGGCGGTCACCGTCGACGCGCGCGCGGTGCACGGGCGGGTCAAGCGACTGGCCCTGGCGCAGTCCGCGGACATCCACGCCAAGCTGCTGAAGGCGGGAGTCACCTTCGTGGCCGGCACCGCCCGGCTCGGCGAGGACTCCCTCGGGCACACCCACCGGGTCGTCGTCACCCCCGCCGACGGCGCGGAGGAATACTCGATCGACGCGTCCACCGTGCTGGTGGCCACCGGCTCGACGCCCCGTCAGCTGCCCACCGCCGTACCGGACGGTGAGCGCATCCTGACCTGGCGACAGGTGTACGACCTGCCGGAGCTGCCCGAGCACCTGATCGTGGTCGGGTCCGGCGTGACCGGCGCGGAGTTCGCCAGCGCGTACCTGGCGATGGGGGTCGAGGTGACCCTGGTCTCCAGCCGGGACCGGGTGATGCCGCACGAGGACGCCGACGCCGCCTCCGCCATCGAGCGGGTGTTCCGCAACCGGGGCATGGAGATCCTCAACAACTCCCGGGCCGACGCGGTCCGGCGTACCGCCGACGGCGTCGAGGTGGAGCTCTCCGACGGCCGCAAGGTGACCGGCTCACACGCGCTGATCACCGTCGGTTCGATCCCGAACACCGCCAACCTGGGTCTGACCGAGTACGGGGTGGAGCTGGGCCGGGGCGGCTACGTGACAGTCGACCGGGCCTCCCGGACCAACGTGCCCGGCATCTACGCCGCCGGCGACTGCACGGGCGTGCTGCTGCTGGCCAGTGTCGCCGCCATGCAGGGCCGGATCGCCATGTGGCACGCGCTCGGTGAGGCGGTCCGCCCGCTGCGGCTTCGTACCGTCGCGGCGAACGTCTTCACCGACCCGGAGCTGGCCACCGTGGGTGTCTCGCAGGACGAGGTCGACGCGGGCAAGGTGCCGGCCCGGCAGGTGATGCTGCCGTTGTCCGGCAACGCCCGGGCCAAGATGGACGACCTCTCCGACGGTTTCGTGAAGCTGTTCTGCCGTCCGGCCAGCGGTCAGGTGATCGGCGGTGTGGTGGTCGCGCCGAAGGCCAGCGAGCTGATCCTGCCCATCACCATGGCGGTGGAGAACAACCTCACGGTCAACGAGCTGGCCCAGACCATCACCATCTACCCGAGCCTGTCCGGCTCCATCACCGAGGCGGCCCGTCAGCTCATGCTGCACGAGCTGGAGTGACCCGACCGGCGTGCGGGCCGGGTCAGGCTCGTCGCCACCGTCACCAGGACCGCCACCTCGGCGAGGATCAGGAGGCGTTCGGCCAGGCCGATGAGCATCCGGTCGCCGGGGTAGGCGGACCAGATCATCGCCGCCGCCAGGGCCAGGCTCAACAGGACCAGGGTGCGTAGCGTCCGGGCGGCGGGCGTCAGGTCGGGTCGGCGGGCGAGCAACCAACCGGCCACCGGCAGCGCCAGGAAGGCGATCACCGACGCGTACCGGTGCAGGTAGGCGGCGGTGGTCATGGCGGTGCCCGGCTCGTTCGTCGGCACCACGGCGGCCAGCAGCAGCCCACCCACCCACGCGCCGAGCAGCAGCTCTGCCGTTCGACCGGAGCGCGGTCGGGGTGGGCTGGCGCGGCGCAGTCCGTACAGCAACGCCACGGTGGCGAGCGCGAGCACCACCATGGCGATGTCGATGACGCCGCCGCGGTCGGAGACCGCGAAGTCGCTGATGGTCAACGCCCACGGGTTGAGGTCGTCGTTGACTTCGAGGTGGCCGATCACTGTGAGCAGCGCCGCCAGGGCGATCCCGCCCAGGGCCAGCAGGCCGGTACTCCGGGTAACAGGCATGCCTCTGAGCCTGTCGCCGCACACACCCCAGCCGAATCCGGGACAGCCACCGAAATAGTCCCCCGGGACCACCCCTAGACGAGTAAGTCCTAACGACCCCGGGGTGTGGGCATAGACGAAGGGTGTTGAAGATCTGTTTGTGACGACAGACCTCAACACCCTTCTGACCGCACTGTACGTGAAGATCGACGACTGGCTCGGGCGTCCTCGCCGG